>JBIKVA010000115.1:0-8543 GCA_044357085.1 Steroidobacteraceae bacterium | reverse complement strand
TAACGGCACTGCGGAAATCGCGCTCAGGGAGCGGCTGGTCGATTTCGCCGTCCGCGAACATCATCACTGGCAATTGCCGCTCCTCAAGTCGCTTGTAGAAGCGGTTGAGCGCCCCGGCGTCGAGAATCATCCGGTCCGTCAGCATGAGAACGTATTTTCCCCCCGCGTGCATGAAGGCGAATTCGAAACTTTCACGCACGTCTAATCCGCCACTAAGCACGTATCGAAAGCGCCGATCGACGAGCGGGGCGACTTCGGCATACCACTTGGAAAACGTCGCCGAGTTCGTGCTGTTGTCGACGAGGATGAACTCGTAGTCCGCGAAATCCTGCTGGAACACGGAGGCGATGCCGTTGATCATCTGATCAGGCCGGTCGCGGGTGGGCATCACCACCGTGAAAAAGGGCTGCGTCATCTCGTTCTCCGTTGCCGGGGCGGCGCGCGTCCGGAAAGGACGGGATGGCGACCGGTCGGTTGCGAGGGTAACCGAAGGGGGGAAAGCCTGAAAGGCGCGACAGGACCGGGTGCGACCGCGGAGTTACGCCCGCTGTCTGTCATCCCGGCCGGCGACCTTGTCGCCGGTATCGGTGTGGTCGATCACGGCGGGTACGTCGCCGGTGATCACGCGCAGCGGCGTACGGCTTGCGGCGGACGCTGCCGCAAATGTCGGCTCGGGTCCGGCTTGATGAGGGCGCGGGTCGCGACGTCGCTGCGGCGCGTCCACCACCACGCCGCCCTCGATGTAGATGCGGCGCTCGCAACGCTCGGCCAGTTCGCGGTCATGGGTCGACAAAAGAAAGGTCGTGCCGGTCTCGCGCTGGATCTCGGTCATCAGGGCGAAGGCCTGGTCGGCGTTCTCGCGATCGAGGTTGCCGGTGGGCTCGTCGGCCAGCACGAGCGCAGGCTGGTTCATCAACGCCCGGGCGATGGCCACGCGCTGCTTCTGGCCCCCCGAGAGCCGGGTCGCGCGATAGTTCATCCGCTCCCGCAGGCCGACGCGCTCGAGCAGCATCGCCGCACGCTCGCGTCCGGCGCGGGTCTCGCGCCACAGCCGTCCGGCGTGGGGAAACATCACGTTCTCCAGCGCGGTGAAGTCGGGCAGCAGGTGGTGATACTGGAAGATGAAGCCGATCTGCTGGTTGCGGAAGTCCGACAGCTCCCGCTCCGGCAGCGTGGTCAGTTCTCGTCCGAGCATTCGAAAGCTGCCGGACGTCGGTCGCATGAGCGTGCCGAGGATGGAGAGCAAGGTGCTCTTGCCGCTGCCGGAAGGGCCGAGCATGGCGACCATCTCGCCGCGCTGCAGCGTGAAGTTCACGCCTTTCAGTACCGGTGTCTGGAAGTCGCGGTCGACGAACACCTTGCGGATGTCGTGCACCTCAAGCAGGGGAAGCTCAGCCGTCGCGGTATGGGTCGTCATTGGGAGATCGCCTCCACAGGGTCGATGCGGGATGCCGCGCGGGCGGGCCATAGTGCGGCGGCGATACTTGCGGCGGCCGCAAGCAACAGGGCGACGTCGTATTGACCGAGGTTGGGGTCGACCGGCAGACGCCGGCCGCCCTCGCCCGCGCCGGCCAGCAAGGTGCTGAATCCCCAGCCGAGGAAGCAGCCGACCAGCGACCCGATGATGCCGATCAGCGCTCCTTGCAGCATGAACACCGAGAGCACGAAACGTTGCGAGATGCCGAAGCTGCGCATGATGCCGATCTCGGGGCGGCGCCGGAACGTGGTCAGCAGAAGAGCGCTCGCGACACCCACCACGATGGTGATCAGCGTGAACATCTTGATGATCTGGCCGGAGTTGCCCTGTCCTTCGAGTGCTTCACGCAGCCGCTGGTTCTTGTCCATCCAGGCGGTGGCCTCGAGTCCCGTGGTGTCGGCGAGCTGTCGCGCAACCGCGCGTGCGGCGTAGATGTCGGCGAGCTTGATCTCGATTTCGGTGAGTCCTTCCGGCAGATCGAACATCACCCGTGCGGTGTCGAGGTTCACGTACGCGAGCCGGGCGTCGAGGCTCTCGACACCGGTTGCGTACAATCCGCGGACGGTCAGGGTGCGCTCTCGCCCCTGGTTGCTGGTGATGAAGATCGGCTGTCCGACGCCAATGCCGAGATCGTTGGCGAGTTTGCGACCGATGAGCACGTCGTTGAGCCCGAGGCGCGCCTCGCCTTCGACGATGTTGGCGTTGATCGGGGCAATGGCGGCAAGGCGGGCAGGTTCGACACCCTTCAGGCTGACGGGCAGCGTCTGCTCGCCGCGCGTCACCAGTCCGGTGCCGACGATGTTGTACGACACCCCCGTGACCCCGGGCAGAGTGTCGATGATGCGCTCGACGCTGCGCCATTCCTTGATCTGCTCGCGGCGCTGCAGCGCAGGCTGTGTCGCGACGAGCCGGATCACGCCCGCCGCAGCCGGAGCCACCGCAGGCCGAGGCGTCGCCGGCTCGATGGTCACATGGGCGGAACTGCCGACAACGCGGTCGATCTGGAACTCCGCGAGGCCATTGATCAGCGCGGCGTTGAAGGTGAACACGGTGACGGCGATGGCCACGCCGCCGATGAGCAACGCCGACTGCAGCCGGTTGGACAGCAGGTAGCGCAACGCAACTTTCAGGTCGAACCGCATCGGACTACATCGCCTTGCGGGCATCGGAGCCGCGCGGACGCGCGGCGCCCGGCACCGCTGCGAGGTCGGTCACGGCGACGGCCTTCTCGCCGATTAGGTCGGATCGAGGGCTGGCAAGCACCTGCTGGCCATCCTTCAGTCCGGCAAGAACAATCACACGCTCGCTCGGCCACTCGAGGAAAGTCACGGGTTGCGGAGCGACGCGACCCTCGTTCAGGACGAGAACCCGGGCGTCCCGATCGCGGCCGAGAATGGCGCTGCGGGCCACGGTCACGGCCCGGTCGCGACGCTCGATGATGATGTTGACGTCGGCGGTCAGCCCGGAACGCAGGCCATCGAGCTGCTGGTCGAGGCGCAGCCGCACTTTCGCGCCACCGGTGCGCGGGTCGACCTTGGGGGATACGTAGTAGAGAGTCGCGGCCAGCGGCGCTGCCTGCCCGGCGACGAGGACGTCGGCCTTGAGTCCGCTGCGAATCTCCGGCAGGTAGCGCTCGTCGACGTCCGCCTCGATCTCGACGTCGGCAAGCGGAGCGATTTCATAGATGACGGTCTGCGCACCGACCACCTGTCCCGCATCGACGGGTCGCGCAAGCACCACGCCGGACACCGGCGCAACGATGGTGTTGTCGCGCAGGCGGGCAGCGACTTCGCGCCGGCTTGCAGAGAGCCCCTCGAGGGCGAGACGCGCCTGATCGAGTTCGAATTTCGCGGTATCGAATTCCTTGACGGTCGCAAGACCCTGGGACCGCAACTGCTCGATGCGGCGGAAACCGCGCTCGGCCTCGGCGACCGCGCGTTGCTGCAGGTTGATCTTGGACAGCACCTCGTCGACGGCTGCCCGCGGTGCGTCGGACTCGAGCTGCACCAGCAGTTCGCCTGCCTTGACGGTGTCCCCTTCCTGCTTTGACAGACGAACGATCTGCCCGGCGACCTTCGGGACGATGTTCACCGTGACCTGCGGTCGGGTACGCCCCGAGATCGCGAGCACACGCTCGGCGGGCCCCTGTCGAGCCTCGATGACCCCAACCGGAGTCGGCTGGCTGCCGCGGTAGTACATGAAACCCGCGATGCCGAGCGCCACCGCCGCGATCACCGGGTAACGGTAGCGGGAAAGAAAACCGGGCTTGGGTTCGTCGAAAGCCATGGGGGGTGCCGTTCCTGTTGGCAGCAAGAGAATCCTGTTGAAATATATTAAACCGGTTGGTTTAATATATCAACGACAACGTTTTCTCAGGTACAGGAAGCCCATGGCCAGACCTGCCGGAGCCCGCAACGCGCAGTTCGAAGAGCGACGCACCGCCCTGATCGCCAAGGCCCGCGACCGTCTGGCGCTGCAGTCGGGGGAACCGCCCAGTTTCAGGGAGCTCGCGCTTGCCGCCGGAGTCAGCGTCGCCACGCTGCGTCACTATTTCGGGTCGCGCGAAGCGCTCATCAAGGCCGTTTTCGCGCACTACCTGCGCGAAGGGCAGCGCCACCTGCAACGGACCCGCGCCCTCGATGTCACCGACGAAGACTTCCAGACCTCGATCAAGGATTTCCTGCAGCGCGTGGTGCGTGGCTGGACGGTCGGTTTCGTCGGCAGCCTGCACCGCATAGGTCTCGCCGAGGGACTGCGCCAGCCGGCGACGGCTCTCGACTACCTGCAGGACGTGCTCGAACCGACCCTGCAAGCCCTCGAGGCCCGACTTGCGTTCAGCGTCGAACGCGGCGAGATCATCGAGTGCGACACGCGCCATGCCGCGCTGATGCTGCTGTCACCGTTGCTGCTCGCCCTGCTGCACCAGCACGATCTCGGCGGCACCCGCTGCCGGCCGCTCGCGCTGCCGGCGCTGATCGATGAGCACGTCAAAGTATTCGCACGCGCCTACCTGCCCGCACCTCGACCCCTGTGAGCCGACGGGCATGAGTCGGCCCGCGGCTCACCAGTTGTAGCGCACCCGATAGCGCACCACGGACTCGCCGCTCTTGGCCACCCGCGCCACGAACCGGACCTGGCGCGCATCCAGTTTTTCGTAAGGCTGGCTCTGGCGGACGATCTTCCATTCGCCGCTGCGGAACATCGGCTCGACGACCTGTATCTCGACCGGTTCGTCCTTGCGATTGCGTACCTTGACCTCGATTTCTTCTTCGAGCCAGCGCGCCCGCATGTCGATCGCGAAATCCACCTGCCTGCGCTCGCCCACCACGTCGAACGCCGATCCCAGCTTGATGCGGACGGTCTCGTCGCGAGGCGTGTGGTCGATGCGATCCTCGCCGACGAACTCCAGGCTGCCGTCGCCGTCGTCGAGTTGCGACACACGAACACGACCGGCCGGCAGCGGCATGCCGAGTCCCAGCGCCTTGTCGTTGCGGAACTCCAGCAGCACATCGACCTTGCGGCCGGCAGCGACGCCCAGTTCACGCTCGAGCATCGGCCCGCCGAAACCGAAGCCGGCTTCGAGGCCGCGATAGACCAGCAGCTTGCGTACGGGAACCTGTCGTACCTCGTCGATGAGCCCGATCTGCCGGGTTGAATTGTCGGGCAAGTCGACCCGCCGACCGAGGGTATAGAGATGAAACTCCGACAGCGCTTTCTCGGTGAAGCCCGAGTCGGCAGGCGCCGCTGCCCCCACCATCACCGACTCGACCGCCCGCAACATCGGTCGCACTTCGATGGTCGCCGTGCGCTGTACGTCACCCGCCACCAGTTTCAGGCGGCTGTCGCTGAACGACGCGCCGGAGAGATTGACGATGTTCACCCACGCGGCCAGGTCGAGCGTCCCGCTGTTGGCGTCCTTGCCGGGGCGGAACACGAGGTTGTAGTCGGCCCACCAGCTGATGCCACCGGTCTCGTAAGAGACCCGCACCCGTTGTTTGCCACCGCGCGGAGCGTTCAGCACCCACTCGAGCGTAGGTCGCGTGACGAGACCGCCCGGCAAATCGGCGAGGCGGATCGCCGAGTAGTCGCGCAGTACGGTGACCGTGCCGTCGGCAGCACGCAGCACGAGCCCATCGCCCGCCGACAGCAACGTCCCGCTCAGGCGACCGGCATCGACGCCGGGCGTCCGTTCGACCGTCACCTGCCGACCGACGTGACGCGCCAGCAGTTTGCGCGGGTTCGCGAGATCGAACTGGAAACCCTGCTCGAGTACTCGGGTCGCCGGGTCGGTCAGCGAGACGAAGTTCACCGTGGCCGGATCGATCCACGCGGCGACATCGACAAATCTTTGTTGCGAGCGTCCGGCCGGCAGCTCGAGCTCGCGTTCATCGCGAACGATCGCGAAACCCGGCACGGCATTGCCTTGCAGGCCGCCCCCCTCGACGGGCCGGAGCAACTCGGGCGAGATCGGTCCGGACCCGGTCTGGCTGTAGATCGTGAGTGCGGTATCCGCGTGCAGTGCGGCGATGCTGCTTGCGGCGAGCGCAACGAGCGCAACCAGGCGAGCAGGCCGATTCGGGACAGGCGTTGTCATGTGTGTTCACCGGAACTGGGTGGCGGGGCTCCGGCAATGGTATCGACGCGATAGCGTCCCTCGCCAGTCGGTATGAGCCGCAGCATCTCGATCAGGTGCGGGGTGCTGGCGCGTGCGTCGGCAGGTTGCGGCGCAGCAGACTCGCGGGTCCAGTACCGCGGCACGCGCCGGATGCCGATCGCGTGGATGCGCAGGGCTCCCGTCTTTTCGATGCACAAACGCAACCACTGCTTGTAATCGGCGATGCGCAGCGACGAGAAGGCCTCGTTGGCATGGCGACCGAATACGCGCAGCGACAGGAGCAGGTAAATCCCGAGTACCACCGAGCCCGCCACGCCACCGACCACGAGCGTGAAGACTCCCGCGAACACCGCGGCCGACGCGGAGCCGGAAGCGAGTCCCGCCGCCTCGGTAGCCAGCCACGCACCGCACCAGCCGCAGAGAAACGCCGTGAACAGATGTACTGCTGCATGGCTCGCCCCGCCCACGAGGCGGTACCAGCGAACGTGGGTGTCGGTGAAGAACACGATCGCCGCCACCGAGCCGATCAGCCACAAGCCGCTGACCGGATCGAGCACCGCCGCCCGCAGTGCGCTCTGCAGCGTCTCGAACAGCCCCGCGAGCGGGCCGGGTCCGAGGCTCGCGGCGATGAACCATGCCGAGAGCAGATAGAACCCGCCGATGAGAGGCATGAATTCCGGGTTGAGAAACGGGAACAGTGCATTGCGCCACGTCAGCCGTCTGGACGTGTCGGCGTCCGGGTAGCAGGCCTGCTGCACGAAGCCGTCCTCGATGACCGGACTTTCTGGAACATGCGTCGGGTGCAGGAAGGCGCCACCGCCTCCCGAGATGATCTTCTGCCGACCGTCCGCATCCTGATGGCGCTTGTAGTGGTGCAGGTCGCCGGTCAGGAACACGGCCACCTTGCGACCGATGACGCAGTCCTCGATGTGCCGCAACACGCTGTCGGAGTAATCCGGCTTGCCGGGGTAACTGGCGGCGTAGATCCACTGCGGGTCGGGCACACAGAGGATGACGTGGGCGGAAGGCGGCAACTGCGCAGCGACGCTGCGGAAATACTGCTCCTGCGGCTCGTCGAGATCGGCACCGAACTGCAGGTCGACCGCAAACAGCCACCAGTCACCCGGCATCTGCAGCGCGAAGTAGCTGCGGGTCTGGCGCGTCGGACAACCCCCGAAACCGCGTTCCGGTCGACAGAAGGAACGCGAGAACGCGATCAGACTATCCATCCAGTCGTGGTTGCCGGGGACTGCGAAGACGGTCGGGCGACGCTGCGCCGCTGCGAAGGCCATGGCGTAGGGGCGCTCGGTGCGCTCCGCATAGGCCGCGCGCGACGGATACGGGTAGACCAGGTCGCCGCCGAACACCAGCACGCCGCCGCCGCGGGTAGCGTGGCGGCGGCCGCTCGCATCCTCGAGTTCGAGTCGTGGCGCGGCGATGCCGCACGCCACCGCGTAGGTCGGATCGAAGCCGTCGCCGACATCGCTGACGAAGTCGAGCCAGAAATCCTCGGCCGGAGTTTCGGGCTCGCAGCGAAAGGCGTCCTGCGGCCGCGTCGCGAGAGCCTCGATCAGCCTGCGGTCGGAGTGACGGCCAAAGATATTGGACAGGGTCAGCAGCCACGCCGAACGCACCAGCACCCGCGGGTCGTACCAGCCGACCATGCGGGGATGGCGTGCGTCCTGCGGCATCGCTGAGCTCAGCCGCCCCGCAAGGTGCTCGCCGGGGGCGTACGCAGCACGCTGCGCGTGGCAAGCCAGCCGCTGCCGGCCACCAGCGCGCCGCCGCCCAGCAGGCCGATCACCCAGATCATGGGATCGAAGTTGTAGCCCACCTGCAGGATCTGCCTGGCGAGGAAGTAGCCGGCGACCGAGGCGCCGATGGCCGCCAGCAACCCGGCGAGCAGACCGAGCGCGCTGAACTCGGCGACGATGCCGCGGGCGACCGTACTGCGGCTCGCTCCCAGCGTGCGCAACATCGCGCTCTCGTAGCGACGCTCATCGCGCGACGACTGCACCGCGGCGAGCAGCACCACGAGACCGGCGAACAGCGTGAACACGAACACGCTCTGCACTGCGAGCACCGCCTTGTCGATCACCGAACGCACCTGCGAGAGCAGATCGTCGAGATCGAACACCGACACGCTCGGGAAACGCCGCACGAGGTCGGAGATGACGCGGCCGTCCCCGGGCTCGAAGTGTGCGCTGGTCATCCAGGTACCGGCGAGCTCATCGAGCAGACCGGGCGGAAAGACCACGAAGAAGTTCGGCTGGAAGCTGTCCCACTTGATCTTGCGGACACTCGACACCCGCGCCTCGATGACCTCGCCGGCGATGTCGAAGGTCATGCGGTCACCGATCTTGAGACCGAGCCCCTGCTGGTACTCGTCCGAGATCGACACCAGCGGCTGGCCGTGTTCTGCCTGAGTCCACCAGCGACCGGCGACGATAT
>JBIKVA010000114.1:0-8555 GCA_044357085.1 Steroidobacteraceae bacterium | reverse complement strand
CTCGAGCTCCTGGTAGGCGGACAGGAGTTCGTTCTCGACGATGTTGCTCACCGCCGCGTTCTGGCGCGAGGCGGCGAATTCGCCGCGGATGCTGGAGACATCGCCTGCCGCCTTGGCGAGGTTCTGGCGCTCGCGCGCGAGGACATCTACGCGACCCTTCAGCTCGCGCTCGAGGCGTTCGCTGTCGCCGCGGATGACGAACAATTCCTCCTGCAATTTCTTGATCTGCGCCTCGAGATCCTGCCGCGACCGCTCGATGACGACCGGCTGGCCGTACTCGGAAAGAACCAGCAGCAGGATGATCGCACCGAAGCCGCAGCAGATGACGTCGAGGAACGACAGGCTGAAGACTTCGGTTTCGCGGCGCTTGAGCTTCATGGCGTCGATACCACCTGCGGCGCGCTCACGGCCAGTCCGGCGAGGGCATGACGAACGCCCCCTTGGTCATGCGCGCGAGACCCCAGAACCGGTGCGGTGCGGGGACGTCGCCCTTCATCGGCAGCAGGATCACGTCGACGGGCACGTTCTTGTTGATGCCGCGCACCGCTTCGTCGAACAGCTTCGCGCGATCGCCGGCGTCGACGTAGCGACGCAGCGCAGGTGCCGTCGCGCCCTGCGTCGGCAAGCCATCGGTGATGAGGATCACCTGGTCGGGCGGTACCTTCATGTCGCGGATCGCGGCGAAGGCGTTGATGAGACTGGTGCCACCGACAGGGGCAAGCCGCCCCACCGCTTCCTGCAGCCGGTCGCGACTCGGCTCGTCGTTGCCCTTGAGCCACTCGCCGGCGGTCCCTTCGAGCAGCGGCGCAGCGGCAGTGTTGAAGCCGTACACCTGATACTGCGAGCCTTGCGGGATCTCGCCGATGATCCAGGTCGCGATGTCGGTCGCCCGTCGCCACTTCTGCGCCGACAGCTGCGCGGCCGGCGGCGAGTTGCGCAGGCGGATGATGTTGACGAGGTCTTCATCGAGCATGCTCGACGAGCGGTCGAGCAGCAGCAGGATGCGCCTGCCCTTCAGCGTGAGCCCGGTGATATACCGTCGGCTGACCACCGACTTCCCGGCGCCGGTGAGTTCGCCGCGCGGGGTTGCCACCTTGGCACTCGCCTCGAGACGCCGCGCGTTCTCCTCTAGCGCCTTGACGTCGGCCTTGAGTTTCTCGATCCGCTCGCGCTTGGCGAGCGTCTCGGCGTCGTAGATGAAACTTTCCTCGCGCTTGCGCTGCAGTTCCTCGATGAGCTGCGTCGCGCGGGAAGACGCGGAAACCGTTTCGCTCTCGGTCTTCCGCAGGGTGTTGCGCATCAGCACGAGGTTGCGTGCGCCGGTGATCACTTCCTCTTCGAGTTTCGCCACCTGCGCGCTGAGGTCTTCGGCCTTGCGCGTACGCTCGACGCCGCTTTGCGCGCTGATGATGGTGTAAAACAGGATCACCGCGCCGAAGCCGCAGCAGATGACGTCGAGGAACGAGAGGCTGAAGACTTCAACCTTGCGTCGTGCCATGCCCCGCTCCACCGACGGCGATCAATTCGATCAGGACTCCGGGCGTGCCGACACGCAGCCGGTCACCCGATTGCAGGCGGACCCTGCCGCGCACCCGCTCGTCGTTGAGCCAGGTGCCCTGCGGCGAGTGCGGTACGAGCACGATGCCCTCCGCGTCGCCACGCAACGAGCAGTGCAATCGCGAGACGCCCGCCAGGCCCTCGGCGAGGCGGATGCCGCCATCGGCGGTCTCGCGTCCGATCTCGAGAGTACCGGTGCGGGGCAATGCGAATGCGCGGCCTTCCCACAGGGCGTGTGTCGGCGCCGTAGCCACGAACGGTGCGAACGCCGATACATCCACTTCACCAACGGGTTCGAGCGGCGCACCGAGGGCGTAGCCGCGCTGCAGCGTGACACCGCCGGAATCATCGGCAGGCGCCGCCGCGAGTGACGCGGCGCGTGCAGACAAACCCGGGCCGTGGACGAGCACCCGGCTGCCGCGCAGTTCGGCAAGCCGCGCGGCAAGGCCGGGCAAGCGCAGCAACGACTCGTCGACGAGCACGTTGACGCGTGCTCCCGCCGGACGCAGTTCGTGCAACGCGGCGATGACTTCGCGCCAGACACCGGCAGCGGCCTCGGCGAACTGGTCGCGGCTCAGGGCGAGGCGGGCGGGCTCGCGGCCCGTCGGCAACTCGATCTCGACCGAACCGCTGGCGGCAGCGGTGGCGGCGGCGTCATCGAGCAGATCGTACAAGCGTTGCTCGCTCGCGCCGTCATGCAAAGGATCGAAGCGCGTGCGCAGCACCATCGCCTCGCTGATCATCTGCAGCCAGGCCTGTCGCAGCGCCAGCAGCCCCGGTCCGCGCCGCACCACGGCCGCACGACGACGGACCTCGCCGTCGAGTTGCTCGACACGCGTCGCCACGACATGGGCGAGACCGATCTCGAGCGTCAGGGTGGTGCCGGCGAGACCGAGGCTCGCGGCTGCGAGTGCCGCCGCATCGTGGAAGCCGCCGATGCGGATGCCTTCGAGCCGCGCGAGGGCAAGCACGACGCCGAGCGCTTCGGCCGGGAATGCAGCCGAGACCGCGCACTGCAGGGGCTGTTCGCGCAGCGCCGGCGCGATGCGCTCACGCAATTCCGCGCGCGCGATTGCAACCGTGGCGGCATCGGTCCGGCTGCCGTCGCGAGCCAGCGTCGCCCAGTGCTCGCTGCTGACCAGTCGCGGCGACAACCGGGCGATGCCGATGGCCGCCTGCCCCAGCAAGCCCGGGCGCGCCGGATCCGCATGGACGATGGACGGTGCCGCCGACACGAGGCTGCCGTCGCTCGCCACGGCGAGCGCCGCATCGAGCAGTTGCAGCCCGGTCACGCTCATGAGCGCGCCTGCAGGTTGCGGATGACCCGCTGGTCGAGCCAGGTTTCGGTGTCGAGCACGCGACGCTCCTGGACGCGCTGCAACTGCTGCATCAGGAACATCAGCAGGATCGACAGCAGCAGGGCGATAAGCGTCGAATTGAAGGCAACGCCCAGCCCCTCGGTGACACCCGAGATGTCGCCGGTCACCGCCTTGTGGGCCTGCGAGAGTGCATCGCCGATGCCCCGTACCGTGCCGATGAAACCGATCGCCGGAATCGCCCAGGCGATGTACCGCAGCAACGCCAGATCGGAATCGAGGCGATCCGCCTCCGACTGGCAGATGCCGTGGGCGACCGTGGATGCATCCTGCACGCTGCGCGTGGCGCCGAAGCGTGCCAGTGCACCGAGCAACGCGCGCGGCGCAAGCAACTCGCGCGTCTCGGCCGGCAGGTTCTCGATCTGCCGTGCGTATTCGCGGGTGTCCTCCGGCAGGATCTTCATGCCCTCGGGCAGCCGCAGCAGGTCGGCATCGAGCGCCCGCTGCTCGCGACGCTGCGCGATCGCCTTGTAGCCCATGATCGCCAGCGCCCAGAGCATGAGGATCACTTCCGCCTCCTGCTCATAATCTTTGAGCACGACCTCCAGCGAGCGCTGCGAGACGTAGTTCGGATCCGCCATCATCCGCTCGCGGTCGGCCTGCAGCGTGGCCTCGGCTACCGGTCGCACGTGCAGGACGTACACCGTATGCACGATGACGATCGACACGAGCAGCGCGACGATGGTGAAGAGGAATTCGTTGGGGAGTTTTCTGTTCATGTTCAGATGTCGATCGGCAGGCTGATGTTGTTGTCGGCGGAATCCCGGAACTCGGGAGCTTCCTCCTCGCTGGATTTGGGCGGCGCTGCGCGGCGCCGCACCTCCTCGGCTTCATTGGTGTCCGGCGGTGGCGTCGCCTCCTGGGCCAGCGCACGCAGCATGGCAAGCGACGCGCCCCAGCAGACGAGTCCCGCCACGCTCGTCACCCAGATCATCCGCCAGGCCCGGTCATTGCCGCGTACCGCCTTTCCGCGCTTCGAGTCGCCCTGCATGTGTTCACTCCGCATAGCGTGCCACCCTGAAACCGATGTCCTGCGAACCCGCGTCGGCGCCCTCGCGCCAGGCGGCACGCAGGTCGGCAAAGACCGCGGTCCGCCAGTTGCTGCCCTTGATGACGTGCCGCGTGCCGCCCGCCGCCGGGCCGATGGGATCCGTGCCCCCGGCATTGGCCTCGAACGACGCGTAGGCGTCGTGCACCCACTCCGACACGTTGCCGGTCATGTCGAAAATGCCGAAGCCATTGGCGCGGAACTTCCCGGGCGGTGCCACGACCTGATAGTCGTCCTGCCAACCCTCGAGCACGCGGCTCATCTCGGCAGCGGCCTCGCTGCCGGCGAGGTTGCCGATGCCCTCGGGCGGCGGCAGCGCATCACCCCATTCGTAGCGCTGCGTCCTCGCACCCGGACCGGCATGGCGCGCGACGTATTCCCACTCCGCTTCCGTCGGCAGCCGATAGCCGGTGGTCACGGGCTGCACCAGTACCCAGCGACCGTCCTTCTGTTCGTAGGCAGGCGGCAGCCCTTCCTGCGCCGACAGCCAGTTGCAGTACTGCACGGCATCGGTCCAACTGACGCTGCTCGCCGGCTGCCCGTCCAGGTCGAGCGTCCGCTTGCCGACGAACCCCGCGGCGTGAGTCGCCTTGAAGCGCCGGAACTCGCCATTGGTGACCTCGCGCGTACCGAGGTAGAACGGGCGCGACAGCGTCACCCTGCGCGGGAATTCATTGGCCCGTCGCCCCTGTTCACGGCGCTCGCTGCCCATGGTGTAGGCGCCACCCTCGATGAGTCGCAGCAGCGTGCCGGTCTGTGCACGCAGCGCGGGCGCCGGCGGCTTCCAGTCGCGGGCCCGGCCGACGGGAACGAGCTTGTACTCCACGGTCCGCTCGACCGCCGCCGAGAGATCGACGTCGAGACGCTCGGTCTGCATCCCGGCCTTGCGGACCTCGAAGCTGTGACGGCGTGCCGGCAACTCCACGGTGAGCGGCGTCGTGCCACGCACCACGCCATCGAGGACGAGCTCGGCATCGGCGGGATCACCCTGCACGGTCAACTTCACCGGGACGGCCTGCAACGTCACCGCGAGCGCGATGTCCTTGCCCGAGGTGGCGAAAACCCTGCTTTCAGCGGGCCGATAACCCTGCAGCGATACGCCGATGTCGTGCTCGGAGCCTGCCGGCAAGGCCACGGTCACCGGCGTGCGTCCGCTGAACAGGCCGCCGACCGTCACCTGCGCCCCGGCGGGCCGGGACGTCACGCGGAGCCTCGCATCGGGAGCGCCGAGCTGGATGGGCCCGATACGCTGCGTCTCGCCAGCCTTCAGCAACACCGCGCTCAACCAGTCCTTGGCTCCCGGCGCGGCGATCCTGATCCGGTGCAGGCCAGCCGGAAGATCGACCCGTGCCGGCAGGGTCACCGGCGCCGCAGCATCGACCACCAGTGTCGCGTCCGCAGTGGTCGCGCTCACCTCGAGTACGCCCCAGGAGGGCTGCAATCGCACGTTGAGCGGCTGGCGGGTGCCACGCCCCGCCACCACGAGCTTTTCGACATGGTCGAGGTGACGCTCGGCGCGCAGGATTATCGTGCGCTCGCCGCCCGCGACCTGTACCGCGCCGGGCGCACGACCGGCCTCGGCACCGTCGACGAACACCCGCGCAGCGACCCCGCCGGTGTCGATCTCGATAATCCCGGGCTTTTCCTTGAGCTGCAGCGCGACGGCCAGCGGCTCGTCGTCGCGCACGGTCACCGCGCGTTCGACGGGCAGATAGCCTTCGGCCTGCGCACGGATCGTCCTCTCCCCGGGCAGCAGCAACAGCGTCTCGCCGGAACGCCAGCCGAAACCCGAACCCGAAACCTCGGCGGTCGCCGGCTGTACCGTGACCCTCACCGTCTCGAGGCGCGACAGCAGCAGCGCGAAAGACAGCACGGCAAACAGCAGCAATGCCGCGATCGCCAGCAAGCGACGATTGGCGCCGGACAGGGAAGAAGATGCGGCACCTGAAGGCCGCGACGCTGCAGACGGGAGCTCGGCGACGACGATGCGCTCGTCGCCCGTCGCTTCGTTGATCTCGCGGGCGGCATCGTCCGCGAGCGACTCGACGGTGGCATTGCCCAAAGAATGCCGTACTTCGAGCAGGGGCAGGGCATCGCCCGTCGCCTGCGAAGCGGCCGCGGACACGACGCCGTGCCAGACGAGCACGGCCGTACCGATCGTGATCACGTCACCCGGCTGCAGCAATGCGAAGTCGCCGGCGGGCATCGGCATGCCGTTGAGGCGCACGAGCGTACCCGCTGCAGGCGTGACGCCGGCTTCGCCATCGACATGATGCAGCAACAATGCGCCGCCGCCCTGTATGCCGGGGACGAGCACTTCGTCGCCAGGCGTGGCGCCGATGCGGCAGGGCAACGTCAGCAGACGCTCGCCGCCAGGCTCCCGCAAACGCAGCACAGTCGCAGGCGACGGCGGCATCGGCGCTCCGGATTCGGTACTCACGAGATCGCCTCGGTGCAGCGCACCTCGATGACCATGCCACCAGCGCCGGGGGTGATGGTGAATTCGCGGCGCACGTCACGGAACCCGGTGCGACTGCCGACCGCCACGTAACGACCCGGCTTGAGCTGCAGTTCGCGACGCGTGAAAGCGCCGAAATTGCCGACGCGCTGCACGCTGACCAGCGTCGCGCCGTCCGACTCGAGCACGGCGAGCACGGGCTGGTCATAGAGCTGCAAGGTGACGCGCAATTTTTCGGTCTGACCGCGCAGCAATGGCGCCTCGCCCCTGATGTTGCCCGCCTCGGCAAGCAAGCGACCGGCTTCGCGACGCACTTCCGGCGCCGAGAGCCGTGACGGATTGGCGAGCAGCGCATCGAGCCGGCGCGCAAGCTCGGCACGCGGTACCACGCGTGCCCGACCGCTGCGCGCGAAGCCAAGTGTCGGGTCGCGGGCGAGCAGTGCGTCGTAACGCAGCAGGGCGTCGCCCCAGCGCTCGCCGGACTCGAGCAACAGGATCTCCGCCTGCACCACATCGAGATCGCGCTTCTCGCCGGCGGCGTCGATTTGCGCCAGCAGTGCCGGAAGCTCCGCACCACCGGGCCGCAGCGCTTTCGCCCTCGCGAGCGCGGCACGCGCCGCCGGTGTGCGTCCGGCACGCAATGCCGCGAGCGCCTCGCCGATTTCGCGTGCGTAGCGATCGGACCCGATCGCGGTCCGCGCGCGCGCTGCCCCCTCGCGCGCGACCCGGTTCTGCGGATCGGCGCGCAGCACCTCCTCGTAGCGAGTGAGTGCGGCGAGATGATCCAGCGTGAGCGATGCCGTCTCGGCCGCGACCAGCGCGGGCAGCACGGGGCCGAGCGCCTGCACACGCGCGAGGCCGCGGCCCGCGATCGCGTTGCCGGGCTCGATACGCTGCGCAAGTTCGTAGGCTTGTCGTGCCAGCTCGAGCCGCCCGGCATCGAGCGCCGTCTCTGCCTCGCGCAGCTGGCGAGCCAGCGCCTGCGGACGTTCCTCGACGACGCGGGCGAGGCGCTGGTTCGCGAGCTCGATGCGGTCGAGTGCGAGCACGTAGTCGCGCGCGGCCTCCGCTTCCGCAGCCAGCGCGCCCAAAGATTTTGCGGCGGCGAAGGTCGCGCCGCCCCAGACACCGGCGCCCTGCGTCTCGAGCTCCTCGAGCAGCTCGCGGTACTTGCCCTCGGCCTCTTCGAAGCGCGCAGCCTGTTCGCGATCAGCCTGCATTTTCATGGCTGCCGCGGCAGGCGCAGCGGCACCACCCTGCGCCGCGGCGACCGCGGGTGCCGTGACCGGATTGCGGGCCTGCGGGGTCGGCGCGACGACGTAGCGCGGCAGCAATAGGAAGACGCCGACGAGGGCGGCGGCGAGTGCCGCAAGGCCCGCCCAGGCTGCAACCGAAGGCCGTCGCGATGAATCCGTCTCGCCCCGTTCCATCGCGACATCCAGCGGGACGATCTCGGCGGCGAGCACCGGCGTCAGGCGCTGCGACTCGAGGGTGGCGAGCGTCGCGGCGATCGCGTGCAGGTCCTGCGGTCGGGCCTCGGCCCGCGGCTCCAGCAGTGCCATCACGAGGTCGAGCAGTGCAGGCGGCGTGGCAACCGAGGTGGCGAGACGCGGCGGCAGGGTGCCGGCAGCAGCAGCCTCCGCGTCCGGGAAGTTCGGCGGATAGCCCCCGAGCAACTCGTAGGCGAGCGCCCCGAGACCGAACAGATCGTCGGCGGGGCTCGCCACGGCACCCGCATGCTGCTGGGGACTCGCGCTGAACGGCGAGAGCACCCGAGCTGACGACCTTTCGCCGATGCGTGCCGCCGCACCGAAATCGGCGAGGCGTGCGCGGCCGTCGAAGCCGATCAGGACGTTCGAGGGTTTAAGGTCGCGATGCACGATGCCGCGCGCATGCAGGTCGGCGAGCGCGTCGACGACCTCGCGCAGCAGGGCGAGTGACTGCGTCCATGAGCGGGCTCGCAGCGAGCGCGCATCCGCAGCGGCGAGCTCCATCGGCAGGACGGCAACCTCCTCGTTGCCGATCGGCTCGAAACATTCGAGGATTCCCCGCCCTGCAGCCGCACGCGCAAGCGCGTGCTGCGCCCGCAGCACTTCGAGACTGCCTGCAGGCAGTA
>JBIKVA010000113.1:0-8565 GCA_044357085.1 Steroidobacteraceae bacterium | reverse complement strand
CAAGGCGCCGGGTTAGCACAGTGGTAGTGCAGCAGTTTTGTAAACTGTTGGTCGGGGGTTCAAATCCCTCACCCGGCACCATTCCCGATTTTTCATGGCCATCCCGAAGATTTCGGTCGGGCCGTACCTTTAGTCAAAATAAATCGACTATCCCGTAGTGTGATCTTTCCCTAGCGTAGTTCGTGCGTTGTTTCGGAACACACGACCGCAGGGAGAGTTGCATGTCGCTCAATGGAAAATCGCGCCGCAGCATCGGAAAAATTCTGGCTACGGGGGCCGCGGGGATCGCCTTGCATGCCGGCAGTGGGGTCGCGGTGGCGGCGCCGGCACCCGCCGAAGCGGGCAGCCTGCTCGAGGAAATCACGGTAACCGCGCAGCGTCGTGAGGAGGCGGTCCAGACCGTTCCGCTGGCCGTAAGCGCGTTCACGGACGTGCAACTCGAGCGCTTGAACATCACCCAGACGCTGGATCTCGTGAAGCTGATCCCGAACATGATCGGCGGCAACAATACCGGGCTGGGTACGGCGAACGTTTATTCGATCCGGGCACTCAACAACACCGAGTCCATCGCGACCTTCGACCCGCCTGTAGGGTCCTATGTCGATGACGTGTTCATCGCCCGGCAGAATGCGAACAATTTCTCCTTCTTCGACATCGACCGGATCGAGGTACTGCGCGGTCCGCAGGGCACGCTCTTCGGCCGCAACACCACGGGTGGCGCCGTCAACGTGATTCTGAAGAAGCCCGCGCCCGAGTTCGGCGGCTATGCCGAGGCCGGTTTCGGCGCCTATGGCATGCGCAAGACACGTGCGTCCGTGGACCTGCCGCTGTCGGCAACGGTACTGACCAAGCTGTCGGGATACTACGTCGCCGACGACGGTTACGTCGGTAATCCGGTCACGGGCGAAACCGGTCTCAACGCCAAGGACAACTACGGCGTTCGCGCCGCGCTGCGCTGGCTGCCCAACGAGAATCTGACCTGGGACCTTGCCGCGGACGTACAACAGGCTGATCAGATGAACATCGTCAACATGATTGCCGATGAGATCCCGACCGCCGGGTCCGTACTCCAGTATCGCTGCGGTACTTCGACCCGTGCCCGTTACAGCTGCACCGGCATGCGCACCGACCGTGCGAACTTGCAGGGGCTGGTCGTCGGCGACAAAGCTGGCTATCCGCTCGGCAACGTCGTCGACGGCTATTCGGTGACCTCCAACCTCAAGTGGACGACGGGTCTTGGAACCGTGGACTTCATCACCGGCTGGCGTGATCTCGAACAGCGTTTCTCGCTCGACTTCTTCAACGGTATTGCGACCAACGGGCGGCCCACCGGGCCTACGGGCAGTTTCGCGATCGCTAATGACAGCCGTCACAAGCAGTTCAGCCAGGAGATCAAGTTCGCCGGGACTGTAGGCGAGGCTTTCGATTTCGTCGCTGGCGTCTATTACCTCGATGAACGCAATCGTACGGATTTCGCCGATGTCTTCACGTTGGCGCCGGCGCCCGGGGTGACGCTGCCGCTCGTACTGGAGGACCGCGTTCTCGAAAACACCACTCGTGCGCTGGCGGTCTACACCCAGTGGGACTGGCGTGTCACCAGTCAGCTGACCGCGACTCTCGGGGCACGTTGGACCGACGAGGACAAGGACATCGAGTACACCCCGAACTCGAATCCGCGGATCGCAACGCCGGCACAGAATCGGATCTCGACGGCCAACATCCGCGCGCGAGGTGTGCCAACCGAGCAATCCATCAGTCTCGTCACCCCGCGCGTCGCGCTGAAGTACGAGTTCACCGACGACCTGATGGCATTCGCCTCTGCGACCCGCGGGTTTCGTTCGGGTGGATGGAACGCACGTGGCACGGCTCCGGATACGATCCAGCCTTTCGGACCCGAGAAGGTGTGGTCTTATGAGCTCGGCCTGCGCTCCGACTGGTTCGATGGTCGTCTGCGCGCGAACGTGACCGGATTCCACTACAACGCGGATGACTTCCAATTGCCGTCGGCGTTCACGACGGCCGCCGGCGCGATCCAGTTCCTGACGCGAAACTTCGCGGCAGTTCGCAATTCAGGCGTCGAGGTCGAACTGGTCGCGGCACCGGTCGAGCGGCTCAACGTATTTGCGTCCGTAGGTCTGCAGGATGCCGAGTATCGGGACCTTGCCCCCGGAATCGTCGCCCAGCAGACGAGCTGTCGCACCGCTCTCGCTGCGAACACCGCCGCAATCATCGCGCGGGACTGCGGTGTCGGCATCGTCACCCGTGCTGGCGGCATCGCCGACCCTGTGCGCGTGGCCGACACCTACTCGGCCGGCGCGAGCTACGAAGTGCCGGTTGGCCCAAAGCTCGTGCTGACCCCGTCGTTCAACGTTCAGGTGACCGGCGGACATGCGGTGTTCAGCAGCAATACGCCGCTGTCGATGGTCGGGCGCAGCACCCGCTGGGATGCCGGCATGAACCTTGGCCCCACCGATCGTTCGTGGTCGGCTGCGGTCAACTGCACCAACTGCGCCAACGAGAATGTGATCCGTACGGTCTTCGGCGAGCTGCCGTACTACCAGGATCCTAGAACCTGGAGTATGACGGTCCGTATCAACTTCTGATCCGCGAGAGAGGTTCGCAGGGTCTGTTTGTCAGAGGCTCCGCGCCGAGCTCGCCCGTAGTCTCGCCACCGTGATCCACGGCAGCACTGCCGCCGCGGTCAGCGCTGCGACCGCGCCGGCGGTGAGGGCGAGGGCCGGCAGCAGCGCGAGGCTGAGCAGCATCTCCTGCGCCGCGAGTCGCATGCCCACGGTGTAGTTGCGGCGCAGCGTCTGGCCGAAGCCCATGGTCGAGGCCATTCCGAAAGCGAGCACTCGCGAGATCATCATGGCGGCGAACAGCCAGTCGAGTTGGTTCGTCGCGCCCTGCTGTGCAAACGCGAACACCAGCAAGGCGATCGCGACGCCGAGCGGTACACCGAGTGCAGCCAGCCACCACGAGTGCGAGGAGTGACGCCGTGCGAGCGCACCGTCCGGGGATTCGCGGATCCAGCCGTAGATGTGTGCGCCCCAGGCCATCTGGAAGGAGCCGATGTAGAGCGCCATCAGCGGCTCGGTGACACGTACCGCGAGTCCGAATGCGCCGGCGCTCGCATCGTCCACACCCCAGCGGAACGTGGCACTGACCGAGAGGTCGGCGACATACCGGGAGAGCAGCCCGCCCATGACCGGCAGACCCATGAGCAGCACGCGGCGAAGATAGGCCGGGTCCAGCCCGGCGTGCTGCAGGATGCGTGAGCGGTGAGCGAGCCAGACGTTGATCAACAGTGCCACGGCGCACTGTGTCGCGAAGAACGCCGCGAGCGGGTCGATGCCGGCGCGCAGCCCGGCTTCGAGCAACAGCACGGAGAGCGGGAAGGTGACGATCGCCAGTGCGGCAAGCAGGCGTGCGCCGCCCAGGATGCGCAGATCGGTCTGGAACATCATGCCCGCATTGCCGAGCAGGCCGTAGAGCGGCAACCAGGGCAGCACCACGAGGTTATGCCACTCCCCCAGTGTCCAAAGAAAATAGAGGAATGCGGCAACCAGCGTCCCGGCCAGCAGTCCGCTCGTGCCCACGGCGAGCAGCGAGATGCGCAGCGCGGCGTGGCGGTGTTCCGCGCCGCGGTCGGTGACCTCCTGCATGTAGCCGGGCTTGATGCCGAACTGGCTGATGCTGCCGACCACGGTGAGCAGCGCGATCAGCAGCGCCCACTCGGCGAGATCGACGGCCGACATCGAGGGGCCGAGGCGGAAGGTCGCCCAGAGCGATCCCAGCATCGCCGGTACGGCGGCAAGGGCGAAGGCCTGCCACGTCGCGAGGAACTCGCGCAGGCGGTGCCGGTCGGCAGTGTTCATCGCCGCGATTATGCCGTCCGGACTTGATCCGGATACTGGCGGCTGGTGTAACCTTTCTGTCGGTGTACTTCCACGGGTTTGCGTCATGACCAAAAAATCCGCTCTGGCTCTGCTTGTATCCGCCGTGTTCGTTGCCGAGTCGGCGGCCGCCGAGTCCGTCGCGGCGGCGCCGGCCTGCGCAACCCCGGCACAGATTTCCGCCGTCGGCGCCGCGCTCGCCGGCAAGGAGCCGGGCCCGCTCTACGGCGTGGCGTCGTCCTTGAAGCTGCCCGAGGCCGTGGTGGCCAGTGCGCTGCCTGCGGCCGAAGCGCACGGCGTGGCGTCCAGCCACTTTGCGCAGATCTGGAAGAGTCTCGAGACCTGGGACGATGCCATGGCGCTCGTCACCAAGGGCGCCAACATCATCGAGATCCGTGGCCGGGTCGGCATCGGCGAGCCGTCGAAGCGCAGCAAGTTCTTCAACATCTCGCGCGAGGGCGGTGGGCTCACCGGGCACCTGCGTCCTGATCTCTATTCGAGCATCTACGCCGTGTCGCGCCCCGGCAAGGAGGGCGCGCTGCGCGGCGTGACCTTCTACGACCAGGCGGGCGACGCGGTGTTCTCGGTGTTCGTGCCCGGCGAAGGCGAGACGCCGCCCGAGGCGGTCGTAAAGCAGTTCGAGGCGACCTGGGCGCTGATCCGCTCGCTACCGTCGCTCTGCCCGCGCTGAGGGTGCCGAAGCCTCGCGTGGAGCCACCTCTCGCACCGCAGACCGATCCGCAGATAGATCCGCAGATCGATCCGCAGATCAGCCGGATCTTCGCCGCCTGCGAGACGGCCTATGGGTGTTTTGATTTCGCCACGGTCCGTGAACTGTGGTCGAGGCGCGAGCGGCCGTTCTATCTCGCGGAGGAAGAGGGCGATTACTTCACGAGCTGGCCGCAGATCGAGGACTACTGGGCGCGCCTGCCGCGGGCGCTCGATCAGCTCGAGCTGCGGTTGCAGCCGCGAGTCTCGGTACCGCTCGCAGAAGATCGCCAGTGGGTCGGCTTTTCATTGGTGTGGCGCGCCCGCACCGGCTCCAGCCCGGCCATCGCCGGCGAGGTTCGCGGTGTTGCGCTGCTCGTGCGCGAGGACGGCGAGTGGCGCCTG
The DNA here is from genome assembly GCA_044357085.1 of Steroidobacteraceae bacterium. Taxonomy (GTDB): domain Bacteria; phylum Pseudomonadota; class Gammaproteobacteria; order Steroidobacterales; family Steroidobacteraceae; genus UBA964. The sequence continues at coordinate 3,556 of JBIKVA010000113.1, read as the reverse complement.
CAGGGCTGGGTCGAAGCTCCGCTTGCACCGATTGCCTACATGCGTGGCCTTTATCAGCATTTTGCGCGAACGCTCGATCAGCGCTGAGCACGTGCCCTGACGACCCCGTCGCCGATGATCGAGGCTCAGACGATCAATATGTTGGGCGGCACGTCGTGGATCGGCGTCGCGCCGTCCTCGCCGATCAGCACCAGATCCTCGAGGTGGCAGGTGCCGCCCATGCCGGTGTCCATGATCGGGCAATCGACGCTGAGCACCATGTTCTTCTCCAGCATCAGCCCTTCGACGGTGCGCCCTTCGGCGACGCTGGGCTGCGGGTGATCGCTGTGGAACAGGCCGACGCTGTGCGGCGTGAAGTTGACGCTGAAGTCGGCGCCCTGCTTCTTCATCGATTCGCGGCCGATGCGCTGCACGTCGACGAAGCGCATGCCGGGGCGCAGTTGGGCGCGGATCTCCTGCCAGGCGGTGTGGATTGCTGTGGTGCCGCGACGCATCAGCGGGTGCGGTTCGCCGACGAAGATGGTGCGTGCGAAGTCGCCGTGGTAGTGGAGGCAACTGCTGACGCAGTCGATGCTGAAGGCCATGCCATCGCGGATCGGCGCATCGCCGATCTCCGACGATGAACCATCGATGACGATGAACACCGCCTGGTTGCCGCGCGCGGCAGCTTCCGCGAAGTAGCGGTTGCGCAGCACACCGGTCGAGCCCGCCGTGCGCACGGTCGCCACCGCTGCGAGCGCCGCGTCCACGTTGTTCTGCGCGGCGATCCGCATGAGCTTGATCTCGGTCGGCGACTTGGCGAGCCGGATGCGTCGCAGGGGGTCCTCGGCCGCGGTGAAAGACCCTTTGACGTTGCGCGATTGCAGCAGGCGCTCGATGGCCGGATCGTCGATGGCGATACGTCCACGCTCGATGCCCAGAAATCTCACGGCCCTGGCAAGCGCGTGCGCCGCCGTGGGCGACGGTGGTTCGGCCGACGCCGAGACGCTGCGTCGGTACCGCTCGCGGTCCGAGAGCAGGCTGTCGTCGAGGATGCGATGGAGGCGCGTCGGCACCGCGACCGAGTCCTCGTTCGACGGATCGACAGGCGTGGTGTAGGGAAAGACGATCCGGTCCGGCAGCGCCACGTCATCGGCATAGCGGTAGTAGTGCAGGAAGCCGGTCATGACGAGGACGGTGGGCCGCTTCGGGTCGCGCGGCCGGATGACGAACACCGAATGCCGGAAGCCCATGCGGTCGAGATTCGGCCAGTGGTTGCCGAGGTAGAAGACATTCGCCGGCTGCGTGACGATGAAAGCGTCGAGACCCTCGCGCTCCATCACGGCCTGTGCCCGTTCGGCGTTGACGAGCGGTTCGGTGCGCAGGAAGCCGAAGTCATGATGGGTCAGACGCGCGGCAGCCGCCGTGGTGGTCGTACCGGGCGTCGCAGCGGTGCCTGCACTCGTGGCAGCGACACCGCCGAGGCCGGCGAGCAGGGTTCTTCGGTCGATCATGCGGCACCTCCCGTTGGCAGCATCATGCGCCGCGGCCCGCGCTGGCTCAACGGCAACATGCTGCGCGGCGCTGGCCGTCTTCTGCAGATGATGTCCAACCACACGACGGGCAATGTATCGCCTGACAGTCTCGCGCCTGCTGTCAGCCGGTTCATCATCGGCAGAGATCCACCGGATCAGGGGGCAACACATGAGCGAGCGAGATATTCCGGCAACGAGTAACGATCGTATTGCCATCGGCGGCAACGAGGCGGACTCCGTTGCACGACGCGATTTCCTGCTCGCGGGCGCGACGCTGGCTGCCGCGGCTCCGGCGTTCTGGTCGGGTGCTGCCGCTGCGGCGGGAGCGGGCGGCTATGACCCTTCGATGTCCGTCATCCTCACACCCGAGGAACTCGCGAAGTACCGCGACCCGTCGCGGCTGAAGCACATCCAATCGGCGAAACCGCTGGTCAACCGCGAGCGCGCCAACGAGATCATGGATCGCTACGGACTCGATGCGCTGGTGGCGGCGACGCCGAAGAACGTCTACTACCTCTCCAGCCACGACAACGCCTTCTATCACACGGGTATCGAACACATGCTGTTCGCCGTGCTGCCGCGGCGTGCCGACGCCCCGGCCACGCTGATCGTCTGGGGGGCGCTGCTGTACCACCTCGACTATCGGCCGACCTGGATGCCGGGCATCGAGATCTTCACGGCGCCGTTGCCGGTCGAGCGCGCGGCCGATGCCGCGCTGTCGCGCCCCCAGGACGAGCCGCCGGCGATGCCCTACAACCGCAGCCTCGTCCGCAAGGATGCGCGCTTCTCTGAACGAGACCGTTTCCAGCTCGCACTCGCGGCGGAGTTCGCCAACAAGCCCGCGGCGTCGCCGATGTACGCCGTCAAGCGTGCGCTGGTCGCTGCCGGTGCCGGGTCGGGTCGGGTCGGCTTCGACGATACGCGCGTGATCCCGTGGTTGCGCGATGCGGGAATGCCCGATCTTCAGGGAGTGGATGCCGCCGACATCTTCAAGGAAGTGCGCATGGTGAAGTCGGCGAACGAAATCGCCGTGCTGCGCGAGGTCTCGCGGCGCTGCGAATCCGCGCTCGATGCCGCGATCGCATCCCTGCATGTCGGACAGGCGATCAGCGAAGTCGAAATCGAGTACCGCAAGCGGATCGGTGCGCTCGGGGGCGACACGCGGTGGCTGATCATCAACCAGGACGGTCTCAATTCGGGACGCATCGAGCGCGACAAGGTCATCAAGATCGACAGCGTGGGCGACTATCTCGGCTATGTCGGCGACATCGGCCGCTCGATCGTCGTCGGCAACCCGCGCGACGAAGTCGCGGGACGCAACGAGGCCAACGCCAAGGCCCTGCGCACCGCCTACGCGGCGATCCGGCCCGGCACGAGCTTCGACGAGGTGTCGAAGATCGTCGCCGACGTGATGCGCCAGGAGGGCTACAACGGTTTCGGCGCGCCGCACAACGTCGGCATCGACCATACCGACCAGCCGAACTCGCGGGCCCGCCCCGGCGCGGTCCCGGCGCTGCGCTTCGAGAACGGTTCGGTGTTTACCGTCGACGTCCCCTATCTCGAGGTGGGCTACGGCTCGTCACATGTCGAGGACATGATGGTCTGCACGCCGCAAGGGGCGGTGCCGCTGTCCTCCGGGAACGTGCAGCTGCGCGTCATTCGCGCCTGAGCCGCCGCGTCAGGCGGTGGCCGATGCCGCATCGAGGCTCGCGACCTCACCGGCATCGAGTTGCAGGCTGGCGCCGCGGAGAATCTCGGCGAGCTGCTGCGGATTGGTGGCGCTGGCAATCGGTGCGGTGACGCCGCGGGCGAGCAGCCACGCGAGCGCAACGGCAGCAGGCGTCGTCTGGCGCGCGATGGCGACGCGGTCGAGCGCCTCGAGAATGCCGAGTCCCCGGGCGTCGAGCAGTGCACCCATGCGTGCGCCGCGGACGCTCTTGCCAAGATCTTCGCTGCGCCGGTACTTGCCGGTCAGGAAGCCCGAGGCGAGAGCCGAATGGGGCAGTACGGCGAGCTGCTCGCGGGCGCAGAGTTGCGCGAGT
>JBIKVA010000112.1:0-8577 GCA_044357085.1 Steroidobacteraceae bacterium | reverse complement strand
GCTCGAGGTCGAGCGGGTCGGCCACAACCTCGGCAAGATCCACGAAGCCCCCGAAGTGGAGTGGCGGCTCACCTGGAAGGACGGCCGCGCGCCCGCCGCCACCGCCAAGGTGCTGCGTACTGCGCCGCTGCGCATGCCCGGCTCGCTGTTCCGCAAGGCCGGTCTCGGCAAGGACGTCACGGACAAGTTCCTCGGCGGCCTTCCCGGCGTGCAGAAGGAAGGCTGCGACGGGCTCATCACCGCGGCGCGCTGGGTCGTGCATCGCATGCCGGCGCACATGCGCACGGTGTGCCTCGAATTCTTCGGGCAGGCGCGCGACGCCATTCCCTCGATCGTCGAGATCATCGACCATCTCGGCGCGGCGGACCGCAGCCACGGCGTGAAGCTCGCCGGACTCGAACACCTCGACGAGCGCTATCTCAAGGCGGTCGGTTACGTCACCAAGAGCAAGCGCGCGCAGTTGCCGAAGATGGTGCTGATCGGCGACATCGTCGGCGACGACGAGTCGGCCGTCGCACGCACGACCTCGGAGGTCGTGCGCATTGCCAACGGGCGCGGCGGCGAGGGCTTCATCGCCGTGGGCGCGGAAGCGCGCAAGAAGTTCTGGCTGGATCGGGCACGAACCGCCGCCATCGCCAAACACACCAACGCCTTCAAGATCAACGAGGACGTCGTCATCCCGCTGCCGCGGCTCGGCGACTACACCGACGCCATCGAGCGCATCAACATCGAGCTCTCGATCGCCAACAAGCTGCGCCTCGCCGATGCGCTCGAGGAATACCTGCGTGGCGAGTTGCGGCCCGGCAAGACGGGCGATGCCGAACTCGATGCACTCTCGCGCCACGAGATTCTCGGTGATCGACCGGCCCGCGCTCGCGAACTCGTGGTCGCCGTACGCCGGCACTGGAAAACGCTGCTCGATGACCTCGATGCGCGGGCGACCGATGCCGACGGCAAGGCCACCGGCCTCTCGGTGTTCGAGTCCCTGCAGCGCCGCGAGCAGCGCGTATCCTGGAAGCGCGAGTTGCGCGAACCGCTCAACGAGATCTTCGCCGGTGACGCCTTCGGGCCGATCCGCGCCGAACTCCACGCGATCCACCAGCGGGTGCTCAAGGGTCGCGTCTGGGTCGCGCTGCACATGCATGCCGGCGACGGCAACGTGCACACCAACATCCCGGTGAACTCGGACGACTACCTGATGCTGCAGGAGGCCAATGCCGCCGTCGTGCGCATCATGCAGATCGCGCGCGATCTCGGCGGCGTCATCTCCGGCGAGCACGGCATCGGCATCACCAAGCTCGAGTTCCTCACCGAAGAGGAGACCGCAGGCCTTCGCGCCTACAAGCGGCAGATCGATCCGGACGGCCGCTTCAACAAGGGCAAGCTGCTTCCGGGCGGCGATCTCAGCCGGGCCTGGACGCCCAGCTTCAACCTGCTCGGTCACGAATCGCTGATCATGCAGCAGTCGGACATCGGCACGATCTCCGGAGCCATCAAGGACTGCCTGCGCTGCGGCAAGTGCAAGCCGGTCTGCGCCACCCACGTGCCGCGGGCCAACCTGCTCTACAGTCCGCGCAACAAGATCCTCGCAACCTCGCTGCTGATCGAGGCCTTCCTCTACGAAGAGCAGACCCGGCGCGGCGTTTCGATCCGTCACTGGGACGAGTTCGGCGACGTGGCCGATCACTGCACGGTCTGCCACAAGTGCGAATCGCCCTGCCCGGTCGACATCGACTTCGGCGAGGTGTCCATGGCCATGCGCGACCTGCTGCGGCGCATGGGCAAGAAGCGCTTCAATCCGGGCACGGCGGCGTCGATGCTGTTCCTGAACGCCACCAGCCCGCAGACCATCAAGCTCGCCCGCAAGGGCATGATCGAGTGGGGTTTCAAGGCACAGCGGTTCGGTCACCAGCTGCTCAAGGCCTTCGCAAAGCCGCAGGTGCAGGCGCCGCCCGCCACCACCGGCAAGCCGCCGGTGCGCGAGCAGGTCGTGCATTTCGTCAACCGGCGCATGCCTGCCGGCGTGCCGAAGAAAACCGCACGCGCCCTGCTCGATATCGAGGACCGCAACTACGTACCGGTGATCCGCGATCCGCGCGGTACCTCGAGCGACGCCGAAGCGGTGTTCTATTTCCCCGGCTGCGGATCCGAACGGCTGTTCTCGCAGGTGGGTCTCGCCACGCAGGCCATGCTCTGGCATGTCGGCGTGCAGACCGTGCTGCCGCCGGGATATCTTTGTTGCGGCTACCCGCAGCGCGGGTCGGGCGACTTCGACAAGGCCGACAAGATGATCACCGACAACCGGGTGCTCTTCCATCGTGTCGCCAACACGCTCAACTACCTCGACATCAAGACCGTCGTCGTCAGTTGCGGCACCTGCTTCGACCAGTTGCAGGGCTATGAATTCGACAAGATTTTCCCCGGCTGCCGCATCGTCGACATCCACGAGTACCTCATGGAGAAGGGCGTGCGTCTCGAGGGCGTCACCGGCGTGCGCTACCTCTACCACGATCCCTGCCACTCGCCGATGAAGAGCCACGAACCGCTCAAGGTCGTGAACCAGCTCATGAATGCCGAGGCGAACGGCAAGATCGTCAAGAACGACCGCTGCTGTGGCGAGTCGGGCACGTTTGCGGTGTCGCGTCCGGATGTCTCCACGCAGGTGCGGTTCCGCAAGGCGCAAGAGATGCAGAAAGGCGCCCGCACCGCGCGCGCCGACGGCTTTACTGGCGAGGTCAAGGTGCTGACCTCGTGCCCGTCGTGCCTGCAGGGCCTCAAGCGCTACGAGGACGAGACCTCCCTGGACGCGGATTACATCGTGGTCGAGATCGCTCGGCACGTGCTGGGCGAGAACTGGATGCGCGACTACGTCGCGGCCGCCAACGCCGGCGGCATCGAGCGCGTGCTGGTCTAGCGCGGATCGCCCGTCGGGAGATCGCGCGGGCCGGTGGAGTTTCCACTGGCGCCCCGCTTCTCCGTGTTTTCGCGCGAATCACGGAAAATGGCGGCTTGCCCGTCCGAACCAGGGTTGATGGTATGCATACGGTATGTATACTCTCCCCTCGTTCGTCGAGTTCGACCCCGACAAGGCCAAACGCAATCTGCTACGTCACGGGGTCTCGTTCGGCGAGGCGGAAATGGCGCTCCGCGACGTGATGGGACTCACGAGAGAAGACCCCGACGCGAAGGGCGAACAGCGCTTCATCACCCTTGGAGCGGATTCTCTAGGCAGGGTGCTCGTAGTCATCCACACACCGCGGGACGATCGAACCCGGATCATCTCCGCACGAAAGGCCAGTCGGGGCGAAGCAGATCATTACCATGCGAAAGAACTATGATTTCAGTCGCGCCCGACGCGGCGCCGCAGTTGCCAGTCCTGGCAAGACCCGCATCACCATCATGCTCGACAACGAGGTGCTAGCCCACTTCCGCGCTCGAGGCGAGCGTCTGGGGACGGGGTACCAGACGCTGATCAATCAAGCGCTGCGCGAATCCATACCTCGAAAGGGCTTTTCCGGTCCAACCAGTACCAACCAGCTGCCGTTGACCGAAGCGGTGCTCCGCAGAGTGCTGCGCGAGGAGTTCCAGGCAGACTGAAGACGGCGCGGGCGCGGCGGCCCGACAGAATCACCCCGCCTTGCGGAAGGTGAGATTGATCCGCACCGAACCCTCGCCGAGCGGGGGTCCTACGCCGTGATATCCGCGGCGCGCGGCGCCGCCCCAGACGAGTACATCGCCCGGCTCCAGCCGCAGCCGCAGCGGTGAGCCGGCGCGGCGTACGCCGTACCAGAAGAACATCGCCGGCGCGCCGAGGGTCACCGAGACGATCGGCTGGCTGAAGTCGCGCTCGTCGGCATCGCGATGCGCACCCATGCGCGCGCCGGGGACGTAGCGATTGACGAGACAGGCGTCGGGATCGAAGTGCGGCCAGCCCGCGGCGGCGGCGGCACGCTGCGCAAGTTCGCGCAACAGCGCGGGCATCGACGGCCAGGGCTTGCCGCTCAGCGGATCACGGGATTCATAGCGGTAGCCGCGCGCGTCGCTGACCCAGCCCAGCTCACCGCAGTTGGTCATCGCGGCGGACATGGGCCGCCCACCCGGGGTTTTCAGGTGCCGAAACGGCGCGGCGGCCGAGAGGACCTCGACCGCCGCGTTGTAGTCTTCGGTCGGCACCGCGAAGCCGTGCAGCAGCACGACCTCGGGTGCGACCTCGATGCTCGTCAACGCCTCAGAAGCCGAGCGTCACGCGTCCGTAGACGTAGCGGCCCGAACGACCGAACGGCGCGTAGTTCGAGAACGACGTCGCACCGGTGGTGTTCAGCAACGGCGGCAGCGGGTCCGGGTACTCGTCGAGCAGGTTGTCGGCACCGATCGCCAGCTTGATCTTGTCGGTCACCTGGTAGCGGGCCTCGAGATCGACAACCGTCTTCGCCGTCAGCACGAAGTCCGTCGCCGCAGCCGAACCCGGCGACAGCGCATCGCCGTAGCGGGTGGCACGCAAGGTGGCACCCAACTTGTTCATCGACCACGTGGCCGAGAGCGAGAACTTGTTCTCCGGGTTGCCGCTCTCGAAAGTCAGCACGTTCACGCGGCCGAACAGCGTCGGCGCCGGATTGAGCGCGGTCAGCTGCGGGGTCGCGGGGATGCGCGTGACCTTGGTGTCGTTGAAGTTGGCCGTTGCCGTGAGGTCGAACTTACCCGCCGACTCCGTGACGATCGGATAGCTCGCCACGATGTCCACGCCGTTGGTCTCGGTATCGACGCCGTTGATGAAGAAGCGGCCGGCCGCACCCGGGAAGCCCCTGGCCAGCAGGAACGTCTGCACCGCACGATCCGCCGCCGAGGTGCCGGCACCCAGGTTCTCGGACAGAACGATGCGGTTGTCGATGTTGATCCAGTAGGCGTCGACGGTGAGGCTGAAGTCACCGAGACGCGCCACCGCACCGACCGAGAAGTTGGTCGACTTCTCGGCATCGAGCGACTGCGCACCGAGAGCCCGCGCGACCGGGTCGGTCACCGGGAAGGTGGTGATGTCGTACGGGATGCCGCTGATGAAGTTGGTCGAGGTGGTGGTGAAGTACTGCTGCTGCAACGACGGCGCGCGGAAGCCGTTCGAGGTCGAGGCACGCAGCGCGAACGCGTCGGAGAAGTCGTAGCGCAGTGCGATCTTGCCCGAGACGTTGCTGCCGAAGTCGGAGTAACGCTCGCCGCGCACGGCAGCCGAAGCCAGCAGCGCGTCGGTCACGTTGGCCTCGATGTCGACGTAGGCGCCGATGGCATCGCGGCTCTTGTCGAGCGCGTTGCTCGGACGGAAGCCCGGGAACACCTGTGCGCCCGGCAACACCGCGCCGCTGGCCGGGCGGAAGCCGCCATCGCGCCAGGAGTCCGGCTCGCCGGCGGTGATGCTGTAGCTTTCGGTGCGCGCCTCGATGCCTGCGGCCACGTTGAGCGGCGAAGCGAAGCCGACGTCGTAGCCGCGCACGCCGGAGAAGTTGGCGACGAGCTGCGCGTAGTCGAAACCGCCCGCATCGAACACCGTCTTGCTCGCGGGTCCGAGCGTGCGGTTGAGGGTGTTCTGGATGGTGTAGAACATCTCGTTGAAGCCGTAGCCCAGCGAGGCGTCGAGGTTCCACTCGCCGACCTCCCAGCGCGTGCCGAAGCTCAGCGAGTAGTCCTTCACGTTCGGCGCGATCTGCGGCAGGAAGCCGTCCGGGTAGATCGAAACGATGTTCTGGTCCTGCAGCGAGCGGCGATAGAAACCCGCCGAGACGGCCTTGCGGTTCATCACGCTGGCGTTCGCATAGACCTCGCGACCGCTCGCGAAGGTGTAGCCGGCGTTCGCAAACACCGTCGTCTGCTTCATGTCCGGCTCGCCGTACCACGCGACGAAGCGGTTGATGGTCGCTTCGCGCGGATCGAAGGCGCCGTTGATGAGCGCGTACTGCTGGCGCATGTCGTAGCCCGCACGCTCGGTGCGGTTCTGGTCCTTGTATTCGGCGGCGACGGTGAGGAAGCCCGTGTCGCCGAGGCTGAAGCCCTTCCAGCCGGACAGGGTCAGCGTCTCGCCGTCCGAACGGCTGCGCTTGACGACGGCGGGTGCCGACCAGTTGGCGTTGGTGATCGCCGCGCCCGCCGCGTTGCGCGGCGAATCGGTGAGGTTCTCGTACTCGGTGTCGCGCCAGCCGTAGCTGACGCCGAACTCGCCGCCGTCGCGATCTTCGCGCAGCCGCAGGTTGATGACACCCGCGATCGCATCGGAGCCGTACTGGGCCGAGGCACCGTCACGCAGCACTTCGATGGCGCGCACCGCGTTGGTCGGGATGGAGTTGAGGTCGGTCGCCGAAGCGCCGCGACCGATCGTGCCGTTGACGTTGACCAGCACCGCCGAGTGGCGGCGCTTGCCATTGACCAGCACGAGAGTCTGATCGGGCGACAGGCCGCGCAGCGTAGCGGGGCGAACGGTGTCGGTACCGTCCGTCAGACCGGGACGCGGGAAGTTGAAGGACGGCAGCGCAACGGAGAGCGCCTGGCTGATCTCGGTGACGCCGATGTTGGTCAGCGTGTCGACCGGGATGACGTCCACCGGCACGGCGGTTTCGAGGGCCGAGCGGTTCGCGACGCGCGTGCCGGTCACGACCACCTGTTCGAGATCGTCGACGCTCGCGGATTGCGGACTGTTCTGGGCAGCAGCGGCTTGGGCGAGCGCGGCTGCAACGAATACAGCAACGAGTTTGTTGCGCATGTACAACTCCTTGAAAACGTACAAGATCGGTTCGGGCGAATACTTGGTGGGAAATACTGCCTGAGACTTGATCCGACGGTTGTTTTTTATTTGCAACAAATGAGCATGGGTCGATAACCGTTCTGCACCGGGATCCATCCGGATTGCCGCCGATTCGGGACTATCTGGACAATCAGGCGAATTTCTTCAATATGTCGGCCTTCACGCCTTGGGGAGGGCGGCATGCCGGCTTTGGAGCTGCTCGAGCAGCCGATCGACCCAGAATCCGACGCCGCACCAGATCGGCAGCCGGAGTCGCTGGTACTGCTGGTGGACTCCGACCCGTCGTCGGTCGAGTTCATGGCGCGCGCACTCTCGCAGGCGGGGGTGCGTGTGCTCGTCGCCGACCGCATCGGCGGAACCGGCGGCGCCGCCGCGCAGTTGCGGACCCATGTCGGTATCAATGTCATCGTTCTCGACCCGCAGGCCGTCCCCGGGCGCAACAATCTCGCGGATCTGCAGGCCTCGGGTTTGCGGGAAGACATCCAGGTGATCCTGGTGGCCGAGCCGGTCACCCTCGCCCGGTACACGCAGATGGCCCAGGCCGACGTCGCCGATTTCCTCCCGAAACCGGTGGCCCGGCGCACCTTGCTGCGCGCGGTGCTCGAGGCACAGCGGCGACACTCGTCTCTGAAGGAGCCGCTGCTGCAGGAGGGCAGGCTCGCGCGGCTCGTCGAGCGTGCCGTCACCCCGCCTTCGCGGCGCCTCAGTACCCGCGAACAACCGGCCGAATTGCGCACGCTGCAGTTGCTCGCCGACCTGGACGACTGCCGGGCCAGCACCCTCGATGGCATCCTCGAACCCGACGCGACCTGGAGCATGCTGACCGAACTGCTGCGCGCCCGGCTCGCCCGCAGGCGACTCTCGGTCACCAGCCTCTGCCTTGCCTCCAAGAGCCCGGTGACCACGGCATTGCGACGCATCGACCGGTTGCTCGAGGCCGGTCTCGTCTGCTGTACCCAGGACCCCAAGGATCGACGGCGCAAGTACATCGAGCTGACCGCCGACGGCGGCGAGCGTCTGCAGGAAGCCCTGCGGGCGGTGAACCAGCGCCTCGGTGGCGAAGAAACCACATTCCCCTGAATGCGTTCCAAGCCGTTGACCGAACGGCATTCGTTGGGCTTTTTCGCGCGACTTGGGTTTAGAATCCGGGGGCAAGTACAACACCCCGCGAGGCTTTCCTGCCTGCGACGGGGCCAAATTTACAGAGGGGCTTTGTCAATGAAGACAGTTTCAGCCGTTGGTCTCGCGGTGTCGCTGACCTTGCTCGCCGGCAATGCCGTCGCGCAGGAAGGCGAGGGCCTCGAGGAAATCGTGGTCACGGCCACCAAGCGCGAGCAGACCCTGCAGGATGTACCGGTTGCAGTCACCGTAACTCCGGTCGAAACCCTGGAGCGGGCGCAAATCCGGACCATCAGCGACCTGCAGTCGATCATTCCTTCGCTGCGCGTCTCGCAGTTGCAGACCTCGACGCAGACGAACTTCATCATCCGCGGCTTCGGCAACGGCGCGAACAACCCGGGCATCGAATCCTCGGTCGGCGTCTTCATCGACGGCGTCTACCGCTCGCGTTCCGCGGGCGCCATCGGCGACTTCGTCGATGTCGAGCGCGTCGAGGTTCTGCGCGGTCCGCAGAGCACGCTGTTCGGCCAGAACGCCTCGGCCGGCGTCATCAGCGTCGTCACGCAGAAGCCCTCGCTCGACGAGACGAGCGGCATGGTCGAGCTCACCCTCGGCAACTACAACGGCCGCATCGCCAAGGGCAAGGTCACCGGCCCGATCAGCGAGAACGTCGG
>JBIKVA010000111.1:0-8591 GCA_044357085.1 Steroidobacteraceae bacterium | reverse complement strand
GTAGGTCCAGACGTCGCGCGGCGATATCGAGGTTTCGATGCTCATGCCGAGGCTGTTGCCGTTGCGGTCGAAGCGCAGGCCGGAGATCAGCCCCGCCGGCAGCCCGCGCGGCTGCAGCGTGACCGCGGCGCCGAGATCGGCGATGCGCAGTTCGCTGTAGCCATCGACGTTGGCCACATAGGCCAGCCAGCGACCGTCGGCGCTCGCCTCGAAATCGTCGATGTCCCAGGGCAGTTCCGCGGTGAGCGTGCGCAGGCTGCCGTCGGCGAGATCGGCGTAGCGCAACTGGCGGAACTCGCCGCCGAGATCGGCCGTCAGCCAGACGCCCCGGCCATCGGCCGCGAAGCGCGCATTGCCGATTCCGGTCTGCGGTTGCGGCTTGTCCGCAGCGCCCGCTAGCGACACCGGGCGGAGAGCGCCGGTCGCGACATCGGCGACATACAGCGATGCATCGGTGACCGAACGGTAATCGAGCAGCAACAATCTTTGACCGTCGGGCGACCAGTCCAGCGGTGTCCACGTATGGCCCTGAGCGGCGACGACGAGCCGCGGGCCGGCGTTGCCGTCGGGCTCGACGACGTAGACGTCCTGGTTCACGCCGTTGCGGGCGTTGCCCTGGAAAGCGAGCCGGCGCCCGTCGCGCGACCACACGGCGCCGCCGTGGCGCGACTTGCCGTCGGTGAGCCGACGTACCTCGCGGGTGTCGAGGTTCTGCAAGTAGAGCTGCGTGTTCTCGTTGCCGCCGCGGTCGCGGCTGAACAGGAACGATTTCGCGCCGCGGGCGGGGTTGGCGCTCGCGGCGCCGGCGGGTTCGACGTCGAAGGTCAGCTGTTCGCGGGCGCCGCCGGGGCGCGCCACATGATGGACCTGTTCGGTATCGCCGAAACGCGTGGTGATGAGCACGCTGCCGTCCGGCAGGAAGTCCTGGAAGTTTGCGCCGCGTCCGGCGAGCCAGCCGTCGAGCGTGGCGAGCACGCGCGGCGAGTGCGGGGGCACGCCGTCGAGCACGAGATTGCCGCGGATTTCAGGCGCGGGCCGGGCGGCCGCGGCGGGGGCGGCGAGAGCGGCCGTGCAGACGATGGTGGCGGCTGCAAACAGCAGCCCGGTGGCGGCTGCGAACAGCGGCCGGGTGGCGATGTAAGGTCGGATCATGTCTGCTATGTTGCCCGACCGCGAAATCCGCTCCAACGCCGTTGTGGAGAACCGATGGCCGATCCCCGTCTGAAACAGAAACTCGACGCCGGCGAGTTCATCGTCGCCCCCGGTGTCTTCGACATGATCTCCGCGATGCTCGCCGAGCGGGTCGGCTTCGATGCCGTCTATGCATCGGGCTTCTGGCTGACGGCCTCGTACCTCGGCATCCCGGATGCCGGCATCGCCACTTACACCGACATGCTCGCGCGCGTCGCCAAGGTGGTGGAGAAGTCGAGCGCCCCGGTCATCGCCGATGCCGACACCGGCTTCGGCGGCCTGCTCAACGTGCAACACACCGTGCGCGGTTACGAGCGCGCCGGCGTGAGCGCAATCCAGATCGAGGACCAGGAGTTTCCGAAGAAGTGCGGCCACACGCCGTACCGGCGCGTCGTGCCCCTCGAGGACATGGTCGCCAAGGTCAAAGTGGCGGTCGATTCCCGGCAAGACCGCAACTTCCTAGTCATTGCGCGCACCGACGCGCGCACCGGGCTCGGGCTCGAGGAGGCGATCCGCCGCGGCCAGGCCTACGCTGCGGCCGGTGCCGACATCGTGTTCGTCGAGTCGCTGCAGTCCGAGGACGAGATGCGTCGCGCCTGCGCCGAAATCCGCGCGCCGCTGATGGCCAACATGTCCGATGGCGGCAAGACGCCGATCCGCCCGGCGCGCGAGCTCGCCGCGCTCGGCTACCGGCTGGCGATCTGGCCGGCGATGGCTGCGCTCTCGGCGAGCGCGGCCATGGAGCGCGCGATGCAGAACCTGAAGACCGAGGGCACCAGCATCTCGCCGGCGGTGCCGCTGTTCGGCTTCGACGACTTCTGCCGCATGGTCGGCTTCGACGAGGTCTGGGACTTCGAGGAGAAATGGAAGGACGTGCTCGACAAGGGAGCCGGGCGGTGATTACCCACCGCTACGAACACGGCATTCATGCTGTCGATGCCGAGTACGTGCAGCCGCTGTTCGACGCGGTGCATCTGGTCGTCGAGAACGGTCGCGCGGCTTTCGTCGACTGCGGCACGGCGCACTCGGTGCCGCGCCTGCTCGAGGCGCTCGAAGAAATTGCGGTGCCGCGCGAGGCGGTGGATTGGCTGTTCCTCACCCACGTGCATCTCGACCACGCAGGCGGCGCCGGCCAGTTGCTGCAGGCGCTGCCGAACGCCCGCGCCGTGGTGCACCCGCGCGGCGCGCCGCACATGGTCGATCCGCGCAAGCTCATCGAGGCGTCGATCGCGGTGTACGGCCGCGAGAACTACGACCTTCTCTACGGCGAGCTGCTGCCGATCGATGCAGACCGGGTGGTCGCGACGGCCGAAGGACAGCGCTTCGAACTCGGCGGTCGCGCCTTCGAGGTGCTGCACACGCCCGGCCATGCCCTGCATCACCAGACATTCCTCGATCACGGCAGCAACGCGGTGTTCACGGGCGACACCTTCGGGCTGTCCTACCGCGTGTTCGACATCGAGGACCGCGCCTTCGCCGTGCCGACGACGAGTCCCTCGCAGTTCGATCCGGAGCAACTCGTCGAGTCGATCCGTCGCATCCTCGCGCGCAAGCCGTCGGCGGCCTTCCTCACCCACTATGCGCGCATCACCGACCTCGAGCGCATCGGCGCCGATCTCGTGCGCATGATCGAAGCGCACGTGCAGGCGGCGCTCGCCCACGAGCACCTGCCGGTCGACGCGGCGCGCAGCGCGATCCGTGCGGCACTCAAAGAATTGTTCCGTGCAGAGCTGCGGCGTTTCGGCAGCCGCGTGCCGGACGCGACGGCCGAGCACTGGCTGGTCGGCGACGTCGATCTCAATACCGACGGGCTGCTCGCCTGGCTGGCGCGCCGGCGTCGCGGCTGAGCGCCGCGCGGTCGTGAAACGTACAAACGCCTGAGGGGCAGCACGCGATGGACAAGACTTTCAAGGCATTCCGCATCCACGAGATCGACCGCAAGATCGTCGCGCGCTTCGAGCAGCTGACGCTCGACGACCTCGCGGCCGGCGACGTGGTGGTGCGGGTGCTCTACTCGGACATCAACTACAAGGACGCACTCGCGGCGACCGGCGCCGGTCGCATCCTGCGCAAGTACCCGCTCGTCGGCGGCATCGACCTCGCCGGCGTGGTCGAGTCCTCGGCCGATCCGCGCTGCAAGCCCGGCGATCACGTGCTCGTCACGGGCTGCGGTCTTTCCGAGACACACGATGGCGGTTATGCCGAGTACGCGCGGCTCAAGGGCGAGTGGGTGATTCCCATGCCGCCCGGCTTCGGCGCCTTCAAGGCGATGTCGATGGGGACGGCCGGCTTCACCGCCGCACTCGCCATTCACCGCATGGAGCACAACGGGCAGACACCTTCCAAGGGACCCGTCGTGGTCACCGGTGCGACCGGTGGCGTCGGCAGCATCGCCATCGACATGCTGGCCAGCCGCGGCTACGAAGTCATCGCGGTGAGCGGCAAGCCCGAATCGACCGACTACCTCAAGGCCCTCGGTGCTTCGCAGGTGCTGCTGCGCCAGGACATCGACTACGGCAAACGACCGCTCGAGGCTGCGCGCTTCGGCGGCGCCATCGACAACGTCGGCGGCGAGACGCTCACCTGGCTGACCCGCAGCGTCGACAACTGGGGCAACATCGCCAGCATCGGTCTTGCGGGCGGCGCCGAACTGCACACCAGCGTCATGCCGTTCATCCTGCGCGGCGTGAACCTGCTCGGCATCAATTCTTCGGCGACGCTGCGCGATACGCGACTCGTGGTGTGGAACCGCATCGCCACCGACCTCAGACCGCGGCACCTCGATCTCATCGCCACGCGCACGATACCGTTCGATGAACTGCCGACGGCATTCGACGCCTACCTGAAAGGCACGGTCACCGGACGCACGGTGGTCAAGATCGGCTCGTGAGTTCGCTGCCGCCGGGCGCGCGGGACGGCGCCACCGAGAGCGCGGCGCTGGTGGCGGGCGCCGCTGCGCTGGGCGTTGCGCTCGATGACTCCGCAGCGGCGCGGCTGCTCGCGCTGCTCGACGAACTGGTGCGCTGGAACGGAACCTACAACCTCACCGCCATCACCGAGCGGCGCGAGATGCTCACGCATCACCTGCTCGACAGCCTCGCGGTATGGCCGCTGCTCGAGGGGCGGCGCATCGCCGACGTCGGCACGGGTGCGGGTTTCCCGGGGCTGCCGCTCGCCATCGTCGATCCGCAGCGCCACTTCACGCTGCTCGACTCGAACGGCAAGAAGGTGCGCTTCGTCGCGCATGCCGCACGCACGTTCGGCCTCGGCAACGTCGAACCGCGGCATGCGCGCGCCGAGAGCTTCGTTCCGGACCTGCCCTTCGATACCGTCGTGGCGCGGGCGTTCGCGCCCTTGCCCGAGCTGCTCGCGCGGGTCGCCGGTCTGTGCGGTCCCGCGACGCGGGTACTGGCCATGAAGGGCAGGCGCGATGCCGACGAACGGTCGCGGCTGCCGGCCGGCTGGCAGCTCGAAGACGACCGCGAACTCGTGGTTCCGGGACTCGACGAGCAACGCCACGTGCTCGTGCTGCGCCGGGCGGCCGCGGCCGGGTCCTTGCGCTAGACTGCGACCATGGCCCGCATCATCGCGATCGCCAACCAGAAGGGTGGCGTCGGCAAGACCACCACCGCCGTCAATCTCGCTGCATCGCTCGCGATGACGCGCCGTCGCGTGCTGCTCGTCGATCTCGATCCGCAGGGCAACGCCACCATGGGCTGCGGCGTCGAGAAGACCACGCTAGAACGCAGCGTCGGCGACGTGCTGGTCGGAGATTGCCCGGCGCGCGAGGCGCTCATCGCCATCGAGACTCCGCCGATGTCGTTGCTGGCGGCCAACCAGGACCTCACCGCCGCCGAAGTACACCTGCTGTCCCTGCCGGTCGGTCGCGAGACCCGGCTGCGCAATGCGCTGAAGCCGCTGCGCGACGAGTTCGACGTCATCCTCGTCGACTGTCCGCCTTCGCTCAACATGCTCACCGTGAACGCCCTGGTGGCGGCCGACAGCGTGCTGGTGCCGATGCAGTGCGAGTACTACGCACTCGAAGGCCTGACTGCGCTGATGTCCACCATCGAGCAGATCCGCGAGGCGGTGAATCCCGCGCTCGAGATCGAGGGCGTGCTGCGCACCATGTTCGATCCGCGGAACAATCTCGCCAACGAGGTCAGCGAGCAGTTGCTCGGCCACTTCGGCGACAAGGTGTTCCGCACCATCGTGCCGCGCAACGTGCGTCTCGCCGAGGCGCCCTCCTTCGGCAAACCGGCGCTGCTGCACGATCGCGACTCGCGCGGTGCACTCGCCTATCTCGCCCTGGCCGGCGAGATGATCGGCCGCGGCGAGGTTCCCGCAGCGCCGCTGCCCGAAGCACCGGCTGCGGCCGAAGTACCGGCCGCGGCCGAGGCGCCGCCCTGATTCAGTCCGCTGCCGCCGGCTCGCGTTCAGCGGTCACCGGTTTGCGCAGACGGGCGTGGCGACTCGCGATCCGCCACCCGTCCGCGGTGCGGCGCACGACGTCCCGATAGGTGACGCTGCCGACGCGGCCCTTGTAGCCGACACCAATGCCCTTGGAGATGACGCTGGCGGTGTCGTGGTCCGCGCCCGGCGTAATCACGATGTTGGTCGCATGATGGGCGAGCGGGTGCAGGTCCTCGCGGCTGCGCCACAGGTGCAGCACCGCGTCGATGCCGTGCAGCGTGCCGAGCCCGAGTTCGCTCATGTCGTACACCACCTCGGCGGTGAAGAGTTCGCCTGCGCGCGCCCAGTCGCGCTCGTCGATGACGATGCCGTAGAGCCCGATGAGTTCGTGGATGGCAAGACGGTCGGCGGTATCGAGCATGCTTCATCTTAACCGCCGCCTCGACCTCCGCTGCGGCTTCCCTTCAGGCGGGCAATGGCCGATGCTCTCGCGCAGCATGTTGATCGAACCGCGAACGGTGGGCCGCGGAGCGGTGCTGCGCTGGTCGCGGCAGGCGCTCGACCTGTTGCAGCGCGGCTTCTGGTTCTGGTCCGCGCTCAGCCTGCTGATGTGCCTCTGGATGTTCTTCGGGCATCACCTGCCGCTGCTCAGCGGCGTGCTCGCCGTCTCGGCGCTGCTCGCCTGCGTGCTGATCGCCGCGCGTCTCGACCGCAGCGCACGTACCGAACTCGCCGACGTGCTCGAGACGCTGCGGACCCACGCACGTGCGCTGCTTGCGCTCGCGGCGCTGATCACCCTCGCCGGTGCGCTCGTCTGGGTGCTGCTGCTCGCCAAGCCCGGCGTCGCCTGGTGGAACATCCTCTACACCGATCGCAATTCCGTCGAGGTGCTCTCGCCCGACTGGTTCGTCGCGCTGCGCCAGGTGTTCGTGTACTCGGCGTTCGCGCTCGGGCTCTGCTACTTCGGGCTCAACATCCCCGGCCTGACATCGTTCTTCCAGTTCCCGTGCATGACGCTGCTCGGGCTGTCGTACCGCGATGCGTGGCGGCTCGGCGCGGCGGGGCAGATCCGCAACCTCGGCGCCATGCTCGGTATTGCCCTGCTGTTCATGGTGCTGCCGGCGACCTTCGCCTTGCTGCTGCCACCGCTGGTGCCGGTGCTCTACTGCTTCCTCGGCGCCCTCAGCTACGTGGCCTTCCGCGAGATCTTCCTGGGCGTCGCCGAGAACCAGCCGCGGACCGCACCCGCGGCGGCGCGAGCGGCGACTCCGTTATCATCGCGCGCATGAACCAGAAGAAACCCGTCCTCGGCCGCGGCCTCGACGCCCTGCTCGGCCAGATGAGCGCGAGCCGGGCTGCGGCAGCACCGCCGGCCACGGGTTCCGCGACCGCACCGGCCGGGCTGCCCGGCGACGAACTGGCGCGGTTGCCCCTCGGGCAGTTGCAGCGCGGCCGTTATCAGCCACGCGTCGACATGCGCCAGGAGACGCTCGAGGACCTCGCCAGCTCCATCCGTGCCCAGGGTGTGGTGCAGCCGATCGTGGTCCGTCCGATAGAGATGCCGGGGGCGGAACCGGGGGCGGCCGCGGCGCGTTACGAGATCATCGCCGGCGAGCGCCGCTGGCGTGCCGCGCAGCTGGCCGGACTCGACACCATCCCGGCCGTCATCCGCCGCGTGCCCGACGAGAGCGCCATCGCCATGGCGCTGATCGAGAACATCCAGCGCGAGAACCTCAATCCGCTCGAGGAAGCGCGGGCGCTCGATCGCCTGATCCGCGAGTTCGAGGTCACCCACCAGCAGGCTGCCGATGCCGTCGGCCGTTCGCGCGCCGCGGTCAGCAACCTGCTGCGGCTGCTCGAACTGCCCGCCGAGGTCGCCGAGCTGGTCGACCGACGCGAACTGGAGATGGGTCATGCCCGTGCCCTGCTCGGTCTCACGCAGAAGCGACAACAGATCGAAGTCGGTCATTTGGTCGCGAAAAAGAGCCTTTCAGTCCGTGAAACCGAGGCATTGGTTCGCCGGCTGACCAATAAGCCCGGTCAAGGCGAGGGGGCGGGCGGCAGTGGCGGCGGCGGCAACGGCGGCGGCACCGGTTCCGGCGCTGGCGGTTCCGGCAAGGATCCCAACATCCTCGACCTCGAGACCCGGCTCTCCGAGACCCTGGGTGCGGCGGTCGCGGTCGAGGCCGTCGGCAAGGCCGGCAAGGGTCGACTGGTCATCAGCTACAACTCGCTCGACGAACTCGACGGCATTCTCGCGCACATTCATTGAGGCCCCTGTTCAGGCTCCTGTAGCGGGCGGTTTTCGCCGCGACCGCGTGAGCTGTCGCCGGGGTCTTTTTTTCGGTTGAAGCCATCGACCGATATGCCTACAATTCGCCGCCCTTTGAGGGGCCCCTTCTGGGGGTTTCCGGCTTCCCCCGGCGTCGTGTGAACGGATGCGCATGGCATGAACGACCCGGTGTCCAAGGGAAAGCGCCTCGTGAGCCGCTTTGCCGCCCTGCAGTTCGCAGCGGCAGCGGTGGTCGCGGTCGGCGCAGGGATGTTGTCCGGCGGCCCGGCAGCGCGTGCAGCGCTGGCGGGCGGGGCGGTGGTCGCGACCGGCAGTCTGCTCTTCGGTTGGCGCTTGTTCGCCCCGGGGTTTGCTGCTGCCCCGCGCATCGCGCGCGCCATGTGGGTGGGCGAGGGCCTCAAGTGGCTCTGGGTGGTGCTGGCCGTATGGCTGGCGCTCGGAGTCGTGAAACTGATGCCCCTGCCGTTCCTGCTCGGAATGCTGGCGGCGCAGGTGGGTTTCTGGATCGGTGTGGCGTTTTTGCGATGAGGGTTGCTAGCAATGGCGGCTGAAGGCGAAGCGGAGGGGATGACGGGCTATATCAAGCACCACCTCCATCACCTGACTGCGTCGGTGGGCGATGGTCCGTTCATGGCCCTCAACGTCGACAGCATCTTCTTCAAGCTGCTGCTCGCGGCCGTTTTCCTCGTCGTCT
>JBIKVA010000110.1:0-8601 GCA_044357085.1 Steroidobacteraceae bacterium | reverse complement strand
TGATCGCCTTGTTCGAGGACTTGCGGAAAACCGCCACGCACGATGCCGGCATCTGGCGTGTGCCGCAGGGCGAGGCCATCTACGCCGCGGCGCTGCAGTCGAACACCACGACCAGACTCACCGCGCAGGAGATCCACGATCTTGGACTCGCTGAGGTCGATCGCATCGCCGTCGAGATGAAGGCGATCCTCGATGCGCAGGGCATTCCGGGTGACACCCTCGCGAAGCGGATCCAGGTCATCAACACCCGCGCGGACCAGGTGTTCGTCAATGACGATGCCGGCCGCGCGGCCATGCTCGGCTACCTCAAGCAGATCGACGCGCGGGTGATGGCCGCTGCGCCGCGGTTCTTCAACACCATCCCGCCGCAGCCGCTGGAGATCGTTCGCGTACCGGTCTACTCGCAGGATTCCTCGCCCGGCGGTTACTACAACCCGCCGGCTCTCGACGGTTCGCGCCCCGGGCGCTTCTACATCAACCAGAAGAACACCGCCGACAACCCGAAGTTCACGCTGCCGACCCTCATGGTGCACGAAGGATCGCCGGGGCATCACTTCCAGTTGTCCGCCGCACAACTCATCGAGGGCGTGCCGCTGCTGCGCAAGGTGCTGCCTTTCAATGCCTATGCCGAAGGTTGGGCGCTCTATGCGGAGCGGCTCGCGAGGACCGACATGGGTATCTACGACAACGATCCGCTCGGCGACCTCGGGCGCTTGCAGGCCGAGATGTTCCGCGCAGTGCGACTCGTCGTCGACACCGGTATGCATGCGAAGCGCTGGTCGCGCGAGCAGGCCATCACCTACATGATCGACAACACCGGCATGACCGAAGCCGAGGTGACGCGCGAGATCGAGCGCTACGTCGTCTGGCCGGGGCAGGCGACCGGCTACAAGGTCGGCCAACTCGCGATGCTGCGGATGCGCACGCGCGCCGAGCGCGAACTCGGGCAGCGTTTCGATATCAGGGGCTTCCACGACGTCCTGCTCATGAACGGCGGCATGCCGCTCGATATCCTCGAGGACACGGTCGACCGCTGGATCGCAGGCAGACGAGCCGATTGAGGGTGCAGGACCTGTGCTCGGGTTTCACCGGAGCTTTGGTTTATAGTTGGGCTGACTTGGCCAGACGGATCGGCTGGATATGAGTACGACGCGCGACAAGGAACTGTTCAAGACGGGAGAAATGCTGTTCTCCGAGGGCGACCAGGGCGGCGGGCTGTACGTCATCCTGAGCGGCAAGGTGCTCGTCTTCCGCAAGCGCGGCCAGAACGAGGTGCCGCTGGCCGAGTTCGGGCCGGGCAACGTGCTCGGGACCATGACGATCCTGACCGGCCAGTCGCGTACCGCGAGCGCCAAGGCACTCGAACCCACCGAAGTGGCCATCATGGGTCCGGCCGCCTTCGCCGCCGGAGTCAGCAGCCTGCCCAAGTGGGCAACCGCGGTCATCAAGGATCTCACCGCGCGCATCAAGAGCACCAACGAGTCCACGGTCGAGTCGTTCGTCCGCGAGAAGAAACTGCGCTCCGAGACGAGCAACGTCTTCCATCATCTTGCACAGATGTCCTATTTCGCGGCGTTCGTCGTCCGGTCCAACCTGTACAAGGATGGGGACGGGCCGATGTTCCCGGCCCTCGAGGCGTTCTCCAAGGCCGAGTTGTTCGTCAACCTGCGTTCCGAGTACCTGAACGGCATCTGGAAGGCGGTCGTTGAAACGGCTCCGATCCAGACCGAGGCCCACAACAAGTACGAACGGGTATGGCGCAATCCTGACGCGCGACTGCTCGAGGGTCTCGGGGATTTCGCCTACGTCGTGGCGCGTGACGGCCTCGATCACGAGAACGTCCTGACGAAACTGAAGAGCGACGAGGCGGAAGCCCGACGGGCGCTGTTCGAGAAAATCTGCCGTGGTGTTGCGGCTTCGGGGGTCGTCGCTTCGGCCTCGGCCCGCGTCCGACCGTAGATGGGCGTCTACCCCAACCTGCTTGCGCCGCTCGATCTTGGTTTCACGACGCTGCGCAACCGGGTCCTCATGGGCTCGATGCACACCGGACTCGAAGACCGCACCGAAGACCTGCCCCGACTCGCCGAGTATTTCGCGGCTCGCGCCCGTGGTGGCGTCGGCCTGATCGTCACCGGCGGTATCGCGCCGAACATCGAAGGCTGGGTGGGCCCGTTCGCAGCCAGGCTCACGACCCGCCGCGCTGCGGCACGGCACGCGCGGGTGACGCGCGCCGTGCATGCCGAGGGCGGCAAGATCGCAATGCAGATCCTGCATGCCGGTCGCTACGCCTATCACCCCTTGTCGGTCGCGCCTTCGCGTATCCGCTCGCCGATCACGCCGTTCACGCCGCGCGCCCTGAGCGCAGGTGGTGTCGAGCGGCAGATCCGCGCCTTCGTCCGCTGCGCGACGCTCGCCCGCGAGGCCGGCTACGACGGCGTCGAGGTGATGGGCTCCGAGGGCTACTTCATCAACGAGTTCCTGGTGTCGGCGACCAATCGTCGCACCGACCGCTGGGGCGGCGATTATTCGAACCGCATGCGGTTGCCCGTGGAGATCGTCGCGCGGGTACGCGAGGCGGTGGGCAAGGATTTCATCCTGATCTATCGGCTCTCGCTCATCGACCTCGTGCCCGACGGCCAGGACTGGGACGAAGTCGTACAACTCGCGAAGGCCATCGAACGCGCCGGCGCGAGCATCATCAACTCCGGGATCGGCTGGCACGAGGCGCGCATTCCGACGATCGCCACTTCGGTGCCGCGCGCCGCCTTCACCTGGGTCACGCGCAAGTTGCGCGGCGAGATATCCATTCCGCTCTGTACCAGCAACCGCATCAACACCCCCGACGTCGCCGAGCGGGTGCTGGCCGAGGGCGATGCCGACCTCGTTTCCATGGCCCGCCCGCTGCTCGCCGATCCGGACTTCGTGCGCAAGGCGAGCGAGGATCGTGCGGCGAGCATCAACACCTGCATCGCCTGCAACCAGGCTTGCCTCGACCACACGTTCTCGAGGCAGTTGGCGAGTTGTCTCGTCAATCCTTATGCCTGCCACGAGACCGAACTGGTACTGCGGCCCGCGGCCGTCAGCAAACGCATCGCGGTGATCGGTGCCGGTCCCGCCGGTCTTGCCGCGGCCAGCACGCTCGCCGAGCGCGGACACCGTGTGACCTTGTTCGAGGCGGACACCCGGATCGGCGGGCAGTTCAACCTCGCCATGCGCATCCCCGGCAAGGAAGAATTCGCCGAGACGCTGCGCTATTTCGCCGGACGTCTGCACGAGACGAACGTCGATCTTCGACTCGGTCGTGCCGTGAGCGCCGACGAAATCCTCGGGGCCGGCTTCGAGGAGGTCGTTCTCGCCACCGGCGTGGTGCCGCGCGACCCGCAGATCCCGGGCCAGTCCCACCCCTCGGTGATGGGTTACCTCGACGTGCTGACGGGGCGGCGCACGCCGGGCCGACGCGTCGCCATCATCGGCGCGGGCGGCATCGGCTTCGACGTCGCGGAGTTCCTGGTCCACGAGGGACACTCGCCGGCCCTCGATCTGGAACTCTGGAAACGCGAATGGGGGGTCAGCGACCCCGCCCTGGTGCGCGGTGGCGTGGTCGCGCCGCAGCCTGCGCCGGCGGCACGCGAGGTCTATCTGCTGCAGCGCAAGGCCGGCAAGCCCGGCGCCGGTCTCGGCAAGACGACCGGCTGGATCCACCGCGCGGCACTCAAGATGAAACGCGTGCAGATGATCGCCGGGGTGCAATACCGACGTATCGACGACGCCGGCCTGCATCTGCTCGAGGGTGAGCGCCCGCGCCTGCTCGAAGTGGACAGCATCGTGCTGTGTACGGGGCAGGAGCCGCGGCGCGACCTCGAGGTCCCGCTGCGGGCGGCCGGGCTGTCCGTGCATCGGGTGGGCGGCGCGGACGTTGCCGTCGAACTCGACGCCAAACGCGCCATCCGGCAAGCGACCCTGCTGGCGCTGCAGCGCTAGTCCGCCGACCGATGCGCCCGACCGGCACGCCTGCCGGACAGGGCCTTTCGAGTATCATTCGTTCCCCGGGGCCGGTCCTGCCCCGCAGCCAGTTCGACGAGGTTGACATGTCCCTGACGATCGGTGTCCTTCGGGAGACGTTTGCCGGCGAGAAGCGCGTGGCCGCAGCGCCGGAAGTGGTCGAGAAGCTGATCAAGCTCGGCTTTGCGGTACGCGTCGAATCCGGAGCCGGGGCTGGCGCAAATTTCAGTGACGAGGCATTCGCAGCCGCAGGTGCGCAGGTCGCCACCAACGCCGCCGACTTGCTGGCCGTGGCCGACATCGTCTTCAAGGTCCGTGCGCCGTCGGTCGACGAGGTCGCGGCGATCAGGCCGGGCACGACCCTGATCAGCTTCATCTGGCCTGCCCAGAACCCCGAATTGATGAAACAGATGGCCGACCGCCGGCTGACCGTGCTGGCCATGGACAGCGTGCCGCGCATCTCGCGCGCGCAGAAGATGGATGCGCTGTCCTCGATGGCCAACATCGCCGGCTATCGTGCCGTCATCGAAGCGGCCCACCACTTCGGCCGTTTCTTCACCGGCCAGATCACCGCGGCGGGCAAGGTCCCGCCGGCGAAGGTGTTCGTCATCGGCGCAGGCGTGGCGGGACTCGCGGCACTCGGTGCTGCAGTCGGGCTCGGTGCCATCGTGCGCGCCAACGACACGCGGCCCGAGGTCGCCGATCAGGTCAAGTCGATGGGCGCCGAATTCGTCCCCGTCGACTACCAGGAAGAGGGTACCGGCGTCGGCGGCTATGCCAAGGTGATGAGCGAGGGCTTCCAGAAAGCGCAGCGCGAGACGTTCGCGAAGCAGGCGAAGGACGTCGACATCATCATCACCACGGCACTCATTCCCGGCAAGCCCGCGCCCAAGCTGATCACGGCCGAGATGGTGAAGTCGATGCGGCCGGGCAGCGTGATCGTGGACCTCGCCTCCGAGCAGGGCGGTAACTGCGAACTCACCGTTCCCGGCGAAGTGGTGGTCCGCGAGGGCGTCACGATCATCGGCTACACCGACCTGCCGAGCCGACTCGCCAAGCAGGCCTCGACGCTCTACGCCACCAACCTGCTGCGCCTCACCGAAGAGCTCTGCAAGACCAAGGACGGCCTGATCAACGTCAACTTCGACGACGAGGCCATCCGTGGCGCGACGGTCATCAAGGAAGGCGAGGTGACCTGGCCGCCGCCGGCACCGCGGCTGTCGGCGGCTCCGCCGCAGGCCAAGCCGGCGGCTGCAGCGCCGGCGGCACCGGCGCCGGCAAAGAAATCGGCGCACGGTCACGGTGGCGGCGAGCCGATGTCCGGCAAGACGCTCGCCGGCGTATTCGCCGTCGGTGCCGTGCTCTTCTGGCTGGTGGGCGCCTACGCACCAGCCTCCTTCCTCGGGCACTTCACCGTGTTCGTGCTCGCCTGCTTCATCGGCTACATGGTCATCTGGAACGTCACGCCCTCGCTGCACACGCCGCTGATGAGCGTGACCAACGCCATCTCCAGCATCATCGCCGTGGGCGCGATCGTCCAGGTCGCGCCGCCATTCGCCGACGTTGCCGCAGACCGGCCCGACAACCTGATCCGCGGCCTTGCCGTCGCGGCCCTCGCGCTCACCGCGATCAACATGTTCGGCGGTTTCGCCGTCACCCGTCGCATGCTCGCGATGTTCCGCAAGTAAGGGGTCACCGCGATGTCAGCCAATCTCGCCACGGTCGCCTACATCGGCGCCACCATCCTCTTCATCATGAGCCTCGGCGGGCTCTCGAACCCCGAGACCTCGCGCCGCGGCAACCTCTACGGCATGGTCGGCATGGCCATCGCGGTCTTTGCGACAGTGCTTGGGCCGCGCGTCGACCTGACGATCGGCCTGCCCTGGATCATCGGCGCGCTCGCCGTCGGTGGCGGCATCGGACTCTACGCAGCCCGCAAGGTGCAGATGACGCAGATGCCCGAGCTGGTCGCACTGATGCACAGCCTCGTGGGTCTAGCGGCGTGTTTCGTCGGCTTTGCGAGCTACGTCGACACCTCGATCGTCTACGAAGGTGCGGAGAAGGCGATCCACGAGGTCGAGATCTATCTCGGCATCCTCATCGGCGCGGTCACCTTCTCGGGCTCGGTCATCGCCTTCGGCAAGTTGTCCGGCAAGATCGGCGGCAAGCCGCTGCTGCTGCCTGCGCGCCACTGGCTGAACCTGCTCGGCTTGCTGGTGGTCATCTGGTTCGGTGCGCAATTCGTCGGTGCGGAAGGCGTCGATGCCGGCATGACGCCGCTGCTCGTCATGACCGTCATCGCGTTGCTGTTCGGCATCCACATGGTGATGGCCATCGGCGGCGCCGACATGCCGGTCGTGGTCTCGATGCTCAACAGCTACTCCGGCTGGGCGGCGGCAGCCACCGGGTTCATGCTGGCCAACGATCTGCTGATCGTGACTGGTGCGCTGGTCGGGTCTTCGGGTGCGATCCTCTCCTTCATCATGTGCCGAGCGATGAACCGCAATTTCATCAGCGTGATCGCCGGCGGCTTCGGTACCGGCGGTGGCGCGGCGCCCGCGGCGGGTGCTGCCCAGCCCGCCGGCGAAGTGGTGTCGGTGAGTGCGGTCGAGACGGCCGAGATGCTGCGTTCGGCGAAGAACGTGGTCATCATCCCGGGCTATGGCATGGCGGTTGCCCAAGCCCAGCATACGGTCTATGAAATCACCCGCCTGCTGCGCGAGCAGGGTGTCAACGTGCGCTTTGCCATCCACCCCGTGGCGGGCCGCATGCCCGGCCACATGAACGTGCTGCTCGCCGAGGCCAAGGTTCCCTACGACATCGTGCTCGAGATGGACGAGATCAACGACGACTTTCCGGCGACGGACGTGTCGATCGTGATCGGCGCCAACGACATCGTGAACCCGGCAGCCGAGGATGATCCGACGAGCCCCATCGCCGGCATGCCGGTATTGCAGGTCTGGCGGTCCAAGACCTCCATCGTCATGAAACGCTCGATGGCCTCCGGATACGCAGGCGTCGACAACCCGCTCTTTTTCAAGGAGAACAACCGCATGTTGTTCGGCGACGCGAAGAAGATGCTGGACGAGGTGCTGGTCGCCCTCAAGACCTGATCGGGGCCAGCGCCGGAGCGGTTTCAGTCGTAGAGCAGGGCGCGGCCTCGCGCCTCGGCAAAGCCGCGGTTGCCGGCGTCCCAGGCTGCGGCGATGGCGTCGGCACCGAGACCCGACTGCAGTTGCGCCGGCAGTTCCGCGTTTCCCCAGTGTTGGCCCAGTGCGCGCTCGTCCGTGAACTTCACGTGTTCGGGGTGCAGCGAACGCAAGGCGGCGATGATCGATACCGCCGCATGCAGTGGCCGATAGGTCCGCGGATCGGTGATGCGCAGCCTTACGCCGTGCAAGCTCGCACCCCGATACTTGCCGTAGAAAGGCTTGTAGTGGATAGCCTGAAAGCGGACACCCGGCAGCTTCAGGGCCTCGAGGGTCTGCTCCAGTTCCTCGGCGTCGATGAAGGTGGCGCCGATGATTTCGAAAGGCATGGTGGAGCCGACGCCTTCGTTCACTTCGCGCAAGCTGGTCGCCACCATGCCGGTGGTGGTGTAGAGATACGCTTGTGTCGTCGATGGGACATGCGGCGACGTGAGGCTCCACACGAGGCCCGTATCGTCCCAACTCATCCATCGTTGCCAACCGCGCATCGGTACCACGTGCAGGGTGCAGCCGATGTTCAGCGTCTCGTTGAACAACCTGCCGATCTCGCCGATCGTCATCCCGTGGGTCAGCGGCACGGGACCCCAGCCGATGAAGCTGCGGAAGCGCGTCTCCATCATGGGTCCCTCGAATCGAAGGCCGCCGAGCGGATTGGGCCGATCGAGCACGACCATCGGCACGCCGGACTCGGCACAGCCATGGAGCGCTTCGCCCAGCGTCGAGATGTAGGTGTAGGTCCGCGAGCCGACGTCCTGGATGTCGAAGAGCAGCACGTCGACATCCCGCAGCATCGCCTTCGATGGCCGCTTGTTGGCGCCGTATAGGCTGGCGACGGGGATGCCGGTGCGCCGGTCCAGCCCGTCAGCCACCGACTCCCCCGCCGGAATCTCGCCGCGGATGCCATGTTCCGGGCCGAACAGCCGGACCAGCGAGAACCGCGGATCGCGGGCGAGCCGGTCGATCGTCGGCACCAGATTGCCGTCGACACCGGACGGGTTGGTGATCAGGCCCACCCGCTTGCCGGCGATCCGTTCGATGTGGGGACTGCCCGGCTCCAGCAGCACGTCGATGCCGAGCGTGACCGTCGGTGCGGCAGCAGCCGCGCTGCAGCCGAGCAAGAGCAGCGCAGCCAGCCAATGTGCGATGCGGGAAAACGCTCGGGTGATTCGCGTCATGCTTGCCCCTAGACCTTGATGTACCAGCGCCGCGCTTGCATCCAATGCGCCACGGCCCAGTAGAACGTCACGTTGGCCAAGGCGAACAGCAACGAAGCCGTACGGGGATCCGCGGCCAGCGGAACAAAGAATTCGCGGTACAACCACGGCAGCAACGCAATCATGCGCGGCTCCCCCGCAGCGTCGCTCCCGTCATCGAGGCGGACCAGGGCAAG
>JBIKVA010000109.1:0-8611 GCA_044357085.1 Steroidobacteraceae bacterium | reverse complement strand
CGCTCAGCGCCGCGACGCCATGAACGACATGAAGGCGTTGTGGTATTCGTCGACGAAGGCCGCCGTCACCGGGTCGGTCTGCATCTTGCGCCACCAGTCGCCGAGCCGCGGCAGACCGTCGTAGGGGTCGACGACCCCGCAGACGCCGGCGACGATCGACATCATTTGCAGGCAGGGCAGCATGGCGATGTCGGCGTAGCCGAGCTTGTCGCCGACGGCATACGGCCCGCGATCCAGGAAGTGCTCGAGCTGGGCCAGCGACTTGCGATAGGCCTCGGTACCCGCGGCGACTTCGTCCGCCTTGCGCGTTGCCGGGTTCATGTTGGTGAAGTACGCGCGGCCGTGCGGTGTCACGTACAGATCGACGATGCGGCCGAGCAGGCGTGACTGCGCGCGCTCGTAGGCGGACGCGGGCAGCAATGCCGGCGTCGGATAGGCGTCCTCGAGGTAGTCGAGCAGCACCATCGATTCGGCGAGCGCACGGCCGTTGATCTCCATCGCGGGCATCTTGCCGATCGGGTTGAGTCTGAGGAACTCGGGGCTCTTGATGCCGCCCGGCGGCATCTCCGGCACGAGGGCGATGCCCTTCAGGCGCGCGGCGAAGGCCACGCGAGCCACGTACGGGGAAACGAGTGAACCGTAGAGTTTCATGGGACCTCCGCAAACCGGCCGACAAAAAAAGCGCGCGAACTATGAACGTGCCGTGACGCCAACGTCAACCTGACGCAACGACCACGACACGAACAGCAGCAGCGGCAACGTGACGAGATTCAGCACCTGCCAGCCGAGCGTCTCGATGGCAGCGCCCGCGGACAGCGAGGCGAGCGCCTGCGAGCCGAACACGGCGAGATCGTTGAACCCCTGCGCGCGGAAGCGCTCCGCCGGCGAATAGGTTGCCGACAGCAGCGTGGTGGCGCCGACGAACAGCAGGTTCCAGCCGACGCCGAGCAGCAGCAGCGCCGCGAAGTAGTGGACGAAATGGTGGCCGAGGAAGGCGCAGATCAGCACGCAGACGACGTTGATGACGACTCCGCAGATCATCATGCCGCGCACGCCGAGCTTCGCCACGAACCAGGGCGTCGCCAGCGAGGGCAGGTACATGCCGAGCAGGTGCGCGGTGATCACCGTGGTCGTCTCGCCGGTCGAGAAGCCGTCGTGGATGTGCATGCTGAGCGGGGTCGCCGTCATGATGAAACTCATCACCGCATAAGACGACAGGCCCGCCAGCACGGCGATCCGGTAGCGCGGATCGCGCAGCAGCTCGCGGATCGGGCGCGCCGCTGCGGCCATCGCGGGCGTCGTGGTGGCGGTCGCGGTCGTTGCCGGCAGCCGCGAAAGCACCGCTGCGGCGGCGACACACAGCACGGACAGCACCACGAAAGAGCCGCTGTACTGCGGCCAACCGCCGAGATCGGCCGCGACGCCGCCCAGCGTCGGTGCGATGAACGCTGCCGCGAGCGTGCCGATCATCACCGTCGAGACGGCGCGGCCGGCCAGAGCCGCATCGACGTATTCGATGGCGGCGAAGCGGTATTGCTGCACGAACGCCATGTTGCTGCCGATCAGCAGGCCGGCGAGACAGAAGAGCGGAAAGCTTTGCCGGGCGATCGCCGCGGCGCACAGCAGGGCGGCACAGGCGGCGACGAGCGCGCTGCCGATGAACGCGCGCTTGCGACCGATGCGCTGCATCAGCAGCGCCGCCGGCAGCGACATCGCCGCGAGGCCGAGCACCGACATCGACAGCGGCAGCGTGGCGAGCATCGGCACCGGCGCGAGTTGTGTGCCGACGATACCGCCGAAGGTCACGAGGGTGATGGTGCCGCAGGCCGCGAACCCCTGGGCGAGGGTGAGGATCCAGACGTTGCGCATGCGGCGGTCAGCGGTCTCGGGATGCAGGGATTTCCGCAGTATATCCGCCGCATCCACCTCGGTTATGCTCGCATCATGAGCGAACGACCATTGCCGGTGCCGGCGCCGCAGCCGGCATTCTTCGACAATCCCGCCATCGACAACCTCATGGCGGTCACCATGGAACTCGGCGCCGAACTCTGGGTGCAGAAGGAGCGGATGCGGGTCATCGAAAAACTGCTCGCCGAGCGCGGCGCAGTTACCGCCGAGGCGATCGAGCAGTACTCGATGTCAACCGAAGAGGCTGCGCGGGTGCAAGCCGATCGCGATGCTTTCGTGCGCCGCCTCTACGCCGCCTTCACGCGCGATACCGTCCCCGCGACGCCGCCGGCGCCCTGAAGGTCCCGATGCCAGACTCGGTCGCCGCCGGATACATCGAGCGCATCCTGCGCGCGCGCGTCTACGACGTGGCGATCGAATCGCCGCTCGAGCGCGCCACCCGGCTCTCGCGTCGACTTGGCAACGAGGTATTGCTGAAGCGGGAGGACCTGCAGCCGGTGTTCTCCTTCAAGCTGCGCGGCGCCTACAACAAGATCGCCCAGCTCGCGGATCATGTGGCGGCGCGCGGCGTCATCTGCGCATCCGCCGGCAACCACGCACAGGGTGTCGCCCTCGCGGCGAGCCGGCGCGGCATCCCGTCGGTCATCGTCATGCCGGTGACCACACCGCAGATCAAGGTGCAGGCCGTCATCGACCTCGGCGGTGAAGCGGTGCTGTTCGGCGATGACTATGACACGGCCTGCGACCATGCCCTCGGCCTCGCGAGGCAGCGGCAGCTGGTCTTCGTGCATCCCTTCGACGACCCCGACGTGATCGCCGGGCAGGGCACGATCGGCATGGAAATCGCCCGCCAGACCGGCGGCAACATCGATGCGGTGTTCGTGCCCGTGGGCGGTGGCGGACTCATCGCCGGCATCGCCGCCTACCTCAAATACGTCCACCCGCGGGTGCGCATCATCGGCGTCAATGCCGCGGACTCCACGGCCATGCACGACTCGCTGCTCGCCCGCGAGCGCCTGACCCTGCCACGGGTAGGCATCTTCGCCGACGGCGTTGCCGTGCGGCGCGTCGGCGAGGAGACCTTTCGTCTCGCCCGGGGCCTCATCGACGAAATGGTCCTCGTCGACACCGACGAGATATGCGCCGGCATCCAGGACATCTTCGAGGACACGCGCTCGATCGTCGAGCCGGCCGGGGCGCTCGCCGTCGCCGCCATCAAGAAATTCGTCGCCCGCGAGCACTGCACCGGCCGGCGTTTCGTCGCCATCAATTGCGGCGCCAACATGAATTTCGACCGGTTGCGCCACGTCGCCGAGCGCGCCGAGATCGGTGCCCGGCGCGAAGCGCTGCTCGCCGTCGAGATCCCCGAGCGTCCGGGCAGCTTCCTCGAGCTCTGCCGCGCGCTCGGCAGGCGCAGTGTCACCGAATTCAACTACCGCTACGAGAAGCCGGCCGCAGCCCGCATCTTCCTCGGCTTCGGCATGCAGGGCGGCCGCGACGAGCGTGCCGAAGTGATCGCCACCTTGCGTTCCGCCGGCTACGCGGTGACGGACATGACGGACAACGAGCTCGCCAAGCTGCACGTCCGGTACATGGTGGGCGGCCATCCGGAATCGCTGGCCGACGAGCGCCTGTTCCGGTTCGAATTTCCGGAGCGCCCCGGTGCGCTGCTGCGTTTTCTCGACGCTGTGGGCTCGCGCTGGAACATCACGCTGTTCCACTACCGCAACCATGGTTCCGACGCCGGGCGCGTGATGGCCGGCATTCAGGTTCCGGAGTCGACCCGGGAAGATTTCCTGCTGCACCTCGCCGATCTCCACTATCCGTGGATCGACGAGACCGCGAACCCGGCGTACCGCCTGTTCCTCGGCAGCTGAGGATCCTGCATGCAGCGTTATCAGCCCCTCGTGACGGCGCGCGAGGAGTTCGTGAAAGTCCGCGGCCTCGATTACCGCGTGCTGCACTGGGGCCCGGCCGACGCACCACCGGTGTTCCTGTTGCACGGTTTTCAGGACTGCGCCGACACCTTCCAGTTCCTGGTCGATGCGCTGCCCCGCGAGTTGCGTTTCGTCGCGCCCGACTGGCGCGGCTTCGGTGGCAGCGAACGCAACGACTCTTCCTACTGGTTCCCCGACTATCTCGCCGATCTCGAGACACTGCTCGATCATTACGGCGATGGCGGGCCGGCCACGGTCGTCGGTCACAGCATGGGCGGCAACATCGCCGGCCTGTATGCGGGTGTCCGTCCCGCGCGCATCCGTCGACTCGTGTCGCTGGAGGGTTTTGGTCTGCCGCGTGTCGACGTCGAGCGTGCGCCGGATCACGTCGCCAAGTGGCTGGACCAACTGCGCAAGGGAGTCGAGGAGTCCCGCTACGAGTCCTCTGCACGGCTCGCGAACTCGCTGCAGCGCCGCAATCCCCGCCTGCCCGCGGCGATGGCCGCCTTCGTGGCCGAGGCCTGGACCCGGCCCATCGGCGACGGCGGAGTCATGCTGCGATTCGACCCCTGGCACCGGCTCGTCAATGCCGTGCAGTACCGACGCGATGAGGCCGAGGCTTGCTGGCGCCGGGTGCAGGCGCCGACGCTGCTGTTGCTCGGCGGGCAGTCGGACTATCGACGACACCTCGAGCAGAACGACGGCGTCGACGAGGTCGCGCGCTTCCGGGAATGCTTCCGCCACCTCGAGGTACACGATTTCCCCGCCCTCGGGCACATGCTGCACCACGAGGATCCGTCCGCAGTGGCGGCGGTGATCGCCGACTGGCTGGGCCGGCACGCCTGATGCGGTGCGATTCCTGACACAATGCGGGGTCTTTCGAGGGTGACTGAACCTATGGGCGAGGAAGCGGACAAGCCGATGCTTGCCGGGCGGTCAGCCGGCGCGGGGGCCGTCTGGGGCGGCCTCGGAGCCGGTGCGCGAGCGGCAGGCTATCTCGGTCTGCTGCCGTTTCTGCTTGCCCTGGGTTGCGTATCCCTCGGCGCCCGGTACGGACTCGCCGGGCTCGGCATGCAGATCGCCCTCGTCTGGGGCGCGGTGATCCTCACCTTCATCGCCGCAGTGCACTGGGGACTCGCGCTGGCGGGACGCTGGCCGTGGTCGGCCGCCACGGTGGTGGGCTCCACGCTGCCTTCGGTGGTGGCTGCAGTGGCCGTGCTGGTGGGTGACGAACGCGGTCTGGCGATCCTCGTGGCAGGGTTCGGCGCGTTCTGGCTGTTCGAGCATCGCGCCTACGCCGAGCGGCTGCCGGCGCAATATCTCGAGCTGCGCCGGATGCTGACGCTGTGCGTGTGCGCATTGCTGGTGTTCACCGCGTTTGCGGCGGAGGGCAACTCTTGATCCTCGAGGACCTCGCCGAAAGCAAGTGGTTGCGGCCGCTGATCGTCATCGGCTTCCTTGCCGTGCTGTTGCTGCTCGCCTTCCAGGTGTTGCAGCCGTTCATCGTGCCGGTGATCTGGGCGGCGATCCTCGCCTACGTCACCTGGCCCATGCACGAACGGCTGGTGCGTCTGTGCGGCGGCCGTCGCGATCCCGCGGCACTGCTGATGACCTTGTTGCTGAGCGCCGCGATCATCCTGCCGCTGGTCTGGATCATCCTGCTGCTCAAGGCCGAGGCCTTGCCCTTCTACCGCGACGTCCTGCCGTTGCTGGCGCGCACCAAGCTGCCGCCTTTCATCGCCGAGCTGCCGCTGCTCGGCCCGCGCCTGCAGGAGATCCTCGCCCAGCTCGCCAAGGACCCGGGCGCCATCGATGCGGCGATCCGCGGCTTCTTCGCGCAGTCCTCCGGCGAGATCAGCGCGCTGGTCGGCGGGGTGGGGCGCAACATCGTCAAGCTCGGCATCGCAATGGTGTCGGTGTTCTTCATGTACCGCGACGGTGAGCATTTCGCCGCCCAGGTCGAGCGCATGCTCGAGCAATTCTTTGGGCGAGTACGCGTACGGCACTATCTCGACGCCGTCGGCAACACCGTCAGGGCGGTGGTGTACGGCATCGTGCTCGCAGCGCTTGCGCAGGGCACGCTCGCGGGACTCGGCTACTGGGTGGCCGGCCTGCCGGTGCCGGTGCTGCTGGCCCTGCTCACCTTCCTCGTCGGTCTCGTGCCCTTCATCGTCCCCTTCATGTGGGGTTCGGCGAGCGTATGGCTCTATCTGACCGGCGATACGGCCGCGGCGATCGGCCTGGCCATCTGGGGCCTCACTGCCGTGAGCTGGGTCGACAACATCGTTCGTCCGCTGGTGATCAGCGGTGCAACGCGCATCCCCTTCCTGCTGGTGCTGTTCGGCGTGCTCGGCGGTCTCGCGGCCTTCGGTCTCGTGGGCCTGTTCATCGGCCCCGTGATCCTCGCGGTGATCATGGCTGTCTGGCGCGAGTGGCTGGCCGAAAAACGCTCGCAGGTCTCCGCCGAGACGCCCTGATCCCTCGGGGTTTTCGCGGGCAACCCGCCACCAAGGAGTCCGTCATGTCATCGATCCTCCGCCGCACCACTTTCATCGTTGCCGATGCGCAGCGCTCGGCGTCGTTCTACGAGCACGTATTCGGCTGGACGCGGTTCTACGATCATTCGCTGATCGCCAAGGCAGGCTTTCCGCCGGTGGGTCCGCGGGACGAACCGGTCAAGCTCGTGCTGCTGAAGGCGCAGGATCCGCAGATCGGCATGATCGGTTTCCTGCAATACGTCGAGGCGCCGTTCGACACCGGCATCGCGACGCGCCGCAGCAAGGTGCGCATGGGCGAGGCGATACTCGTCATCCAGACCGACGACGTGCGTGGTGCCCACGAGCGCGCCGTTGCCGCCGGTGCGACCATCTCCACGCCGCCGACCGACTGGAGCGTGCCGTCGCACGACGGCAAGAGCACGATCCATCTGCGGTCGATGTCGATGTTCGATCCCGACGGCATCTACGCCGAGATCAACCAGCACCTCTGATTCAGGTGGTGGCGCGGGTCAGCACCTGCGGCGTAGCCGGCGCCCGGTAGTCGCCAAGACGGCGGATCAGCCGACGCGCATCGTCGTCGATCAGCAGCATGTCGCGCACGCCCTCGCGCAGGAAACCCTCGCGATCGACGTGATCGAGGAAGCCGGAGAGCCCCGCGTAGAAGCCGTCGACGTCCAGCAGCGCGCAGGGTTTGCGGTGCAGGCCGAGGTGCGCCCAGGTCCACACCTCGAACAATTCCTCGAGCGTGCCGATACCGCCGGGCAGGGCGATGAAGCCGTCGGCGAGCTCGGCCATCAGGGCCTTGCGTTCGTGCATCGAACCGACCACGCGCAGATCGTCGATGCCGGTGTGCGCGACCTCGCGGGCGACGAGCGTCTGCGGGATGACGCCGATCACTTCGCCACCGGCCGCGCGCACCGCGTCGGCGACCGTGCCCATGAGCCCGATCGCCGCGCCGCCGTAGACCAGGCCGATGTCCGCCTCGGCAAGCGCGCTACCCAGTGTCGTCGCTGCCTTGCGGTAGCGATCTCCCTTGCCGGAGTTCGCGCCGCAGAACACGCAGAGCCGCTTCACCACCCCATCCCGTAGTACGTGATGGTCCGACGCACGTTGTCGCGGACGATGCCGTTGAAGCCGCGCAGGTGTGCGAAGCGGGTCTGCAGCCGCGCTGCAACGCGGTCCGGGATCTGCTCTAGCGGTGTGCCGGCGTCGAGTTCGCGGCGCGTTTCGCCCATCAGCGCCTCGAGGTACTCGCGCCGCTCGGCGATCCGCGATTTGGGCGCGAGCGGTATGCCGTGCCCTCCGACGTATTCCTTGAACGACCAGGTTTCGAGTTCGCGCAGGCTGCGCACCCAATTGTGCAGCGAGTAGTCGGCAATGAACGGCAGCGGCATGCCGCCTGCGGTTGCCAGATCGACGATGAATGGGATGTTCACGTGGTCGGGCGTCATCACGATCAGACAATCGCCGTGGTTGAGTCCCAGCCAGCGCAGTTCCAGCTTGCGCTCGCCGAGGCGCAGCACATGGCGTGCGCCACTGAACGTGCGCGATGGGTTCACGATCTCGGGCTCGGGCAGATCCTCGAAGTGCTTGACGCAGTTGCGATGGCTGACGAACGTCGCGCCCTCTTCGGCGAAGATGCGGCCGCCACGCACGTGGTCCCAGTGCTGGTGGCTGTACACCACGAACTTGACCGGCAGCGGCGTGAGCTTGCGGATCTCCTCGCGCAGGATCGCCGCCGCCTTCGGCTCGATGGGATCGGTGACGATCACGCCGGCGCGCGTGATCAGGAAGATGTTCCGCAGACCGAGGTAGCGGAATGTGTAGTACCCCGGACCGAGCTGCGTGACCTCGTATCCCTGCACCGGGGCAGGCAGCGGTGTCTGGGCGACGGCTGCCGTACAGCAAAGAAAAGCCGCAATCCCCGCGGCGCGCAGCCAGACGAATGTGCCGCGGCCCGCGGAAGTCGTCCTTCCCTCCATATCAGTGCGCGCCATCGAGGAAGGGCAGCAGTGCACCCGCCCACTTGGTCTCGGCATCGGGCAGCAGCGCGTGCTGCGCCCGCGGGAAGTCCGCGGCCGCACGCCACATGCCGTCGCGTTGCGGATCGAGATCGGAGGCGGCGAGCATCACCGGCAATGCGCCGCGGCCGAGCGCCGTCGCCAGGCGCTTTTGCAGCGGATAGGAAAACTGCGCCTGGAAGGCACGGCGCCAGGCGCCCGCGGAGCGGAACAGCTCGAGCACGCGTTGCTGTACCAGCACCGGGTC
>JBIKVA010000108.1:0-8644 GCA_044357085.1 Steroidobacteraceae bacterium | reverse complement strand
TCGAATGGCAGGTGTCGCAGGTCAAAGACTCGGTGACGCCGGGAAATCCGCACTACAACGCGAAGGCTGCCCGTGCGAAGACCATGGCCAAGGGCAGCGGGGAGCAGCGGTGGGGACCCGACATTCCGTGGAGCATGCTGGCGCACAACGACGACAAGATGGAGTGCTACGCCTGCCATACTTCCTGGACGACCAGCTGCGGCGGCTGTCATTTGCCCATCGAGGCCAACTGGAAGACGGAGCGTCATCGGTACGAGGGTGGCGAGACCCGCAACTACGCCACCTACAACCCGCAGGTGCTGCGCGAGGACATCTTCATGCTGGGCTGGCGCGGCCCGAGCGAGGGCGGCAAGCTGGCGCCGGTGCGGTCGTCGTCGGCGCTGGTGCTTTCGTCCACGAACGCCAACCGCGAGCGCATCTACGTCCAGCAGCCGCCCATCGCGGCATCGGGATACAGCTCGCAGGCGATGAACGCCCACTATCCGCACACCGAGCGCAAGACCGAGACCAAGACCTGCAGCGATTGCCACCTCTCAAAAGAGGGAGACAACAACGCCATCGTGGCGCAGACCCTCGGGTTCGGCACGCAGTTCATCAATTTCGCCGGGCTCAATGCCTGGGTTGGCACCGCGAGGGGTGTGGCAGCCATCGAGGTGACCGAGTGGGATGAGCCGCAGGCCGTGATCGGCAGCTATTTGCATCGCTACGCTTACCCCAAGTGGCATAACGAGCACCTCGGTCGCAACCGGGAGCTGCGCCGCATCACCGATTTGCCGGGCGATGCGGTCGGCTGCCTGCAGATGCGCGGCGAATATGTGTTCACTGCTGAAGGCAAGCGCGGGCTGCGCGTGCTGGATGCGGCCGGCATCGCCAACAAGGGTATCAGCCAGAAGTTGATCAGCGCGCCATTCTCGCCGCTCGGGCACGACACGCAGGTGAAGACCCGCAACGCCACGTGCGTGGCCCTGGCGACGACGCAGCCCGTGCATCCGCCTCGCAACGAGGGCGAGCTGATGCGCAAGGCCAATCTCGAGCAGCCGTTCCTGCCGATCTACAACTTTGCGATCGTCACCGATGCGGTCGAGGGCTTGGTGCTCGTCGACATCAATACTTTGGCCGACGGCGACTTCCGTAACAACTTCCTGCGGCGATCCGTCACCTGGAACCCGGACGGCAAGCTGACCGGCGCTCGCCATCTGACGATCGCCGGCAACCTGGCCTATGTGGTCACCGGCAAAGCCGTCATCATCACCGATCTCTCGGTACCGACCGTACCAAAGATCGTCGCGGAGATCCCCTTCGATTCCCCGCGCGCGGTGTCGGTCCAGTTCCGATATCTGTTCGTGACCAGCGCGCGCGGCTTCGAAGTGGTGGACATCACCACTCCGGCGCGGCCCCGGAAGGTGCCGAATGCCACCGTGCCGCTCGCCGATGCCGGTGGCTTCACGGTTGCACGCACCTATGCGTACGTGGCCAACGGTCGCGAAGGCATGGCGATCATCGACGTCAAGCGCCCGCACGCGGCGCGGCTGTTCCGGATGTGGAACGCCGATGGCGGGCTGGTCGAGGCCCGTGACCTGATGATCGCCTCGACCAATGCGTCCTTGTTCGCCTACATCGCCGATGGCGCGGGCGGGCTCAAGGTGGTGCAGCTGACAAGCCCGTCGACACAACCCAATTTCTATGGCTTCAGTCCTGAACCGCGCCCGGAACTGATCGCGCGTCGTGCCACTCGCGCACCGGCGCTCAGCTTGTCGCGGCCGCTCGAGCGCGATCGCGCGGTGGACGAGAGCGGCGGTCAGGTGGCCGTGTTCGGACGCCGCGGCTCGAGGCCATTCAATCTCGGCGAAATGCAGCGCCTGTACCTGAACGAACAGGGTGAGCCCTGGTACGTCGAGGATAACCCCGGCATGACCCGGGCGCAGGGGAGCGCGCGATGACTCGGGAGTTCTTGCGCTCGTTGGTCGCTGCGGTCTCGTGCGCCGTGCTTGCGGCGGTCGGCGCGCACGCTGGCGACCTCGCGCCGCGTCACGAAGGCGTGGCCACGTGCGCATCCTCGCTCTGCCATGGATCCAGCAAGCCGCTGCAGGTCCGCAAGGCGCTGCAGAACGAATACACGACATGGTCCCAGTTCGACCCGCATTCCAGCGCCTACAAGACCCTGCTGACCGAACGGTCGCAGGCGATCGCGCGCCGCATGGGTATCGGTCCGGCGCATGAGGCGCCCGCCTGCCTTGCCTGCCACGCCGACGCAGTGCCGGCCGCCCAGCGCGGGGCAAAGTTTCAGCTCGAAGACGGAGTCGGCTGCGAGACCTGTCACGGTGGCTCAGAAAAATGGCTCGCGACGCACTACCAGAGCCCGCGGATCCCGCGGTCGCAGCATCTGGCCAACGGGCTGGTTCCGCTCGAGAAACCGCAGGTCGTGGCGGAGTCGTGCCTCGGCTGTCACGTCGGCGACGCCAATCGCTTCGCCAACCACAGGATGATGGCCGCCGGTCATCCGCGTCTGGTGTTCGAACTCGACACCTATCTCGAACTGTGGCGTACCAGCGGCGGTCGAGAGCATTACCGCTTGCGTGCGACGACCTCCCATGTCGCGCTGTGGACGCGGGGATTGCTGGATTCGTCCCGGCGTCAACTCGACCTCATCGAGCGACACGGCACAGGGCGACTCGGTCCTATGCCTGATTTCGGTGTATTCGCCTGTCATGCCTGTCACCGGGACCTGCGGGTGACGGCATGGGGCGGTTCGAGTGCGCTCGGCGTGGCACCCGGCGACTTGCGCTGGCAGGACGCCCACCTGCTCGTCCTGCAACGCGTCGGCAGGGCACTGGGACTGTCGTCGGCAACGGATCTAGATCGCGCGATCGCCGCTTTGCAGCAGGCCGCTCATGGCGATGCGGCATCCTTGCGGAGGGCGATACTGCAGGTGCGAGAGGCGCTTGACACCACCGAACGACTGCTCGGCTCCGTGGCATGGTCCGCGTCGCAGGCGAACGTCGTCGCCGCGGCCTTGGTCGATGCCTCGCGCCGCGGCGGATTCCCCGATCCGGCGTCGGCGGAGCAGGCCGCCATGGGCATGGTGGTCCTGCTCGCCGGGATGAATCTGGATCGTGCCAAGCGATCCGAGATCGACAGTCTTTTCGATGAACTGCGCGACGACAATGCGTTCGACCAGCGTCGCTTCGCCGAGTGGATGTCCGTGCTCAACGATCGTTGACCGAACCTTCATCGTGAGTAGCGGCCACCGTGAAGATCGACGGTCAGCTCGACACACCGAAATCTATTGCGGTTTGACGCCCTTGAGCGTGTTGGCCAGTCGATCGATCAGCACCCGGGTAATGCCGAGGGCGATTCCCGCATCTTCCTTCACGAGCCTGACGAAAACGTCCTGCCGCAGGGCCAGCAGTTGTGTCGGTGAGCCTGCACGGATGGTGGTGGTCCGCGGCCGGCTGGCCAACAAGGCCATTTCGCCGAAGATCTGGTGGCGTCCGATCGTGGCAACCACGGTGTCACCCGCCTGAGACTCGACGATGACCTCGACCTGACCGTCGAGCACCACGTAGGCCTTGTCGCCAGCGTCGGCCTGGCGGAACACCACATCGCCTATTGCACACGACACCCGCTCGCTCGTGAACGCGAGCAGTTTCAGTCGGGCGCGATCCATGCCCGCGAACAGCGGGACCTTCGACAGGATCGCGGCGGTGCCACCGAGATCGATGGCTTCGACGTGCTGGTCCATCCCGGCTTCGGGTTGTCCCTGCGCGGTCTCGCGGTGTTGCATCCGCCCGTTCGTCACATCGAAGACGTGCTCCATGCCCGTCGCATTGATCTCCGAACCTTCGATGAGCAACAGGCTTCGCCCGCGCATGTGATCGCGTACGGCGGTGATGATCGGCATTTGGCGATGCAATTCAATGGCGGCGAACGCATCGTTCAGGACCAGCACGTCGGGTCGCTTGATGAGGCAGCGCGCCAGTGCCACGCGTTGACGCTGCGAGACGCTCAGGAAAGCGCCGTCGAGACCCACGTCGAACTCCAGCCCGAGGCGCAGCACGAAAGGCAGCAGGCCGGCTGTCTCGACGGTCTTCCGGACCAGCGCCGCAACACCCGACTGCGTTTCCGTTCGCGCCGAGAGCGTCTTGCCGTACAGCAGGTTGTCGTACAGGTTGCCCGCCGGATTGACCGCGCCTTCGTCAAAGAAAACTACCGCGGCCAGCAAGTCCGCGGGCAGCTGGTGCCGGAACAGCGCCCGCGCGCGCAATACTCCCTGGCGCAACGTGTCGTCGATCACCCCCAGGGTGTGCCGCGTGGCGACGAGCTTGAGCGCCAGCTGCACCAACTGCCCCCGCTCGGCGGCATCGAGTGCATCGATGCTCGAGCTGCCGGATTTCCTGATCAGCAGCTCATATGCAGCCAGCTCGTCGCTCCGGATCAGGTTGAACCCCTGGAAGAACTCGTCCGCCGGATCGAGATTCCGGAACATCTCGATCATCAGCGTCGCCACCGTATGACCGGCTTTCGCCAAGGGAGCGGTGAGTTCACTGGCCCCGAGCGTGTCGAACAGGTAACGATCCAGCCGTGACAAGGTATCGTTGTCCGCGCGTTTCGCCACGGCGCCGAAGATGACGTTTTCAGCGAGGCTCGAGCCTTCCAGGAATCGCTCCGGATCGAACGGCTCCACGGCCTCGGCCAGGTGCGAGGTGCGCAGCCTGCCGAGCAGCACCGCACGCGCATCCAGGATCCGCGCGGCCTCGGCTGCGGACAATTCGTGCAGCGTGCGACGAATGCCCCAGTCGTAGACATCGCCTTCGAGTCCCGTCAATCGCAGGACGTCCAGCAGCCATGCATCGAGCTCTTCGCGGTTGCGACAACCCGCAGCCGCATAGTCGATCCAGTCGGTGTCGGGGTTGAACGTGGAGTTGCCGGTCAGCGCGGCTTCTTCGGCTCCCGGAAAAGGCAACTCGTCCACCGGCCGTCGCAGCAGTGGATAGACCATGACCTCGCGCAGCGTGCCACCCGCCAGGCGCGCGTCCGGACCCGCATAGGCCAGGCGCCGCCCGATCACGCTATCCGGCAGGTCGAGGATCGAGGTCGCGCCCAACTTCACTTCGCCTGAACTCGGACGCGATTGACGCAGCAACAGCCGGGCGATTTCGGCGCGCGTGGTTCCCGTACCGCCAATGAATGCCGCATGGGTCGGCAGGGTCAACCGCAGGTTTGCGCCGTCGATGGGCTTGAGGCCGTCGCTGCCTTCGACAACGACGTTGGACAGCAACAGCGGTGCCTCCGACAGCTTGATCGGCGGCGGATCACCGGCGATGAACGCGACATCCATCAGGTTCGGGGGCGTGAAGTACTCGCGCAGCTGGCCGTACTTGACGCGGGCGTCCTCGGCCTTCTGGTAGTAGTCGATCAGGTCTTTCCAGGGCGAGTACATGTCCTTGTGGGCTGCGAGCACGGCCACCAGCGACCCGAGCGTGATATCGCCGCGGATCACGAGATAGCCACCGATCGACAAGAAGAAGAACGGCGTCAGTTGCGAGAAAAACTGGTTCAGCACGTTCACGGTGTAACGGGACGTGGCGATCTTCACGCGCAGATCGAAGATGGTCTGTAGCCTGCGCGTGACGCGGGCAAGTTCGAACTGCGAGGTGTCGTGACCGTGGATCTCGGTGGCGTTGGTGATGATCTGGCTGACGTTGTCGGATACACCGCGGATCGCCTGCGACTCACGCCGCTGCAGGTCGTTCACGCGCTGCTGGATCTTCGGCACGAGATAGATCTGTACCGGGTAGAGGGCGAGGGCGGCGAAGCCCATCATCCAGTCCTGCATGAAGATGAACAGCAGGATGGTGAACAACGTTCCGGCGGCCACGGTGGGTACCGTGAACGCTTCCGACATGAAGAAACCGAGCGGTGAGGTCTCGGCCGCCACCATCGAGACGACCCGGCCCGAGGACTGATTGCGGAACTCGCCGACCGGGAAGCGGAGCAGACGTTCGACCAATTGGTAGCGCAGTCGCCTCAACAGCCGATCGCCGACGCGATACCGGTAGGTGGAAGTGAAGAACTTGAACGCGGCGTTGATCAGTACCAGTGCCAGAAAGATGCCGCACAGCGTGAACAGGTACGGTACCCGTCCCAGTTCCAGCCCCCACCAGTTCTTGGGAAACCCGCTGGTGGTACTCAGCGCCTCATTGACGATGAGCTTCGGCAGCTCGAACGAGTAGTAGAGAAACGGCAGGGCCGCCAACGACAGCAGGACCAGGACGACCTGATCCCGCCGGCTGTGGCGCAGGATGTATCCATAGATGCCCCTTTCCAAGCGCGACCTGCGTGAATCGACAGTTGGCGTCGCAGCGGGTCAGGGTCCCGACGACACCGAGATCAGGGGTGTCAGGCGAGTAGAGTCGCCGCTCTGCAAGGTGAGCATCATGCTCAGCAGCGAGAATGTCGTCCGCGTGTCGGGGTCGGTTGCGGCGATATAGAACCACTGGTCGCGATAGCGCACCTTGACCGTCGCATCCTGGGGTCGCTGGGAGCTGGTCCTGATGCGAAACAGGTCGCCACCCCCGTCGAACGCGCCGCCTTCGAGACGTCGGCGCTGCAGCAC
This sequence comes from Steroidobacteraceae bacterium, assembly GCA_044357085.1. GTDB lineage: Bacteria > Pseudomonadota > Gammaproteobacteria > Steroidobacterales > Steroidobacteraceae > UBA964. The sequence goes on along the minus strand of JBIKVA010000108.1, from coordinate 2,028 downwards.
GCCCGTCTGCAGATCGTCCGTGGGAGGCTCGACGCCATTGGCCAGAAAGTAGAACGAAGCGTAGAGCGATCGCGTTCCCAGTGACACCTGCGCGTCGTCGAATTTTTCGCCGACGCCGAGACGCACGCTGATGGGACGGCCGTCGGCCGGGATATTCATCAGGCGGCAGGCTTCCTTGTATGCCGTTGTTTCGCGAGCCGGGGCTGCGGGCGTCATCACCAGAGTGTCGACCTTGTTCTGGATCTCGAACGCAAAGGTCAACTGCTCCGACCGCTGCAGGGTGCGCAGGTGGTCCACCAGCGTGCGATAGTCGGCCGCGGCTGTGGTGTTATTGCTCAGTCCGGCGAAGGACTCGCCGGCCACGAGCAGCACGCGCTCGATACTCCAGCCGGCTTGCAGCAGCAGCGAGATCGTGCGCAGGTCGATCGGGGTCAGGATCTGTCGCACGAACTTCTCGCCGGTGTTGGGCGAGTAGATGACCAGCGGCGTATCCGTGAAGCTGCCGCCAAGCACGCCGGTGTAGGTATTCGGGCGGCCGCCGCCCGGAATCATGCTGGTCAGGTTCAGGTTCGACACTCGGGACATCGAACTGGAAATCGAGGCGACCTCGAGGAACATCACCGGGTCGCTGTACCGCTGGCGGACGATATTGAGCAGCAACTGTTCAGCATCGGTCTGCTGGATCGCCGTGTTGAATGCGGTGCGTGACAGCTCGAGGCCGCGAGCGCCGATCGACGTGCATCCGGACAGCGCCAACGTGGCGAGTCCCGCGAGGGGTAGGGCAAAGCGGTTGTTCAGGCGCATCTGACGGATACCTTTGATTTGAGTTCTTGTGACGGGTCGCGCAACGCATCTTTAGATCGGCCGCGGTGTATCGACGCAGGCCATGGCCGATTCGAACCGGCGCGGCCGCGAGGCGCTTGCTGCAACATTCTGCTAGTCTAATTATCCACGATCGAGTCAATCGGCACCATGGAGGTTCGAATGTCCCGCACTGCTCATCTGCCCGCACTCCGCCGCGTCGTCATCGCGCTGGCCGGCGTCGTTTCCGCTTTGGCCGTTTCGTTCGCTGCCACGTCCGCGGTACGCGCACAGGGGCCCGATGCGGCGCTCGCTGCGGTGCTGGCCGGTGACTGGCGCAGTGCCGAGGACAAGTCCCGAGACGTCGCCCGCAGGCCGGCCGAGGTGCTGGCGTTCTGGGGTTTGAAGCCCGGGGCTGCCATTCTCGAGGTCCAGCCCGGCGGTGGCTGGTGGACACAGATCCTCGCCCCCTATGCGGCACGCACTGGCGGCAGCTACTCGGCCACGGCCGCCGATCTCGGCAATCCGCAACTCACGGCCGCGCAACGCGATTCCCGTGACGCCTTTGCGGCGCGCTACGTCGACACCAAGACCTACGGCAAGGTGCAGTTGGTGAACTGGGGTCCGGTGGCGGCGCCGCTGTCCGAGAACGCTTACGACCTGATCCTCGTATCGCGTTCCCTGCATGGCTGGATGCGCCAGGACGGCATGCTCGATCGCTACATGGCGCAACTCGCGCGTGGTCTCAAGCCGGGCGGTTCGCTCGCCATTGAACAGCATCGCGGCAATCCGGGCGTGCAAGATCCCAAGGCCGCGAGCGGCTATGTCACCGAAGCCTACGTGATCGAAACCGCGGCGAAGCACGGCCTCAAGCTGGTTGCCAAGTCCGAGATCAACGCCAATCCCAAAGACACCAAGGACCACCCCTTCGGTGTCTGGACGCTGCCGCCGACCCGCGCCACCGTTCCCTACGGCTCGGGCAAGCCGGCCGATCCGACCTTCGATCGCACGAAGTACGACGCGATCGGCGAGTCTGATCGAATGACGCTGCGCTTTACCAAGGGCTGACTTCGGAAACCCCGCATGCGGTAGCGTGCCGGGTCGTGGTCAACTTGCTGCCGTCGATGCACGGCCTCCGCGGTGCGGCAACAAGTTGCCGGGCGCGACGGAGAGCCGAGCTACAGTGAAACTCAAAGATACGCAGGTAGGAGGAATCACATGGCCTTG
>JBIKVA010000107.1:0-8647 GCA_044357085.1 Steroidobacteraceae bacterium | reverse complement strand
CGCTGCACCCATCACCACAAGATCGCTCTCGGAAATGCTCGGCTTGTGCAGCGTATTGATGCTGACGATGGAGAAGTAGTCGACCTCGAAGCCATCCTTGGTCAACGCGTTGCGTGCCTTGGACTCGATTTCGAGGAGGTCGGTCAGAGAACCCGAACCCGATTCGATCGCCTCGGCGGCCTTGGTGATCTCTTCGTAGAGACGCGGCGCGATGCGCTTGCGATCGTCTTCGTCGAGGTACTGGTTTCGGGAGCTGATGGCGAGCCCGTCCGGCGCACGCACCGTGGGACCGGCCGCGATGACGACCGGCATGTGCAGTTCTTCCACCATGCGCTTGATGATGGTGAGCTGCTGGAAATCTTTTTCGCCGAAGATGGCAACGTCAGGCTGAACAATGTTGAACAACCTGTTGCAAACGTTCAGCACGCCCTCGAAGTGCCCGGGACGCTTCGCGCCACAGAGCACGTCGGTGAGACCGGGGACCGCGACGCTGACCGCGTTCTTGAGCCCGCGCGGGTAGATCTCCTCGACCAGCGGGCGATAGAGCAGATCACACCCCACCCGACGCAGGACTTCTTCGTCGGCTTCAGGGGTCCGCGGATAGTGGTTGAAATCTTCGTTGGGACCGAACTGCATCGGATTGACGAAGGTGCTGACCACGGTGAAGCGGGCCGCCTTGCGGGCCTGACGGATGAGCGCCGAATGACCCTCGTGGAGGTTCCCCATCGTCGGCACGAACCCGATGCGGCGGTTGCCGCTGCGCCACTCTTTGGTCTTCTTGCGGACCTCTTCTATCGTCGAAACGATCTCCATAGGGCTCCCGATCGTACTATAGTTTTCAGGAAAAACAATGCTCTGCAGCCGGGTATTGAGACGCTTTCGTGACGGTGACGTAGTACCGCAGCGCCTCCGGCACACTCGCAACACCCGCCATGCAATCGAGCACGAACCGTGGTTTTCGACCCGTCGTGATGCCGAGCACGTCGTACAGGACCAGGATCTGCCCATCGGTGTGCGGCCCCGCGCCAATGCCGATGACCGGCACCGAGAGCGCCTCGGTCACGCGCCGCCCGAGGTCAGCCGGAATGCACTCCAGCAGGATGATGTCGGCGCCGGCTGCCTCGAGACGGTGCGCCGAGTCGATCATGCGCTCCGCGGCATCCGCCTCCCTGCCCTGCACCCGGAACCCCCCCGTCTTGTGCACCGACTGCGGCTTGAGCCCGAGGTGGGCACACACTGCAATGTCATGATTTGAAAGAAATTTGACGATCTCGATCTGCGACGGACCGCTCTCGAGCTTGACCACCTCCGCCCCACCCTCCTGCATCAACCGCACGGCATTGGCCAGCGCGGTCTCGCAGGTGGGGTAGCTGGCAAAAGGCAGGTCGGCCATGAGCATCGGACGATGCAACCCTCGTGCCACTGCTTGGCAGTGATAGACCATCTGGTCCATCGTCACGGGCACGGTGGTGTCGTGACCCTGAATCACCATGCCGAGCGAGTCGCCGACCAGCACCACGTCGACGCCCGCCTGGTCGATGAGCGCCGCGAAACTGGCGTCGTAACACGTCAGCGCAGCGATCTTCTCGCCGCTGGCCTTCATCTTGGCCAGTGAAGCCAACGACACCGGCGGGCGGTCGGAATCGCGCATTTGCAGTTGTGGGTACAAAGTCTTCTCCAGTCGGTTACGGCTTTGGCAAACGTGGCCCGTGGCGGGCATGGCGGGTGTTTTCGGGGTTCAAACCCACTCGAATGTTACTTAATGACGTTATTGAAATAGAGCCGTCCACGCTTCATGCGGCGAACCGCGCCGAGGAATTCGCCGAAGTCGGCGTCGCTGGTCGTCGGGTCGATGGCACCCGCGTTGACGATCAGCAACGGCGCCGAGTCGTAGTCGTGGAAAAACCGCGCGTAGGCTTCGTTGAGTTTCTCGAGGTAGGCGCGCTCGATGAGTTGCTCCGCCTTGATTCCGCGACGACCGATGCGCTCGAGCAGCACATCCACCGGAGCCTGCAGGTAGACCACGAGGTCGGGCTTCGGCGGGTCGATGACCACCCGCGAGTAGATCTGCTCGTACAAGGCGAACTCCGCCTCGTCGAGGATCACTCTGGCAAACAGCCGGTCCTTTTCGAGCAGGTAGTCCGAGATGCGCAATGGCGCGAAGAGGTCGTCCTGCCGCAACGCCGCGAGTTGCTGAACGCGCTGAAACAGGAAGTGAAGCTGCGCGGGCAGCGCCGCTCCCGCCGGGTCGCGGTAGAACCGTTCGAGGAAGGGGTTGGATTCGGCCTGCTCGAGAATAAGCTCCCCGCCGAGCGTGCTCGACAGCCGACGGGCGAGCGAGGTCTTGCCCACGCCGATCGGACCCTCGATGACGATGTACCGGTGGGCGACGTTGTCCGTCATGTTCAGTCGAGTCGCTCGATGCCGCGGTTGGCGACAGTAGCTGCAAGCTCCGCCACCACGCCGAACCCCGGAATATGCAGAGCGGGCGCGATGTCACGAAGAGGATACAGAACGAAGTCGCGTACCGGTATCCCGGGGTGCGGCAGCGTCAGTTCGGGCGTCTGCCACTGCGCGTCGCCGTACAGCAGCAGATCGAGGTCGATCTCCCGCGGTCCCCAGCGAACACGACCCGCATTGCGGCCGAGTTTCAGTTCCAGCTCGCGCATCGCGCGCAGCAGTTCGAGCGGCGCGAGCCGAGTCAGGACACCGGTGACGGCGTTGATGAAGGCGTCCTGGACAACCGGCCCGAAGGGCGCGCTGCGGTAACAGGGCGAGACCAGAACGACGCGCGTGCCAGGAAGTGCGGCAATCTCGCCTGCGGCGCGGCTGATGCGGGCGCGCGAATCACCCAGATTGCTGCCGAGCCCGATGTAGGCCGGCTGCCAAGTTTCAGCCGGCGCCGGAACCGCCACCGCCCCGTCCGCGTCCACCCCGCCCTCGACCGCGATGTCGCCCGCCTCGTCGGCGACCGCCCGGGCCCGACCCGGCAGCGCCCGCACCACCGGTGCCGCCCGTGCCCACGGCGCCTCCCGAGGAGCGACCGAGCGCTTCGGCCATGGTTGCCTGCTGATCGGCATTCACCGTTTGCAACCGCGACCACCAGTCGACGATGGCCTGATCGGCCATGCCAAAAGCCGCACGAAGTTGCAGGAGATCGAAGGCGGCACGGAACCGTGGATGCTCGAGCGTGCGCAGCGCTCGGCGTCCGCGCGGAACTTCGAGACGCGGTTGCAGCACGAACATGTCGCGCACCGCGAGTATGAAGCGGCGATGGACCGCGACACGCGGATAGATCGCCCGGAACACGGCATCGACGGCATCGAGGATGGTCGACACCTCGTGCCATTCTCCGCGCGGGCGCTTCTCGATGGCGAGCCCGATGGGCCCGTAGAGCAACAAGGCAAAGAGGAACGACGGTGTGACCGGTCGGTCGGCACGCACCCGCTCGTCGGTGTTGATCAGGCCCTGGATGAGCATCCGTTCCGGTGCACTGCCAGGATGTCGACGCGAGAAGGCCGCAACCGAGGGCAGCAGCACGTCGAGCAGACCCCGCTCGAGCAGCACCCGATAACTGGCGGCACCATGGCCGGTGAGGAACAGCTTCAGGGTCTCGTCGAAGAGCCGCGCCGGCGGCACACCGGCGAGCAATTCACGCAAAGGTGCGATGGGCTCCGCCGTCGGTCCATCGATGCTGAATCCGAGCTTCGCCTCGAAGCGCGCCGCCCGCAGCATCCGGACAGGGTCTTCGCGAAAGCGCGTCTCGGGGTCGCCGATCAGGCGCAGCCGGCGCGCCTTGATGTCCTCGAAACCGTCGGTGTAATCCCAGACCGAGAAGTCCGCGATGTTGTAGTAGAGCGCGTTGCAGGTGAAATCGCGGCGCCAGACGTCATCGTCGATGCTGCCGTAGACGTTGTCGCGCAGGATCCGGCCGCTCTCGTCCACCACGCGCTCCAGCGACTCGTCGAAGTCGTGGACGTCGCGCGAATCCAGGACCGTCTCCGCGGCCTCGGCAGGCGTCACGGCATCGTCGGGCGCGGCGGCATCGTCACCACCCAGCGGGAAATCTTCGCCATCGTCCACGGGTTCTACCGGCTCGACAGGTTCATCGCCCTGCGCCGGCGCACCCGAGGCGCGGAAAGTGGCCACCTCGATGATCTCCCGGCCGAAGAACACGTGCGCCAGGCGAAAACGCCGGCCGACGAGCCTGCAGTTTCGAAACAGGCGCTTGACCTGTTCCGGCAGGGCATTGGTGGCGACATCGAAATCTTTGGGTTCGAGGCCGAGAGAGAGATCGCGCACACAGCCGCCGACGAGGAAGGCCTCGAAGCCCGCTTCGCGCAGGCGGTAGAGGACGCGCAGTGCGTCGGCGGAAATCTTCGAACGCGAGATCGGGTGGGAATCGCGTGGGATGATGCGGGCGAGACGGGGAACTGCCTCGGTGGAGGCGTGATGGGAAGTCAATGCTGTAATTGTCCGCTTCGAGGTACGAGCCGCTTGAGCAATCAGGGCGGGCGCATATAATACCGCGCCTTTCCGGCCTGCTGTTCGGCACTACGCTCCTTTCGTCTAGAGGCCCAGGACATAGCCCTCTCAAGGCTGTAACACGGGTTCGAATCCCGTAAGGAGCGCCATTCAACGCCGTTCGATAGATCGGCTTGCGGCCCGTGCAACAGAGTTGTAGTCTCTAGCGGGCTGGCGGGGGTCCAAAAAAGCATGAGCAAAGACAGCAATGTCCGCGTTCTCAACGTGCAGTTCCCGGTCGCTCGCCCGAAGCCCAGCGGACCAGCGGGGTTTCACGTCGAGACCGAAACCCTGGCTTTCGGATTCAATTTTTATCCCGACCGGGCCAACCACGCGACGATCTACGGCTGGTTGCGGTCAGGGCTCCTCTATGAATCTGACGTGGCAAATTTCATGCTGCGGATGGTCAAGCCGGGCGACACTGTGGTCGACGCCGGAGCCAACGTTGGTTTCCATACCCTGCTGATGTCGACCCTCACAGGCAAGCTTGGTCGCGTCGAGGCCTTCGAACCATCTGCCGAGAACATCGCGGAGATCGAGGCCAACCTTGCCTTGAACGGCTACACCCACGTTCACATCCATCCCGATGCGCTGGGCGATCGGGACGGCGAACTGCTCAACTTCGTGTTCCAGCCGGTCAATTCGGGAAACTCCTGCGTTTGGCTCGCTGACGCCCCTGCCGGTGCCGATCTGCGAGTCATGCACGCCCGGACCCTCGACAGCGAACTGGCGTCGCTTGGCCAAATCAAACTGGTCAAGATGGACATCGAGGGCTGCGAGGTGAAGGCGCTGCGCGGCGCCCGTCGACTCCTCGAGCAAAAAGCGGTTCGGTACTGGGTGATCGAAAACTGCAGGCAGGAACTGCAGCGCATGGGCGAAGACATTGATTCGCTACGCGACTTCATGGGTCAGTTCGGCTTGAGCATGTTCGTGCTCGGCTGGCAAGGTGACTTCCCGAAACTGATACCCCGACCGCTGCAAATCACCGGGGAGTTCATCAGCAACCTGCTGTTCGCTTTTCCGGACGATCTTGCCGAAGACTGGATGATCGAGGACATCACGCGCTTCATAACTCCTCCCGAACCGGGCTCAACTGCCGCCTGAAGGACACTCCGCGCGGGCACTTGGATCAATTCGCCTTGTGCCGATCTCGACCGGCAGGTTGTCGAGGCCGAGGTCGTTGAAGTCGCTGATCAGCGCCGAGCGGATGCTGCATTCGGTGGGAAACCAGACACCATCGACGCGCCGCCGTCGAGAGAGCGAGCAGCGCACCGGGCAAGGCTGCAGAGATGACGTTGCAATGTAATCCTTGACGGGCGACGATCCTGCAGAGAATTACGGGCCGGCAATGTCACAGACGCTCACCCACAAGGCACTCAAGGCACGGCAACGTGCCGAGCGCACCACCCACTCGCCCGGCGTCGCCTTGCGCGTGCACCGTGCGCTCAGCTGGCTCGATCGGGCCGAGCGCGAGCGCGGCGACCCCGACGCCCGCTTCGTGTTTCTCTGGGTTGCGTTCAATGCCGCCTATGCCACCGAGACCCACGATCCGGAAATGACCGAGAGACGCAGTTTCCAGTCGTTCCTGCGTGCACTCGTCCGACTCGACACCAAAGGCAGGATCGGTCATCTCGTGTGGCGCGAATACTCCGGCAGCATCCGCGTACTGCTTGGCAACCAATACGTATTCGCCGATTTCTGGCGGCAACTCAATGGCGAACTGCCGCCAGGCGAATGGGAATCGCGCTTCAGGTCATCTCGGCGCGCCGCAGAGCTCGCCCTGGCAGGCGGCAACACACTGCAGGTGCTCGGCATCGTCCTCGCGCGGCTCTACGTGCTGCGCAACCAGCTGATCCACGGTGGCGCCACCTGGAACGGCAAGGTCAATCGCGACCAGGTGCGCGACTGCGCCAATCTGCTTGGCAAGCTCGTGCCGGTGATCATCGAGATCATGCTCGATCATCCGGCCCACGAGTGGGGCCCGGCGACCTACCCGGTGGTCAGCGACGGTCAGACGCCGGCCGTCGCAAGCCGGCGTTGATGATGGTCGCCGCCTCCTGCACATCCGCCGGCTGGCGCGCGATGAACGCGCCCGGTGGATAGGGTGCGGTGTAGTCGCGCCACTGCCGGTCGTAGAGCTCCTTGTGCATCACGACCGGTCGCCGTGCGGCCCGATGCGCCGCGATCGGGATCTCGACGCTGACGATCTGTTCCTCGGGGCTCGTCGCCTGCGCGACGATGTTGCCCTGTGCATCGACGACCGTCGAGAGCACGGTCGTGGAGTCGGCAGTCGGCTTGCGCCAGTCGCCATCGGGCCAGTAGCGGCGCAGGCCTTCCGGATCGTCGGGCAGGTAGGCGTTGTTGACCATCATCGACCAGTAGCCGTTGTGCAGGCTGGCGCCTTGCACGTCGACCATCCGGTAGCGCCCGGTCGCCACGCGCAGCACGAGTTCAGCGCCCTTCATGCCGTACGCGCGGTAGAGCTCCGGTTCGAGCTGGACCGACGATGCCGCGATGTTGCCGATGGAAGTGCGCGCCACCGGGATCACGCGATCCCACCCGTACATCTCGACATAGCGTTCGAGCACGTTGAAGATGGTCGTCGTCATCAGCTCCATGTTGCGGAAGGCGCCCATGATGTTGCGCGCCTTCCATTGAACGTCGACCACTGAACCGTCAGGCCCGAGGATGACGATCGCAAGCATGAAATGATTCGGCCAGTCACGATCGACGATATAGGCGCCGAACGTCACGTGGCAACGATACTGCCGAGCCTTGGCGGCGATGGCCTCGACCTCGGGACCGGGAACTTCGATGCAGAGTTTGTGCACCGTCGAGCGTGGCCAGCTGAACGACAAGCCGGTCAGCGGCAGTTCGTGGAACATGACGAGGTCGTGACGCTGCCCGGACTGCGCGCGGTCGAGCCACTCGAGCATGTGAGCGAGGTTGGCGCGCAGCACGGGTTGCGGGTTCTGCGGGTCGGGAAGTCCGATGCGTGTCTGCACGAGCGCCGCGCGCAGGCGATCCACCGCCAGCGGTACATCAGCGGCGACCTTGGTGGCCGTTCCCGCCGCCGCGGACCCGAATGCAGGTGCTGCGGCCGCCACCGACAAACCCATCGCAGCCTTGACCCAGTCGCGTCGATCCATGCTTGATCCCTCGGCGTTCAGTGCGCGATTGCACGACCCCGACATGTTACCTCTACCCGGACAACCCGGTACCAAGTACCCTCGCGCGATGAACGAGAGTCGACTCAAGGAAATCCTTGCGAGCCCGAGTTACCGGCTGGCCGAGGATGACGGCGATTTCCTCGAGAGCGATCACGCCCGCGCGATTCGTCTCGCCCTCGAGTTCCATCGCACCGAGACCTATCTGCAGGCTTACGGTATCGAGAGCACGGTGGTGGTCTTCGGCAGCGCACGGGTGCCGTCGCCGGAGTCACCGGGTGCCACGCCCGACCAACGGCAGCGCTACGAAGAGGCGCGACGCTTTGCCTTCGACCTGAGCTGCGGCGCGCTGCACCGGACCGGGTGCCATCGCCTGGTGGTTGCGACGGGCGGCGGGCCGGGACTCATGGAAGCAGCCAACCGCGGCGCCAGCGAGGCGGGTGCGCCGACGATCGGCTTCAACATCCGCCTGCCGCATGAGCAGTTCCCCAACCCGTACATCACGCCGGGTCTCGCCTTCCAGTTCCGCTACTTTGCATTGCGCAAGATGCACTTCATGTTCCGGGCACGGGCACTCGTGGCCTTGCCCGGCGGGTTCGGCACGCTCGACGAAGTGTACGAAGCGCTCAACCTCGTCTCGACCCGTACCATATCGCCGATCCCGATCGTGCTCGTCGACAAGGAATACTGGCAGCGCGTGGTGCCGCTCGAGCAACTGGCGAACGAGGGATACATCGGACAGGAAGATCGCGCGCTGGTGCACCATGTCGGGAGTGGTGCCGAAGCAGCAGAATGGATCCTCTCACGCTGCGGCTGCGAGGACACGCCGACGGTCTGACCCGACTCTGGCGTGGCGCCGCACTGCCAGCGTTGCGCCGTGTGGCTAGCGTGGCGCCATGCGGATGGCGCCGTCGAGCCGCACGCACTCGCCGTTCATGTAGCCGATTTCGATCATC
>JBIKVA010000106.1:0-8656 GCA_044357085.1 Steroidobacteraceae bacterium | reverse complement strand
GCGCCGAGCCGCGCACGGACTCGCGCATCCACAAGCCATCGCACCTCAAACCGGAGAGCTCGCCATGACCCGACAGATCATCAGCACGCCCGATGCACCGCAGGCCATCGGCACCTATTCACAAGCAGTCCGCGTCGGCCCGACGGTGTATATCTCCGGCCAGATAGCGCTTGATCCCGCGACGGGTCAGCTGGTGAGCGGCGACATCGAAAGCGAAATCCGCCGCGTGTTCGACAACCTCTCGGCCATCGCGAAGGCCGCCGGCGGCTCGCTGCGGCATGCTGCCCGGGTCACGGTCTACCTGACCGACCTCGTCCATTTCGCCAAGGTCAACGAAATCATGGCCCAGTACTTTCCGCAGCCCTGGCCTGCGCGCGCCGCCATCGGCGTCGCGCAGTTGCCGCGCGGGGCGCGAGTCGAGATCGACTGCATCCTGTACCTCGACTGAACCGCCCGCCGCCGGGACATCACGCGGCGCGATGAACGAACAGCGCGAACAACGCCCGGTCACGGCGCTGCGCGGCGTCGGTGACGCACTCGCGGCGCGCCTCGCGGTGCTCGGCGTGGAGAGCGTGCAGGACCTGCTGTTCGTGCTGCCGGGCCGCTACGAGGACCGCACGCGGGTGCAGCCGATCGGCTCGCTGCTCGCCGGCGGCCGTGCCGTGGTGGAAGGCGAGGTGCAGCTCACGGAGGTCGTCTATCGGCGGCGGCGGCAGATGCTCTGCCGGATCGCCGATGGCTCGGGCTTCCTCACGCTGCGCTTCTTCCACTTCTCCGCCGCACAGCAGCAAGGCCTCGAGCGCGGTACCCGCCTGCGCTGCTTCGGTGAAGTGCGGCGGGGGCCGCTCGGCCTCGAGATCGTGCACCCCGAGTACCGACGGATCTTCGATGACCGCTCACCGCTGGAAGACTCGCTGACACCGGTGTACCCGGCGACCGAGGGCGTGAGTCAGGGTCGCTTGCGGGTGCTGATCTCGCAGGCGCTGCGCGAACTCGACAGCGCGGGCGTACGCGACTGGCTGCCGCCCGCTCTCGTCGCCCCGCTCGGCCTGCCGCTGCTGCGCGATGCGCTGCGCTACGTGCACCGGCCGCCGGTCGATGCGGATCTCGACGAGCTCGACGCCGGGCGTCATCCGGCACAGCGCCGGCTCGCATTCGAGGAATTGCTCACGCACCAGGCGGTGATGCGCCGGCTGCGCGAAGCGTCGCGCACCGAGACGGCATGGCAGCTCGACGATGCGACCGGGCTGGAGGCGCGGTTCATCGCGCAGTTGCCCTATTCCCTGACCGGTGCGCAGCGGCGTGCGCTCGACGAGGTCGATGCCGACCTCGCAGGGGAGCGACCCATGGTGCGTCTCGTGCAGGGTGACGTCGGTTGCGGCAAGACCGTGGTTGCCGCGGCTGCGGCGGCGCGCGCCGTCGGCAGCGGCCGGCAGGCGGTGCTCATGGCGCCCACCGAGCTGCTGGCGGAACAGCATCAAAGAAATTTTGACGCCTGGTTCCGGCCGCTCGGGATCACCGTCGCGCTCGTGACCGGCTCGCAGCCCGCGAGGACACGCCGCAGTGCGCTCGAGGCAGTCGCCTCGGGCGAGGTGCAGATCGCCGTCGGCACGCATGCGCTCTTCCAGGAGGGCGTGCGCTTCCGCGACCTTGCGCTCGTCATCGTCGACGAGCAGCACCGCTTCGGCGTCCAGCAACGGCTGCGTCTCGCCGAGAAGGGTGAGGTCGACAGCAGGCATCCGCACCAGTTGATCATGACGGCCACGCCGATCCCGCGAACGCTGGCGATGACGGCCTACGCCGATCTCGACGTGTCGGTGATCGACGCCCTGCCTCCGGGGCGCACGCCGGTGAAGACCGTGGTCGCGGCCGACACGCGCCGCAACGAGGTGGTGGCACGAATCGACGCCGCCTGCCGCAGCGGCCGCCAGGCCTACTGGGTGTGTCCGCTCATCGAAGAGTCGGAAGAACTGCAATGCCAGGCGGCGGAAGAAACCTCCGCGGTGCTGGCAGAGGCACTGCCACACCTCGTGGTGCGGCTCGTGCACGGCCGCATGAAGCCGCGGGAGAAGGACGCGACCATGCTCGCCTTCAAGGCGGGAACGATCCACCTGCTCGTCGCCACCACGGTGATCGAGGTCGGCGTCGACGTCCCGAACGCCACGCTGATGGTCATCGAGAACGCCGAACGCATGGGGCTCGCGCAGTTGCACCAATTGCGCGGCCGCGTCGGCCGCGGCGCCCACGAGAGCGGCTGCGTGCTGCTCTACCGCGCGCCACTCGGCGCGCTCGCCCGCGCCCGCCTCAACGCCATCCGCGACAGCAACGATGGCTTCGAGATCGCGCGCCGCGACCTCGAACTGCGCGGCCCGGGCGAGTTGCTCGGCACCCGCCAGACCGGACTGGCACGCATGCGCGTGGCGGACCTCATCCGCGACGCCGATCTGCTGCCACGGGTCCAGGAAGCGGCCGAGACCCTGCTCGCACGCCACCCGGATAGAATCGCACCTCTCACGATGCGATGGATCGGGACCGATGACAGGTATGGCCGTATCGGCTGAACAGTCTGCTCTGCTTGCCATGCCCGCACCCGTGCCGGCAACGGCCATGTGGCTGCCGGCACAAGCGCTCAACTGCTACGTGGGCGATGCAACGCTGCGCGCATGGCTGCTGACACCGGGGCTGCTCACCCAGCGCATCCGCGATGCCGCCGGCGCGGGCTTCGCCATGCATCTGCTGCGCGAGGAACGCGTCGCCGATGCGCACTGGCGCGAGATAGATATGTGTTGCGACGGCGTACCGTGGATGTTCGCGCACACCCGCATCCCGGCGGCGACGCTCGCCGCGCATCCGTGGCTTGGCCAGATCGGCATGCGCACGCTCGGTGAAGTCCTCGCGGGACGCCCGGCGCTCGAGCGCGAAGAATTCCGCTATGCGCAGTGCTACCCGGACACCTGGCTCGCGAACCGGGCGCTGGAGCACGCCCGCTTGCCGCAGCAGCCGCTTTGGGTGCGGCATTCGGGTTTCCGTTCTGCAGGCGCGCCTTTCGATCTCTACGAAGTGTTCCTGCCGGCGATCGGTCGTCGCGTCGCACCCTGACCGTCCGAAACCCCGGTCCACCCCGTCCAGATGTCCCGCGCCCTCCGCCGCCGCCTGCACGAATACGTCCTGCTGACACGGCTCAACCGGCCGATCGGTACGCTGCTGCTGCTGTGGCCGGCGCTCTGGGCGCTATGGATCGCTGCGGGCGGAATGCCGGACCCTGCGCTGCTCGCGATCTTCGTCGCCGGGACGCTGCTGACCCGCTCGGCGGGCTGCATCATCAATGATTTCGCCGACCGCGATTTCGATCCGCATGTCGAGCGTACCCGCGAGCGTCCGCTCGCGGCCCGCCGCGTCGCACCGCGCGAAGCGCTCGTCCTCTTCGTGCTGCTGATGCTGCTGGCCTTCGGAGTCGTGCTGCAGCTCGATGCACGTACCGTGGTGATGTCGTGCGTCGGTGCGCTGCTGCTCGCCACCTATCCTTTTTTCAAGCGCTTCTTCCCGGCGCCGCAGCTCTACCTCGGGATCGCCTTCGGCTGGGCGGTGCCGATGGCGTTCATGGCCGTGCAGGGAAAGGTGCCCCCGACCGGCTGGTTGTTGTTCGCGGCGACCGTGATCTGGGCCTGCATCTACGACACCTTCTATGCAATGGTCGATCGCGAGGACGACCGCCGGATAGGCATCCGCTCGACGGCGCTGCTCTTCGGCCGTCACGACCTGCTGGCCATCGCTCTATTGCAGATTCTGATGATCGCGCTGCTCGTCGTGGTCGGCGTTCTCGAGAGACTCGGCGTGTTCCATTACGTGGCGCTCGCTGCGGTGGCAGGCATGTTCGCGATGCATACCTGGTCGGCACGCAACCGCGATCGCCAGGCGTGCTTCCGCGCCTTCCTCGACAACAACTACGTCGGGCTCGTGCTGTGGCTCGGCATCGGCGTCGCCACGCTCCAGCGCTGAACCTCCACCGGGCCCGCCTGCAACAAGGCCGCACTTGCTGCCTCGAGCGTCGCCCCGGTGGTCATGACGTCGTCGATGAGCGCGACGCGCAGCGCCATCCCTGCCCGCAGCGTCGGCCCCGCGCGCAGTGCTGCGCACGCACGCGGCGTGGCGGCGAACGCGCCTGCGACGTTGCGGCGCCGCTCCGCGGCGTGCAGCGCCGTCTGCGCCAGCGTGGAACGCTCGCGCCGCAACCAGTCGTCGCGCACCGGACGTCGTAACCATGCCCCCGCGTGACCGGCAATCAGCCCGGCCTGATTGAAGCCGCGCTCGGCGAGTCGCCGCGGGTGCAGCGGCACCGGCAGCAACAGGTCGGGCAGGACGAGACGCCCCGCGGTCACGGCGGAGGTCACGGCCATCGCCAGCAAAGTCCCGAGCATCCGTGCGGCGGCGCGGTCACCGCCGAACTTGAGTGCCTTGAGCGCGGCGTCCACCGGCGCGGCGTAGGCGAAGGCGGAAACCACAGCAGCGTGACCCGAGCCGTCGGCAGCGGCCGCGGACACCGTGGGCGGAATGCCTCCGGGTAGCCACGGCAGGCTTGCATGGCAGCGGCTGCACAGGTCGACGTAGCCCAGATCGCCGGCAGCACCACAGAAATAGCAGCGCGCGGGGAGCAACCAGAACGACCAGCTCCGCCATATTGTCGACTTGAATTCGAGGCTCAGGTTGACATCCTCCCCCGCCCTTGCGGAACATCCGCGACGGCAGCGGCGAGGCTGCCGACGGTGTCGCCAACCGGCAGCACACGAATCCCGCCGAAGTCGGTGGAAATGCCACGGGGAATGTCATGAACGAGCAGGCGATCCGCCACGACTGGGCAACGGAGGAAGTCGAGGCGCTGTTCGCGCTGCCCTTCCAGGACCTGCTGTTCCGGGCCCAATCGGTGCACCGCGAATACCACGCGCCGAATACGGTGCAGATGAGCACCCTGCTGTCGGTGAAGACCGGGGCCTGCCCCGAGGACTGCGCCTACTGCCCGCAGAGCGTTCGCTACGACACCGGACTCGGGCGCGAATCCCTGATGGCCGTCGCCGATGTCGCCGCGCGCGCCCTGGCGGCCAGAGAGGCAGGTGCGACCCGCTTCTGCATGGGCGCCGCATGGCGCTCGCCCAAGAAACGCGACATCGAGGTGATGACCGCGATGATCCGCGAAGTGCGCGCGCTCGGCATGGAGAGCTGCGCCACGCTCGGCATGCTGACGCGCGAACAGGCCCGGGAATTGCGCGATGCGGGTCTCGACTACTACAACCACAACATCGACACCTCGCCCGAGTTCTATGGCGAGATCATCAGCACCAGGGACTTCCAGGATCGGCTCGATACCCTCGAGGCGGTCCGCGAGGCAGGCATGAACGTCTGCTGTGGCGGCATCGTCGGCATGGGCGAGACGGTGCGTGACCGCGCGCGGATGCTGCAGGTGCTCGCGAACCTCGAGCAGCATCCCGAGAGCGTTCCCATCAACCAGCTGGTTGCCGTGCCGGGCACGCCGCTCGCGGGCCAGGCACCGATCGATCCGTTCGACTTCGTGCGCACCATCGCCGTCGCGCGGATCCTGATGCCGCGCTCGGCCGTGCGACTGTCAGCCGGCCGCGAGAAGATGTCGGACGAACTGCAGGCGCTCGCCTTCATGGCGGGTGCGAACTCGATCTTCTACGGCGAGAAATTGCTCACCACCGGCAATCCGGACGTCGAGCACGATCGCGCCCTGCTCGAGCGTCTCGGCATGCGCACGGCGGGCGGAGCGCACGGCGCGCTGCACGCCTGACCAGCGTGCGTTGCTCGGCCGAAGCGCGCGCTGCGGCGCTGCGAGACATCGACGCCCGCCAGTTGCGTCGCCGCCGCGAGCCGGCCGTCGACGGGCGCATCAATTTCTGCAGCAACGACTACCTCGGGCTGGCGCACGAGCGGACCGTCGCCGCAGCCATGGCGGAGGCGGCACGGCAATACGGCAGCGGCGCGGGCGCCTCCCACCTCATCAGCGGACACGGCGTCGAACACGATGCGCTCGAACGGGAGCTTGCCGAGTTCACCGGCCGCGAGCGGGCGCTGGTGTTTTCCACCGGCTACATGGCCAACCTCGGTGTGCTCTCGGCGCTCGCCGACCGCAGCGACATACTGGTGTGCGACGAACTCAACCACGCCTCGCTGATCGACGCCGCGCGACTGGTGCGCGCTGCCGGCAACCACCGATATCCGCACGCCGACGCGCGCGCCGCGACCAGCCTTCTCGATGCATACGTCAATGATGGCGACGACAACGGCGGCCGCGGTGCATTCCTGGTCACCGATGGCGTATTCAGCATGGATGGCGATCTCGCGCCTCTCCCCGAGCTCGCCGCTGCGGCCGCTCGACATCGGGCTTGGCTCGTCGTCGACGACGCCCATGGCATCGGCGTGATCGGCGCCCGCGGCGGCGGCAGCTGTGAATTCTTTGGACTCGGGTCGCGGGAAGTGCCGGTGCTCGTAGGTACCTTCGGCAAGGCGCTGGGTACCTTCGGCGCCTTCGTTGCCGCGGATCAGGACGTGATCGAGCTGCTCATACAGCGCGCGAGATCCTACATCTACACCACGGCGTTGCCGCCCGCCGTGGCCGCCGCGACCCGACAGGCACTGCGATGCGTGCGTACCGAAGCCTGGCGCCGCGAACGTCTGCAGGCGCTCATCGCGCAGTTCCGCGAAGGCGCGCAAAGACGCGGGCTGCGCGTGGGTGAATCCTCGACACCCATCCAGCCGCTCGTCCTCGGCAGCGAAGCCGCGGCCCTCGACGCGAGCCGTCGGCTCGCCGAACGGGGCTATCGCGTCACCGCCATCAGGCCGCCCACGGTGCCCGCGGGCACCGCCCGACTGCGGATCACGCTGTCGGCTGCGCACTCGCCGGCACAGCTGGAAGGTCTGCTCGCGGCACTGGACGAAATCACCCATGCGCATCGCGCGGATGAACCACCATGAGCTTCACCGGATCCATCGCCATCATCGTCGCCACGCTCTTTTGCGGCATGTTGTTGTGTTTCGAGCTCGGGCGGCGACTCGGGGTGGCGAGGCTCGCCCGCGATCCCGACGGTGTCGGGAAAGGCAGCGGTTCGGTGGAAGGCGCCGTGCTCGGCCTGCTCGGGCTGCTCCTCGCACTCACTTTTTCGGGGGCCGGCTCGAGATTCGAGGACCGCCGCTTCCTGATCGCCGACGAGACCAACGCGATCTCCACGGCCTACCTGCGTATCGACCTGTTGCCCGCCGAGACGCAGCCGGAAATCCGCCAGTTGTTCCGCCAGTACTTGGCTGCCCGCGTCTCGGCCTACCGGAATGTCGCGGATCCGGGTGCCATGGCCGCCGCACTCGCGGCAGCCGCGGGGCTGCAGGATCGGATCTGGGCCAGCACCGTGGCAGCGCTGCGGCATCCGCAGACCCCGCCGCAGACGGCGATCCTCCTGCTTCCCGCCCTCAATGAAATGATCGACATCACGACCACTCGGGCGGTCGCTTTCCAGAACCATCCACCACGCGTCATCTTTTTCCTGCTGGCCGGCGTAGGCCTCGCCTGCTCGCTGCTGCTCGGCTATGCCTCTTGCGGTACCAAAGTTCGCAGCTGGTTCTACATCCTGCTGTTCGCCGCCACCATTTCGCTGACGCTGTTCGTGATCCTCGACCTCGAGTATCCACGGTACGGGATGATCCGCATCGATGCCGCAGATCAGGCATTGGTCGAACTCGGAAAGCTGATGAAGTGAACCACGGATCGCCGGAAATACCGGGCGGCACAGCCGAAACCGCCGCCCATGCCGAATTGCTCGACCGTCTGGGGCACTTCGCAGTCACGCCACGCGTGATCGTCGATCTCGGCGGCGAGATCACCGCGCGCAGCGACGTCCTGCAGCGCAGGTTTCCCGATGCCAGAGTGCTCGCACTCACTTTCGCCGGCACACCGGACGCTGCAAGTCCGCGAGAGGATGCGAATGGTCCGGGCAAAGCCCGGCCGTGGTGGCGCAAGGTGCTGGCCATCATGACGGGTGTGCCGCTGCGCGCCGAGCGCCTCCCGGCCGCGCTCGACCGTCTGCCGCTCGCCGACGGCAGCGTCGATCTGGTACTCGCGCACTGGCTCGTGCCAGGGCCTCCTGCAGTCGATGCTCTGCTGGCCGAAGTGCGGCGTGCACTCGCCCCCGGCGGGCTTTTTCTTTGGACTACGCCGGGTCCGGGTACGACGACGGAACATGGCGGAACACCCGTTCTCATCGATATGCACGATCTCGGCACTGCGCTCGGCTATGCGGGCTTCGTGGAACCGGTTCTGGACATCGACCGATTCGTCATTCACGACGCCCCGCAGCAGGCCGCACGCACGGCAGATGGCGCCCACATGGACGCTGTGATCCGGGAAGTCATCCACATCGCGGCGTTCTCCGGCGGGGCGAGGCGGCAGGCCGACACGGGCAGCGACGGCGCCAACGAGACACTCGTACCCCTCGCCGCAATCGGTCGCCGTGACCGGAGCGTACGGTGAGCGTCGCGCCGCGCGGTGTCTTCGTCACGGGTACCGACACGGAGGTCGGCAAGACATTCGTATCGACTGCACTCGTGGCTGCAGCACGTCGACGCGGGCTGCGGGTCGGGGTGATGAAACCGA
>JBIKVA010000128.1:0-7865 GCA_044357085.1 Steroidobacteraceae bacterium | reverse complement strand
ACGAGCGGATCGGTCTGCTTACGCTCATGTTCCGCGACCTCGGTCACGACGACGACGAGGCGTTGGTGCGTGCCCGGGTCATGTATTTCC
Source organism: Steroidobacteraceae bacterium (assembly GCA_044357085.1). Classification (GTDB taxonomy): domain Bacteria; phylum Pseudomonadota; class Gammaproteobacteria; order Steroidobacterales; family Steroidobacteraceae; genus UBA964. The sequence goes on along the minus strand of JBIKVA010000128.1, from coordinate 7,775 downwards.
ATCAGGTCGGCTACTACGCCATGGGCGTGCGCGAATCCCGCAAGCGCCGCCTGCAACTGCTTCCGCTGTACACCAAGGTCATCACCGGCCGCCGACCTTGACAACCGGGCAGGCCCGCCGCGATGCTCACTCCATACATCGGTGTATGGAAATTTGCTCCCCATCGGCCCCTCCCTGGACCGCAACGACCCTGCACAGGGAGCGTCCGGTCGTCGAGGTCACAGCTTGTCCAAGTACTCCTTTCTCCGGCTCGCGATGCACGCCCTGCGCGGGCACCGCCACTGGCCGCGGGTGCTTCGCGACGCCGAGCCCAGGCCGACTTACGACGTGATCATCGTCGGTGGCGGCGGACACGGTCTCGCCACCGCCTATTTCCTTGCGAAGCATCACGGCATCCGCCGGGTCGCCGTCCTTGAGCGCACCGCCATCGGTCACGGCAACAGCGGCCGCAACACGCAGGTATCGCGATCGGACTATTTCCATCTGGTGAGTTCGCGTTTCTATGATCGTTCGCTGCAGCTCTACGAGGGGCTCTCCCGCGAACTCAACTACAACGTCATGCTCAGCCAGCGCGGGAAGATCAACCTTGCCCATGACAGTCATGAACTCGAAATCCTGCGCCGCGCGACCAACGCCTGTCGCACCAACGGCGTCGACGGCGAGATGCTCACGACGGATGAAGTCCACAGGCTGGTGCCGGCGCTGAACCGCCGTGCCCGCTTTCCGATCGCCGGCGGCAGCATCCAGTGGCGCGGCGGCATCTCGCGCCACGACGCCGTGGTCTGGGGTTTCGCCCGTGCCGCGAACCAACTCGGAGTCGACATCGTTCAGGGCTGCGAGGTGCAAGGCTTCATCCGCGACGGCGACGCGGTGGTCGGCGTCGAGACCAGCCGGGGCCGTATCTTCGCGCCTCGGGTTTGTCTTGCCGTGGCGGGACACTCCACACAACTCGCACGCAAGGCCGGGCTGGAGCTGCCGCTGACCAGCATGGCGCTGCAGGCCATGGTCAGCGAGCCCGTCAAGCCGATACTGGATCAGGTGGTGATGTCGGCGAGGATCCACGTCTACGTCAGCCAATCGGATCGCGGCGAACTGGTGATCGGCGGCGGCGCCGACGCCTATGCCTCTTATGCGCAGCGCGGCGGCATGCCGGTCACCGAGGCCAACGTCCAGGCGGTGCTCGAACTGTTTCCGTCGTTTTCGCGTCTGCGCCTCATGCGCCAATGGGCGGGGATCGTCGACATCTCGCCCGACACAACGCCGATCATGGGGCCGACGCCGGTACCGGGCCTCTACGTCAACTGCGGTTGGGGCACCGGTGGATACAAGGCCATTCCCGCGGGCGGCGAGACGATGGCCCATACGCTAGCTACCGGTCGTCCTCACCGGCTGATCGAGGCTTTTGGCCTCGAGCGCTTCGAGCACGGCCGTCTGATCGACGAGGGCGCGGCCGCCGGAGTCGCACACTGATGCCGATCGCCGACCCGACGTCACCTTCGACGACCGACCGGCAGCACGGCGCGTTCCGTCTCGCCACGGGGGGCCTGATCGACCGCTCGCGGATCGTGAATTTTTCCTGGGACGGGCGACCGCTTACGGCCTGCGCCGGCGATACGCTCGCCGCCGCACTGCTCGCCCACGGCGAGCGAATCGTCGGTCGCAGTTTCAAGTTTCACCGGCCGCGCGGAATCCTCAGTGCAGGTGCCGAGGAGCCGAACGCGCTGGTCACCATCGGCGCCGGTCCCCGAATGGACCCCTCCGTGCGCGCAACCATGGTGCGCGTGCAAGGCGGCCTTGAAGCACGCCCGCAGAACTGCTGGCCGAGCGTGCGCTTCGATGTGGGACGGATGCTCGACTTCGTCGCCCCGCTGTGGCCGGCGGGCTTCTACAACAAGACTTTCATCTGGCCGTCCTGGCACGTTTACGAAGACAGCGTCCGTCGTACCGCAGGTCTCGGCGCTGCGCCTACCGGAGCGGATCCTGATCGTTACGATGTGGCAAGCGCGAACAGCGATCTGCTGGTTATCGGTGGCGGTGTCGCGGGTCTTGCCGCCGCACGCCTCGCGGCCCGCGCCGGCGCCAGCGTGATGCTGGTCGAGCAGGACGCCGATTTCGGTGGACGGTTGCTCGTGGAAACCTGTGTCATCGACGGCGTGCCGGCGCTGCAGTGGTTGCACGACACGCTGGCGGAACTCGCCGCCAATCCGCGGGTTCGACTGATGCCGGCAACGACCGCCTTCGGGCTCTACGACCATGGCCACGCGGGCCTGCTCGAACGCGCCGCGGAGCTGGACCCCGCGTCCGCGATCCGTCACAGATACTGGCGCGTACGCGCCCGCGCGCTGGTGCTCGCCACCGGCGCAATCGAGCAGCCCTGGGTGTTCGAGCGCAACGATCTGCCCGGCGTGATGCTCGCCGGTGCCATCCGCAGTTACGCGCAGCGCTATGCGGTCGCCGCGGGGCGCCGCATCGTATTCGCGACCAACAACGATTCCGCCTATCTCGCCGCGCTCGATCTCGCGCGTGCCGGGGTCAGCGTGCCGGCGGTTATCGACAGTCGCCCGGAACCGCCCCCCGAACTCGCGCAAGCGTTGCGGGCCGCCGGCGTCACCATCCACAGCGGCGCGGTCATCGTGTCGGCCTCGGGCCGCAAGCAAGTCTCGGCCGTGGAAATCATGCACTTGTGCTCCACGGGCGAGCGGTTGCATCTCGATTGCGACGCCGTCGGCATGTCGGCCGGCTGGGCACCCGCGGTGCACCTGTGGTCGCACGCCCGCGGTCGCCTCGCCTTCGACCATGAAAGGCAGTGCTTCCTGCCGGTTTCAGGTACGGCGCCGCTGTCGGTCGCGGGTGCCTTGGCCGGGGCGCATACGCTCGCCGATTGCTTCGCGAGCGCCACGCACGCCGTTGCCGCTGCGGCGGCTCGCGTCGGCGTCGCCGACACGATTCAAGAGGCGATTCCGCAGGTCGCGGAAATTCTCACCAGCCCGCGAGTGGACAAGCACCGGGTCGCTCCGGTCGGTCGCCGGCATCGCCAATGGCTCGACTTCCAGCACGACGTCACCATGGCGGACGTGGACCTGGCGCTGCGCGAGGGGTTCGACGCCGTCGAGCATCTCAAGCGCTACACCACTACCGGCATGTCGGTGGATCAGGGCAAGACCAGCAACCTCAATGCACTGCTCGTGGTCGCGGCACTCACCGGACGCGAACCCGATGCCGTGGGCACGACGACCTTCCGGCCCCCGTATACCCCTGTCACGCTTGGCGCAATCGCCGGCCGTCAGATCGGAGAGTTCTACGCGCCTCGCCGTCAACTGCCCGCGCATGCCGAACATGAACGACTCGGTGCAGTATTCGAGGAGGCCGCAGGCTGGATGCGTCCGGCCTGGTATCCGCGCCGGGGGGAATCGAGGCAGCAGGCCATCACGCGCGAGGTACTCGCAGTCCGTGCTGCGGTGGGTCTCTTCGACGCATCGCCGCTCGGCAAGATCGAGATCGAGGGCGCTGATGCCGCGCGCTTCCTCGATGCGTTCTACCTCAACAACGTGCGCACGCTCGAGATCGGCAGGACCCGCTACGGCCTGATGCTGAACGAGAACGGCGTGATCATCGACGACGGCACCATCGCGCGGCTGGACACCGAGCACTTCGTGATCACGACCACGAGCGCCGCTGCCCCGCGGATCGCCGCCTGGCTGGACGACTGGCGGCAGTGCGAATGGCCCGATCTCGATGTCGTCGTCACCCCCGTCACGACACAGTGGGCGACCGTGGTGCTCGCCGGACCGAAGGCTCGTCAAGTCCTCGCGCGGCTCGACACCGATATGGACCTCTCGCCTGCCGCGTTTCGGCACCTGCAGGTGCGCACCGGCAGGCTTGCGGATGTGCCGACGCGGCTCTACCGCGTGAGCTTCTCCGGCGAACTGGGCTACGAGATCAACGTCCCCTCCGGTTTTGCACCGGCCCTTTGGCGGGCCCTGGAGGACGCAGGTCGGGAATTCGGCATCACGCCTTACGGGACCGAGGCATTGCTGCTGTTGCGGCTCGAGAAAGGGTTCATGCACGTCGGCATGGACACCGACGGGACAACCTCGCCTGCCGATATCGGCTGGGGAGAGATCGCTCTCAAGAAGCAGGCCGACTTCATCGGCAAGCGTTCACTGATCCGCCCCGAGAACCGGCGCGCTGACCGCCTGCAGCTCATCGGCCTTGTCGGCGAAGACGAACTCCTGGTGACGGGCGCACACCTGCGGCTCGATGGCACGACCGAAGGCAGCGACGGCTGGGTGACCTCGGCGGCATTCAGTCCTACCCTCAAAAAAAACATCGCGCTGGCACTGCTGCGCGGAGGACGTGAGCGCCTCGGCCAGTCGGTGAGCCTGTTCGACTTCGGCCGCACCAGTCGTGCCGAAATCACTCCAGTGACGTTCTACGATCCGAAGGGAGAGCGCATGCATGGTTGAGCCCTTCACGACCGGGACACCGGTCATCACCGGACTCGCGGCGAGCCACGCGCTGCCCGCGGGAATGACGATGCTGACGCGCTGCACATCGCTGCGCGTGCTGCCGACACGGGCGATGGTGCGCCTGCAACTGCCTCGTCGCGCCATCGACGAAGCCAGCCACCTGCGGATCGGCGATACGCCGCTGCCCACCACACCGGGTTCCTGCGCAGGCGATGACCCGGCAATACTCTGGATCGCGCCAGATGGCTGGTTGCTGGTCGGCGACCGCTCGGACGGCGCAGCACTGGCCGCCGCCGTCCGGCGAGACTGCAACCGGCGTGCGGCAGCAGTGGACGTATCGGATGCCTTGGTCGGGTTCGAACTCGCCGGCCCACGGGTTCGCGAGCTTCTGGCCCGCGGCACGACCCTGGAGGTCGACGGCGCCACGCTCGCGCCGGGTCGCTGCGCCCGGACGCGCCTGGCACAGCTCCCGGTGATTTTACGGCCGCTCGCCGCCGGGCACATCGAACTGATCGTCGATCGCGGACCCGCCGCCTGGCTACGGGACTGGTTCATTGATGCAGGCAGCCTGCTGTAAGCCGGACCGATCACCTCGGTCACGCCGAGGCCGGTATCCGCGAAAACCGCAACCCCCTCGACTGCAGGATTAGGATACCCTTGCAGGCGGAATAAAGGCCGCATAGGCTTCGGCGGTTTCTGGCCCGTTTTCCTTGGCCAGGGCGCGTATGATCCAAGACACCGGCTGTGACATTTACCGAACAATGAAGATTCTAGTCGTTGAAGATGACGTCGAAGCGCGGACCAAAGCAGTCCGCTGGTTGACCGCCCTAAGGCACGAACCCGTGCTCGCATCATCCGTCCCGGAAGTTCTCGAGCTGATCAAAGTCGGTGATGTCGACCGTATCCTCATCACCGTGGATTCGAAACAGCCGTCGACGCTGCTCGGCGAGATCAAGCGTCACGACCTCGACGTGCCACTGCTGATCACCTCGACGGATGAGCATGTCCGCGACCTCGTGACCGTGGTGGCACGGTCACGAGCGATCGCCATGCCGAGACCGTTTCACATGGAGGACCTCGCCGTGGCGATCGACGCCTCGGTGACCATGTCGCCTCCGCAAAAGAAATTGGATTCCGCCGCCGCCAAACCGGCGATGGTCCAGTCACCCCCTGCCGCCCCGCGACCCGCCGTGCCGCCGACGACCGCGCCAGCTCAGCCGTCGGTCGCGCCGGCCCAGCCGGTTACCGCCGCCGCGCCTCGCGCCGCGCCGGTGGCAGCGGCGCCCAAGCCGGAAGCGGCTGCGCGGGCGGCGGCACCCCAACAATCCGGCGGTGTACGAAGCGCGGTCGCCCGCCTGCTCAACGACCTGAAGGACGGCAAGGTGAAGCTGCCCGTCCTCGATCCGCGCATCGGCAAGATCCAGTCATTGATGGCGCGCAAGGAAGTCGAGCTCAAGGAAGTGGTCGACATCATCGGTCGCGACCCCACGCTGACCGCATCGGTCCTGCGGCTAGCCAACTCCAGTTACTTCATGCTGCGCACGCCGGTCAAGGACATCAAGGAAGCGTGCGTGCGCCTCGGCAACAAGAACGTGTTTTCCCTCGCGTTCGAGGTGATGTTGCGCAACCAGTTCTCGGCACATCCGGCGCCCTTCCGGACCGTGATGGCGCAGATGTGGCAGAACGCGCTCGTCACGTCACGATTCGCCAATCGTCTGGCGGTCATGGTGCGCTACCCCAAGCCGGACGAACTGCAGGCGGCCGCCTTTCTGCACAACATCGGCGAGCTGATGCTCATTCAGCTCTTCAGCGAAATTGACGACCAGAAGAACGCCGCCGCCGAGGATCTCGGGCCGGAAATCGACCGGCTGCACCAGCCTCTTGGCTCCGTGCTGGCAAAGTCATGGAACCTGCCACCGCATCTGGTTCGCCTCACGGGCCATCATCATCAGGCCGCCGAGGACCCCGAACCGGACGACCAGAAAGTGCCACGCTGCTTGATCCTCGCTTCGTGGAATCTCGCGATCTCGGTGGGGTTCGGTTACCTCAAGAACACCGAACCTGTCGGCTTGAACGAACTGCTGGCGACACTCGGCATCGACCCGGCATCGCTCGAAGCCATGCGCGAAGAAGCGCGCAACTGGGTGAAGGAGTAACGCCGCTAGACTGCTTCAAGCCGGACGACGAACCGCTGAAGATAAACCCGGCTGAACGACTCGAACCCAGAGTCCATTCCCACCAGCAGCCAAGCCTCCCCACGGTCGTCGGCGCGCACTGTCAGCGTGGCTGATGCAGGAATGGACAATGACTTTGACTCCCACCTCCTGTTGCCGCAGTCAGGTACGGAATTGGCGATGTTGCCGAGCACGAGCCCGGCAGGTCCGCTCTGCGACTGGTTACCGCGATCGATGCTCACTCTGTAGTCCGTGCCGGTGAAGATCGTCTGCGGCTCCACGGCAGAGGCTGCAACCACGATCCAGACCGACTCGCCCGGCGCCCCTCCCACACCGATGCAGCCCGCCGGCACGTCGGTCAGGACGTCCACGGTGGCTCGGACTCGGTAGGTCACCCCCGGAACCAGGCTGCCCAGCCTGGTCTTTACGTAAATGAAGAGATCGTCACTGCGGTTGGTTCCCGCGAGGTAATACGCGGACCCGGCAAGGCCCGCTGGCAGAGTCCGAATATCCGCGATCACATCGACAGGCGCGGTGTTGGGCTGGTAGTCCGCAAACCCGCTCAGCCAACCGCCATTGCCCTGCGAAAAATCAAAGATACGCTCGACGGCAGGCGGTGCCGACGTCGGAGGCGGTGACGGCGCGCTGCCACCAGAACCTCCACAACCGAGGGGTAAGAGCAGCGCGACGAACCCACTCAGGACCTTCAACGGCTGCATGTCGACTCGGTGCAAGTGCCACAGGAACCCGCATTGTGATTCCGCGACGAGGCCTGCGGCAAATCGATCGTCCGGAGCAGCGCTAGAACTTCCGCTCGATGGTGTCCAGCCCGTTTTGATTGGTCCAGTGTTGAAGTGAGTCTAGGCAGCCCTTTTGGGGGCTGTCATGAAGAGCCAAGGGCTGGGGGCGAGCCCCCAGGCCTCGGGCGCCGGAGGTCGATAGCCGAGGGCGCTGTGCGGCCGTACTCGGTTGTAGGGCCGTCGCCATTGCTCTATCAGTACTTGCGCTTCACGTAGCGTGTAGAAGATCTCGCCGTTCAGCAACTCGTTGCGCAGCTTGGCATTGAAGCTCGCGCAGTAGCCGTTCTCCCATGGGCTGCCGGTGCGATATACAGCGTCTTCGTGCCGAGCTT
>JBIKVA010000011.1:0-27660 GCA_044357085.1 Steroidobacteraceae bacterium | reverse complement strand
GACATCGTCATGATGCGCGTGCAGCGCAGCGGCGAGTTCGAGGCCGAGGCGCACCGGTCGCAGGGCCGCGCGATCGGTGACGACGAGTGCCACGCCGTGGCAGCGCTCGCCCGCGAACTTCGATGCGAGTGGCGTGAAAGACAGCGGATAGGCGCGCACACCGGGAATCGCGGCTGCATTGAGTCGCGCAGCGAGCAGCGCTCCGTTGATCCATGGTGCGCCGACATACTCGAACGGCCGGTCGGTGCCGCGGCCAACCGATACGTTCGCGCCTTCGATGGTGGCAACGCCCGGGTAAAGGCTCGCGGCGACGAGCCCGCGGAGATTGGGCGAGGGGTCCAGCCACTCGAGTCCCGTGGCATCGAACCAGGCCGTGCGCGTCCAGCCCTGCATCCGGATCACCGTGAGTCGCGAACCGAGACGCAGCGCCGGATCGCGGCGCTCGCCGTCGAAGAGTCGCGCGAGTTCGCCGAGCGTCAGGCCGTGGCGGACCGGCATCGGGAAATACGCGGTGAAGCCGAGTTCTTCGGGCGGCAGCGAGGGTCCCTCGATGTCGTTGCCGTTGATCGGGTTTGGTCGATCGAGCACCACCACTTCGAGGCCGAGTCGGGCGGCGGCCTCCATGACGTAGCCCATCGTCGTCATGTAGGTGTAGAACCGCGCGCCTGCGTCCTGCAGGTCGATCACCAGCGTGTCGAGTCCTCGGAGCGTGGACTCGTCCGGTCGCCTCGAGTCGCCATAGAGCGAGTGGATGGCGAGCCCGGTGCGCGGATCGATCGCGGATGGGACCTTGGCATCGAGTTCGCCGCGGATGCCGTGCTCCGGACTGAACAGGGCGGCCAGCGTGACACCGGGCGCCGCGGCCAGCAGATCGATGGTCGATAGTCCGTCGCGGGCGCGGCCGGTGTGGTTCGTGAGCAGCCCGACGCGCTTGCCGGCGAGCGTCCGAAAGGCCTGGGCGCGCAGGACGTCGATGCCGCTCTGCGTCTCGTCCTCGTGCAGTGGAGCATCTTCTGGCGCAGTGTCCAGCGCCTGCAAGGCCGCGGCGGCCGTCGCGTGAGGCGACGCCAACAAGGCACCGACGAGGGTCAGTGCAGCCAACAGTCGTGCGGCAGCCGGTGCGATCACTCAGGCGAGCGCAACGATCTGGATCTCGACCTTGTAATCGGGCGTGGCGAGGCGGGCTTCGACGGTGGCGCGCACGGGTTTCTCATGCGGGTGCACCCAGGTGTCCCAGATCGAGTTCATTGCTGCGAAGTCACCGATGTCGGCAAGGTAGACGTTGGCGCTGAGGATCTTTTCCTTGCCGCTGCCCGCGGCCGCGAGCAATCGATCGATCTGCGCGAGGATCTGGGTGGTCTGGCCCGGGACGTCCGCCGACGGGTCTGCGGCAACCTGTCCGGCGAGGAACACGAAGCCGTTGGCGACGACGGCTTGCGACATGCGCTTGCCGGGTTCGATGCGAGTGATCATGCTTGAAATCCTGTGTAGTGCCGGCGTGCCGGCGATGGGAGACCCGCGAACATGTTCCATTGTAATCGCCCGAAGAGACGGCAGCAGACTGCGGTGGCGTTGTCCGCGGCACTCTGGATGGGTCTTTGTTCGCCGTATGTCTTCGCGTCCCCGGCGGCGACCGTCCCGCCCTGGGTGGCGCCGCCGGCCCGATTCGTCGACGCGGATCGGCAGGCCAAACTGGCGAAGGCGTTGCCGCAGCTCGATGCGCTGATACGGGACTTCCTGCAACGCGAACAGGTCCCGGGCGGCGCGTGGGGCGTCGTGATCGACGGCGCACTGGTCCACGTGGGTGTCGCCGGCCTGCGCGACGTCGCCGCCGGTGCACCGGTGCAGCCCGACTCGGTGTTCCGCATCGCCTCGATGACCAAGAGCTTCACCGCGATGGCCATCCTGCAGCTGCGCGATGCCGGCAAGCTGTCGCTCGACGATCCCGCCGACAAGTACGTACCCGAGTTGCGTCGGCTCCGCTATCCGACGATCGACGCACCGCGCATCACCATCCGCGATCTGCTGACGCATGCGACCGGCTTCCCCGAAGACAATCCCTGGGGCGATCAGCAACTTTCGATCTCCGACGAACAGTTCGACGCGTTGCTGCGCGGAGGCATCGCCTTCGCCAACGTTCCGGGCGTCGCCTACGAATACTCCAACTACGGGTTCATGATTCTCGGGCGCATCGTCAGTCGCGTCTCTGGTCTGCCTTATCGCGACTACGTGCAGCGACGCATTCTGGCGCCACTCGGAATGCGCTCCAGCACTCTCGAGCCCGGCACGGTGCCGCCGGCGCAACTGGCGCTCGGATATCGGCGCGAGGACGAGTTGTGGAAACTCGAGCCGCAGCTCGCCGACGGTGCGGGCGGACCCATGGGCGGCATGCTCACGTCGTTGCAGGACCTCGGGCGCTACGTCGGTGTATTCCTCGACGCCTGGCCGGCGCGCGACGGTGCGTCAGCCGGGCCGCTGTCGCGGGCCTCGCTGCGCGAGATGCAGCAGCTGTGGCGGGTGCGGCCCGCGGTGGTCACGCGCGGCGGCGACGGCGCGATACAGCTCAACGCGAGCGGCTATGGTTACGGCTTGCGGATCTCGCAGAGTTGCGACTTCGGCCATGTCGTCGCCCACAGCGGCGGGCTGCCGGGCTTCGGCTCGCAGATGCGCTGGTTGCCCGAATACGGCGTCGGTCTGATCGCCTTCGGTAATCGCACCTACACCGGCTGGGGCGGGGTGTTCGACCAGGCTTTCGCGTTGCTGCGGCAGAGTGGTGGTCTCGTGCCGCGGGAAGTGCAGCCGTCGCCGGCTCTCGCCACGTCGCGAGCAAGCGTCAATTCTTTGGTAAGCCGCTGGGATGATGCCGTGATCGAGCGGCTCGCGGCGATGAACCTGTTCCTCGATCGCTCACGTGAACGCCGTCGCGCCGAATTCGCGAAGCTGCGCGAGACGCTCGGCGCTTGTCGCGAGCGCCCGGGCTGGCTGTACAGCGAGAATCCCTTGCGCGGCGACTGGCTGCTCGATTGCGAGCGCGGCGTGCTGTGGGCATCGGTGACGCTCGCGCCGACCGTGCCGCCCGGCGTGCAGCACCTCGAGGTGCAGGCACTGCCACCCGATGCGGACATCGCCGCCGTCACCGGCTTGCCGCCGCGCGCCTGTCCGCAACCTTGAAGATCGCGCCGCACGATGTTCCGACTCAGGCGCCGCTGACTCCCAGCAAGCGCGGCTCGAGACCGGCGTCGCGCAACCTTGCGACGAGCAGGTCGGTGTGGGCGGCGTCGCGGGTTTCGACGGTGAAGTCGAGGTCGGCGGCCTTGGCCGGCACGTCAAGGAACAGCCGGTGGTGGGTGACTTCCACGATGTTGCCGCCGGCTTCGCCGATGACCGCCGCGATGCGCGCAAGCACGCCGGGCTGATCGGCGCTCTCGAAACGCAGCGTGACGAGGCGCCGCTCGCGCACGAGTTGACGCTGCAGCACGATCGCCAGCAAGCGTGTGTCGATGTTGCCGCCACAAAGCACCAGCCCGACCTTGCGGCCGCGGAAACGCGCCGGGCAGGCGAGCAATGCGGCGAGCCCGGCAGCGCCCGCGCCTTCGACCACGGTCTTCTCGATCGACACCAGCAGGCTGATCGCGCGCTCGATGTCGGCTTCGTCGACGAGCAGGATCTCGTCGACCATTGCGCCAATGATTTCCCGGGTCAGGCGGCCGACGTTGCGGACCGCGATACCCTCGGCGATGCTCTGCGTGCCGAACTCCGCGGCCTCGCCGCGCAAGGCGGCGTGCATGGCGGGGAAAGCACGGGTCTGCACGCCTACGAGCTCGATCGACGGCTTCACGGCGCGGGCCGCTACGGCCATGCCGGCGAGCAGTCCGCCGCCACCGATGGGTACGCAGAGGCAGTCGAGCTGCGGCTGGTCCGCGAGCATCTCGAGCGCCACGGTGCCCTGTCCGGCGATGATGTCCTCGTCGTCGTAGGGGTGCACGAAGACCAGGTCTTCGCGCTTGGCGATGGCGTGGGCCTCCGTCTCGGCTTCGGCGAGTTGCTGGCCGTGCAGGACCACCCGGGCACCCAGCAGTCGCGTCTGCTGCACCTTGTTGAAGGGCGTGGTGATCGGCATGACGATGGTCGCCGGAATACCCATGCGCGTTGCGTGGTGTGCAACGCCCTGCGCGTGGTTGCCCGCCGACATGGCGATGACGCCGCGGCGGCGCTGGTCGGCATCGAGCCGCTGCAGTTTCACGAGCGCACCGCGCTCCTTGAAGGACGCGGTGAACTGCTGGTTCTCGAACTTGAGGTAAATCTCGGCCCCGGTGATGACCGAGAGGGTTTCCGATCTTCGGCAGGGCGTGTGCACGATCCGGCCCGACAAGCGGTCGGCTGCCTCACGGATTCGTTCCGCAGTGATGTCCATCGGTGAATCATACTAGCCGCAACCGCGACACCGGCCCCCGCGGTGCAACGCAAAGCGGTAAACTTTGTCGCCAAGATTTTGCCGTCCATGACTTCAGCCACGCCGTCCCCGACTTCGTCCTCCCGCTTCGAGCGCTGGCGCGCCTCGACACTTGCGCCGTTCCGCTATCGCGTGTTCGCGGTTTTCTGGTGGGCTTCGCTGGCGTCTTCGTTCGGCAGCCTCATCCAGACCGTGGGTGCATCGTGGCAGATGGCGCTCATCGCGCCGGGCCCGGACCAGGTTGCGCTCGTGCAGGCAGTGGGCGCGCTGCCGTTCTTCTTCCTCTCGTTGGTGGCGGGCGCGCTGGCCGACAACTACGATCGGCGGCTGCTCATGCTGTGTTCGCAGCTGCTGGCGCTTGGGGCCTCGCTCGCGCTCGCGCTGGTCGCATTCTTCGGCACGATCACGCCGGGCATTCTCCTTGCGCTGACGTTCCTCATCGGTTGCGGCACCGCGGCGTTCGCACCCGCGTGGCAGGCCTCGATCGGCGAACAGGTCCCCCGCGAGTCGATTCCGGCAGCGGTCATGGCCAATGCCATGGGATTCAACCTCGCACGCAGCGTAGGTCCGGCGATCGGCGGTGTGATCGTCGCCACTTCGGGTGCGGGTGCAGCCTTCGTGATCAACGCCATTTCCTACCTCGGTCTGATCGCGGCCCTGCTCTGGTGGCGCCTGCCCAAGCCGCAACGCGAACTGCCGCCCGAGCCGCTCGGTTCGGCCATCGCCGCCGGCATCCGCTACGTGCGCCTGTCGCCGAACCTGATCGCGATCATGTTCCGCTCGGTGCTCTTCACCGTGCCCATTTCCGCGATCCCCGCGCTGATGCCCGTGGTGGCGCGCGACCTGCTGGGCGGTGGTGCGCCGACCTACGGTCTGCTGCTCGGCGGCTTCGGCGTCGGCGCGATGCTCGGGGCGCTCTCGAGCGCCGCCTTCCGCGCCCGCTTTTCGAGCGACATGCTGTTGCGCGGCCTGTGTGCGGTGGCGATGCTCGCCATGCTCGCGATCTCGCAGAGCCCGTGGGCGGCGACGACCTTGCTGGCCCATGTCGTCGCCGGGTTCATCTGGACGCTCGGCCTCGCCAATTTCAACATCGCCGTGCAGCTGTCCTCGCCGCGCTGGGTCACGGGACGCACGCTCGCGACCTACCAGACCTTCGCGTTCGCGGGCATGTCCGCCGGCGCCTATCTGTGGGGCCATCTCGCCGCCGGAATCGGCATCCGCGAGACCCTGCTGCTCGCGGGGCTCTCGGCACTCTCGACGTTTGCGGTCGCCCGCTGGCTGCCGGTGTCGGTGGCGCGGTCGGGTTCGCTCGATCCGCACGTCGCGGCCACCGTGCAACCACCAAAGATGGACTTGCACGAATCGGCCGGTCCGATCGTGGTCACCATCGAGTACCAGGTCCCCGAAGACAACGCCGAGAAATTCGTGGCGCTCATCAACGAGCTGGGTCGCATCCGCCGCCGTGACGGTGCGCGCGGCTGGTCGGTCTGTCAGGACCTCGACGAGCCGACGCTCTGGGTCGAGCGGTTCGAGAGCCCGACCTGGATCGACTATCTGCGGCGACAAACACGCCTGACGCTTGCCGATCAGGAGATCCGCAAGCGCCTCGCAGAACTGATCAAGGGCGAGCGTGGCAGCGTACGTCGCTACATCGAACGCCCGCCGGGCGCCGAGCCGCTGGGATCGCCGACGACGCGACCAGAGCCGCTGGACGACACCGTGGGCCACGGCTGACCGCAACCCGCGCCGGTGTTGCGGTCGATGGCCGTGCTTCAGTTCTCGTCGACGTCGCGACCCGAGGCGATCCGTGGCAGCGTCAGCGCGGCGAGCGCCGACACGAGCAGCAGCGGCGCCACCATCAGGGAGAACGACCACTGCCAGCCGATCTGTGCCACGGCGAGCGGCACGAGCGCCGGATAGAGCGCGAAGCCGACGGTCAGTGGCGCCGAGCCGCATACGGCGTACGCCGTGGTGCGCATGCGCGTCGGGAACAGATCGGCGAGCAGGGCACCGACCACGGCGTTGCTGCCGAAGAAGAACGCGCCGGTCAGGCCGTACAGGGCGAGATCCTGCCAGCGTGCTTGCGGGACCCACATCAGCGCGACGAGCGCCACCGCGCCGAGCGCGGCCCACAACGCGAAGGTGTCGCGGCGCGTCATGCGGTACTCGCCGACCCAGGCGGCGGCGAGGTAGCCGAAGATCGCGATGCCGTTGGAGAGCCCGACGAGTTGCGCCGCTTCGGCCTGGCTGTAGCCGCGTACGCTCATGAAGTAGGTCGGGAAGAAAAAGGCCGTGCCGGCATAGGCACAGCCGAAGGCAAAGAAAAGCACCATCGAGGCGATGGAGCGGCGCCGATAGGCCGGCGTGAACATCTCGCCGAGCAGGCTCCAGTCGAGCACCTTGCCGCCAGCGCCGCGTGTTGCGGCAGCCTGCTGGAAACGCTGGCTTTCAGGCAGTCGCCAGGCAATCAGGAAGGCGAGGGGTACCACGGCGAAGCCGATCAGGAAGATCGAGCGCCAGCCGCTGCTGTCGAGCAATGGCGCCGCGAGCATGGCGGCCAGGAACCAGCCGAGCGGATAGCCGCACTGCAGCACGCCCATCAGCATGCCGCGGTGCCGGGCCGGGGCGACTTCGGCGACATAGGCGGCGGTGATCGGCGCGAGTCCGGCCGCGAGGCCGAAGGCGAGCGCGCGCAGCACCGTGAGTTGTGTCAGGTCGGTGACGAAGCCGTGCAGACCGACGAAGAGGGCCGAGAGCGCGAGCAAGCCGCCGAGCGTCCAGCGCCTGCCCCAGGTGTCGGCCGCGAGCCCGGCGAACACCACCATGAAGGCCGCGGTGATGAACCCTGCGGTGAGGATCAGTCCCACAACCTCGAGACCCACCTGGTATTCGGCGAGGATGCCGGGGATCGCATAGCCGAAGAGCGACTGGTCTAGATTGCTCATCGTCCAGGCGAACAGGCTGAGGAGGAGGACCGTGACCCAGGTTTTCTTGTCGGCGTTCATGGCGGAAAATGGTACCGCGATATCCGCCGCAGCGGTGTGGATGCCGCGCCATCGTACCCGCCGGCGCCGTACCATTGCCGTCGGGCGGACCGCCTCGCGTAAGCTCCGGAGTCCACATGCACGCCGAATCTCACAGCACTGTGTTGCGTCCGCTCGACCGCTGGTTCGCCGCCTATGCCGAAGACCACCGCCACCCGCTCAACCAGCGGTTGCACGTGCTGTGCGTACCGGCGATCGTCTGGTCGATCATGGCCCTGCTGTACGCCGTGCCGACGCCCGCAGGGTTCCCGGCGGCTCTGCCCGATTTCGGCGTGGCGGCGGCGATCGCCGTCGTGCTCGCGGTGGGGTTCTGGTTATGGCTGTCGCCGCCGCTCGGGGTGGGGATCCTGGCCTGCGTGGCCGCGGGTCTCGCGATCAATGAAATCATCCTGCAGACTCTCGGTATGACCGGCTTGCTGGTGACCGGCGCGCTGGTGTTCGTGATCGCCTGGATCGGTCAGTTCATCGGCCACCATGTCGAGGGTCGACGCCCGAGTTTCCTGACCGATCTCGTCTACCTGATGATCGGGCCGCCGTGGGTGCTCGCCAAGGCATACCGCGCGCTGGGACTCGCCTGGTGATTCCCGACCCGGCAGCCGTGCCGGCCGCCAATGCTGCTGTTTCGTGGAGGACTTCATGACCGCATCGACTCGTACCATGACTCGCCGCGCTGCGCCGCTCGTTGCCGCGCTGTGCGCTTTCTTCGGCACTTGTGCCGGCAGCCTGGCCGTCGCTGACGACGCCTTGCTGCGGCTCGTCGAGGCGCGCCGCGCCGTCGATCGCCAGGTGGCGTTGCAGTTGTGGAACTGGGCGGAAGTCGGCTACCAGGAAGAGCAGAGCAGCGCGCGTTTGCAGAAGGAGTTGACCGACGCCGGCTTCAAGGTACGCGCCGGCGTGGCCGGGATGCCGACTTCGTTCATCGCGGAGTACGGCAGCGGCAAACCGGTGATCGCCATCCTCGCCGAGATGGATGCGCTGCCGGGCGTGTCGCAGGCGGCAGTGCCCGAGCGTTCGCCGCTGCGCGGGCGAATCTCCGGTCACGCCTGTGGTCACCACCTGTTCGGCACGGGGTCGACATCGGCCGGAATCGCCATCAAGAACTGGCTTGCGACGAACCGCCGCGGCGGCACGATCCGGGTCTATGGCACGCCTGCCGAGGAGGGCGGTGCGGGCAAGGCCTACATGGTGCGCGCCGGCCTGTTCGACGACGTCGACGTCGCGCTGCACTGGCACGCCGGTGACCGCAACGCCGTCACCAACGAACCGACGCTGGCCAACAAGAGCGCGAAGTTCCGCTTCAGCGGTATCGCGGCCCATGCGGCCGCTGCGCCGGAGCGCGGCCGCTCGGCGCTCGACGGCGTCGAGGCCATGAACCACATGGCCAACCTGATGCGCGAACACATGCCGGACGACGCGCGCATGCACTACATCGTCACGCGCGGCGGCGATGCGCCGAACGTGGTGCCCGAGTTTGCCGAAAGTTTCTACTACGTCCGCCACCGCAATCCGCAGGTGATGGCAGAAATCTTCGAGCGCCTGCTGCGCATCTCCGAGGGGGCAGCGATGGGCACGGGCACCACGGTGACGCACGAGGTGATCCACGGCGCCTACAGCCTGCTGCCGAACGATGAACTTGCCACGGTGGTAGACGCCAAGCTGCGCGAAGTGGGCGGCATCCAGTGGGACGCCAGCGAGCAGGCGTTCGCCGAGAAGATCTTCCCGACGCTCGGCAAGACGGAACTCGGACTCGGATCAGAGCGCGAGATCCAGCCGATCGGGCGGCGGGCCAGCCAGGGCTCTACCGATGTCGGTGACGTCAGCTGGGTGGTGCCGACGATCGGCTTCCGCACCGCCACCTGGGTGCCGGGCACGCCGGCGCATTCCTGGCAGGCGGTGGCTGCCGGCGGCATGGGGATCGGCCTCAGGGGCATGGAGAACGCCAGCAAGGTGCTCGCGCTCACCGCTGCGGAACTCTACACGCGCCCGGAACTGATCAGCGCAGCCCGCGCCGAGTTCGAGCGCCGGCGTGGCCCCGACTTCAAGTACGCAAGCGCCGTCGGCGATCGCGCGCCGCCGCTCGACTACCGGCGTTGATCATCGGCACCCAGGCATATCCCAGCGGCATATCCCAGCGGCCTATCCCGGAGGCATATCCCATGAGAGTCACGCGTCGCACCGGACTGTTCGGCCTGGCAATGCTCGCCATCGCTGCGCCGGCCAGCGCAGCTACCTCTGCTGCCGACGCTGCGACTGCCGCGGCGGGCTCGCCCACACGGTCACGTCACTGGGTGATCGTCGTCGACAGCGGCAACAAGGGCGGCGAGATCGTCGAGCGCTGCCGCACCGTCCGCGACTGCGAGGTGCGCTACATCTTCAAGGACAACGGTCGGGGGCCGGAGATCAGCGAAAAGATCCGCCTCGGTGCCGACGGCACGCTCGAGCGCTACGAGGCGAGCGGAACGACCACCTACGGTTCGCGGGTGGACGAAAGATTCGAGAGCCGGGGTGGACGCGCAAGCTGGCGCTCGACCACCGAGCGCGGCGAAAGCCGCGACGCGCTGGGCAAACTGTACCTGCCCCTGAACGGCAGCGGACTCATTTACGAACAGATGGCGCGACTGACCGGCGCCGGCCGCAGCCTGACGATGCTGCCGGCGGGCTCGGTGACGCGGCGTACGCTGCAGACGCTGGAGGTAGGGGAGGGCGAGCGGCGGCGCGAACTCGAACTGGTCGCCTTCACCGGTCTCGGCCTGACTCCGGATTTCGTCTGGCTGACTCGCGGCGACTCGCCCGAATTCTTTGGCTATGTGATCCCCGGCTACAGCGCCACGGTGCCCGCCGGCTACGAGGGCGAGACGGCGAAGCTCACCGCTGCACAGACCGCTGCCGAGGCCCGCTTGCTGGCCGGGTTCCGTGCACGCCTCTCGAAGCCGCTCGAGGGGCTCAGCGTGATCCGCAACGCGCGCCTCTTCGACAGCGCCAATGCACGGCTTCGCGAGGGCCTGCACGACGTCTACATCCTGCGCGGCCGCATCGCCTCGATCGCACCGGCCGGAGCGGGTGTGGACGCAGCGGTGCCGCAGCGCAGCCTCGATGCCGCGGGGCGCGTGTTGTTGCCGGGCCTGTTCGACATGCACGGCCATGTCGGTCGCTGGGAGGGCGGGCTGAATCTTGCGACGGGCGTCACCACCGTCCGCGACCTCGGTAACGACAATGCCACCCTGCAGCAGATCATCGACGAGACGGGCATGGGCGCGGTGTTCGGGCCGCAGATCGTGCCGACGGGCTTCCTCGAGGGCGAGAGCCCCTATTCGGCACGCAACGGCTTCGTGATCAGCACGCTCGAGCAGGCCAAGCGCGCCGTCGACTGGTATGCCGCCCATGGCTATCCGCAGATCAAGATCTACAACAGCTTCCCGCGCGAGCATCTCAAGGCGACGATTGCCCACGCACACGAGCGGGGCCTGCGGGTGAGCGGCCATGTGCCTGCCTTCCTGCGGGCGCGCGATGTCGTCGAGGCCGGTTTCGACGAGGTCAACCACATCAACCAGGTGGTGCTCAATTTCCTCGTCGACGAGCGTACCGACACGCGCACGCTGCAGCGTTTCTACCTGCCGGCTGAAAAGACGGCCGGGATCGACTTCGAGGGCGCAGCGGTCCGCGAGTTCGTCGAGTTGCTGAAGTCGCGCGGCACCGTGATCGATCCCACTCTCACCACCTTCGACTTTCTGCGCCAGCGCGACGGCGAGATGTCGCCGGCCTACGCATCGATCGCCGCACACCTGCCGGCGACGCTGCAACGCGGCCTGATGAGCGGCGGCATGGAGATCGCGAACGAACGGCTGCATGCACTCTACAACCGCTCCTACGCGCGCATGATCGACTTCGTCGGTCGCCTGCACCGCGCCGGGGTGCCGCTGGTGGCGGGCACCGATGCCATCCCCGGCTTCACCCTGCAGCGCGAGCTCGAGCTTTATGTACAGGCCGGAATCCCGGCGGGCGAGGTACTGCGCATCGCCACCCTGAACGGCGCCAGATACTCGGGTGTGCTCGCCGATCGGGGCAGCATCGAGGTGGGCAAGCTGGCGGACCTGCTGCTGGTCGACGGCGATCCGACCGCCGACATCGGCGCCATCCGCAACGTCGCGCTGGTGGTGACCCAGGGACGCAGCATCGATCCGTCAGTGGTGTTTCGCGAACTCGGCATCAAGCCGTTCGTGACGACGTCACCGACATGGGACGAACGCGCGCCTTGAGCGCGCGGCGGCAGCGGCGTCAGTTCTTCGACTTTGCCTTCTTCGGCGCGCCTGCGGCCGTGTAGGAGAACTTCTGGCCGGCGATGGTGGCTTCGTACATCAGGCCACCCTTGGCGATGGTGAACACCGCAAAGCCGCGATAGAACTCGCCGGCGTTGGTGGCGTCCTTCTTGCCGGCGCTGGCACCGGCACTCGCCCCCGCGGTGCCCGCCGTGGCGCTGGCGCCCGCGGTGATGGCGACGGCGCCGACGCCTGCGCCGAAGGTGAACTCGCCGCTGGTGAATTCGGTGAGCGCGCGTTTGTCCTGCAGGAAGACGATCTGGCTGAATGCCTGGCCGCCCGCCTGAAAGCCGACGCTCAGCTGGGTGAGCACCACGTCGCCGATGTACTTGCCCTGCTCGTAGACGCGGCCCACGCCGCGGGCACCACCGATGCCGAGCCCGCCCTTGCCGACGGTCGGGAAGATGGCGTACGCGTGGCTGCGCTCGAAGAACGAGCCGCTCTGGCCCGCGTTGCGGAAGAGTTCCTTGGTGTCCGCGTACTCGTCGGCGCGCAGCGGCGCGCTGCAGGCGAGGGCGGCGAGGAAGGCGATCAGAAGACTGCGGAACAGGCGGTTCATACGGTGTCTCCGTGCGGACTGCGCCGGGGGTGCGCGCAGCGCGAATGCTAGCGCGTTTGAGGGGCGGTTACACTCGCGGACATGAGTACCGAATTCGGCATCGTGATGGAGGCGTCCCCCGGCTACACCGCGCGACTCGCGCGGCAGATCGAGGACATGGGCTTCGACATCCTGCTTTCACCGGACACCCAGAACCTCAGCCCCGACCCGTTCTCGCAACTTGCGCTCGCGACGCAGACCACGACGCGCCTGCGCCTCGGTACCGGCGTCACCAATCCGGTGACACGCGACGTCGCAGTGACCGCCTGTGCATTCTCCACGCTGCAGGCGGAGTCGGGCGGCCGCATGATCTGCGGCATCGGCCGCGGCGATTCCTCCGCCGCGCACATCGGTGTGCGAAACGGCACGACGGCCCAGCTGCGCACCTTCGTCGAGCGCCTCAAGGCCTATACGCGCGGCGAGACGGTCGATCGCGCCGGCACGGCTTCACGCATCCGCTGGTACGAGTCCCTCGCCGTGGAGCCCTTGGTCGTCGACATCGCCTGTACCGGCCCGCAGACGATCCGCATGGCCGTCGACGTCGGCGATCGGGTCAGCTTCGCCGTCGGCAGCGCTCCCGAGCGCCTGCGCTGGGCCATGGATACCGCGCTCGCCCGCCTTGCCGAGACCGGACGTCCGCGCGACTCGATCCGCATCGGCGCCTACGTGAATCTGGTCTGCGACCCCGACGAACAGCGTGCGATCCAGCTCGGACGCATGATTTCCGGGATGGTGGCGCACTTCGCCGGCATGAAGGACGCACCGCTCGATCACCTGCCGCCGCGCCTCAAGGATCTGGCCGCGAAGATGCAGAGCGGCTACGACATGAAGCACCACGCGCAGGAATCCGGCAGCCATCTGGCTGCCGTGCCGGACGATTTCGTCGACTGGTTCTCGATCTGTGGCCCGCCCGCCAAGTGTCGCGAGCGTCTCGGCGAACTGCTCGCCATGGGGCTGGACCACGTCTATCAGCTCGGTGGCTCGCCGGTGCCGCATCCGCATGGTGCGCGCCAGGAAGCGATGGTGAGACAGGCGGCGCTCTACGCCAGCGAGGTCATCCCCCACTTCCGCTGAGCCCGTGCGCCTCGCCGGGCGCAGTCGCGGCGGTGTATCGTGAGCGTCGTCATGAACGGACAAGATTCTGCTCCGGAGCTCACGGTCGAAACGGTCACCGGGATCGCGCAACTCGCCGGCCTGCCGCTCGACGACGCGGCAATGGCGGCGCGGATCGCGGCGGGGGCCGCCGCGGCCTCGAATGCGGTGCGCGCGGCGCTGGCGCTCGCGCCCGAGTACGATCTCTTCGCCCGCGAGCCCTCTGACTACCTGCCGCTGCTCGAGTCGCTGGCGCCGCAGCACGGGCAGGTTGCCGGGGCGCGATCCAGTGCGGCGACCGGCGTCGAACCCAGCAAGGCCGCATCACCCAACGCCACATCAGCCAACGCCGCGCCCTGGAGCCTCGATCTTTGCGAGCTGGCGTCGCGGCTCGCCGACCGGCGTCTGCGCAGTGTCGAGGTGGTGCGGGCGATGCTGGCCCGCGCCGAGCTTGCCAACGCGCGAACCCGTTGCTTCCTGGCCATCGAGTCCGACACCGCCCTCGCGGCGGCCGAGCTTGCCGATGCCTTGCTCGATGCGGCGTGGCAGTCCGGGCGCGAGCCCATCGCGCCGCTGCTCGGCGTGCCGCTCGCCCACAAGGACATGTTCGAGCGGCAGGGATTTGCCGCCCTGTGCGGCTCGCGGGCGCGCGAGCCGCGGATGGCCACACGCAGTGCCACGGTGATGGAGCGGCTCGAACTCGCCGGGGCCGTGACGATCGGCACGCTGAACATGGCCGAGTTTGCGCTGGGCGCCACCGGACATAACGCCAGCTTCGGGGATTGCCGCAACGCGTGGAATCCGGATCACATCGCGGGCGGCTCATCGAGCGGTTCGGGTGCCGCCGTGGCCTGCGGAGCGGTCTTCGCCAGCCTCGGCTCCGACACCGGTGGCTCGGTACGCATTCCCGCGTCGGCCAATGGTGTCTATGGACTCAAGCCGACCTACGGGTTGATCCCGCGCACGGGCAGCATGAAGCTCACGCCCTCGATCGACGTGCTCGGTCCGCTCGTTCGCTCGGTGCGTGACCTCGCGCGGCTGCTGCAGGTCATCGCCGGTGGCGACGGTCGCGACACGCAGTGCTCGCTGCTGCCCGTCCCCGACTATGCCGCAGCGCTGGGTCGCGGGATCGAGGGACTGCGCGTCGGCGTCCCGCGCAATCATTTCCTCGACGATCTCGAGCCGTCGGTGCGGGCCGCCTACGAGAGGTCGTTGGCCACGCTCGAGGCCGCTGGTGCCCGCCTGCTCGAAGTCGCCGTGCCGGGGGCCGAGTGGATGGCGGAACTGAGTCGCGCGGTGGTCTATCCGGAGGCGACGGCACTGCACGCGGCGGCGCTGCGGGCGCGCGGCAGCGACTACACGCCGCAGGTGCGCGTGCGGGCGAGCACCGGAGTCGCGATTCCGGGCACGCTTTACCTCGAGGCCCTGCAACTGCGCCTGCCGTTGCTCGAGCGGGTGGTGCGCGAGGTGTTCGGACGTTGCGACCTGCTGCTCACCCCGACCTTGCCCGTGCGTGTGCCGCGGCGCGACGAAACCGACATCGGCGCCGGACCGTGGCTATGGCATCTGCTCGGCCGGCTGGTGCACTGCACGGCACCGGTCAACTATCTCGGCCTGCCGGCGCTCAGCATGCCAGCAGGTGTCGACGATCGGGGTTTGCCGGTGGGCGTGCAACTCGTCGCCGCGCCGTTCGCGGAACCGACGCTGCTGCGCGCCGCTGCGGTCCACGAGCGCAGCATGGGCGCCTGCAGGCTCGCACCGCTGGGTTAGGTACTACTCCTTACAGACGCGCGCTGCGCACGGCACTAACCTTTGAACCGTGCGCTGATCATCTCCCCCCTCCGATCGGCGCATGCAGATATAGCCCCGCCTCGTGCGGGGCTTTTTTGTATCCTTCGTGGCCTGCATGCACGGCGTGACCCCCGAAGATTTTCCGCAGCCCTGGCGCCGCGACGCCGAGCATGCGTTCGCCTGCAGCGATTTTCTCGCCGGCAGTTTCGCGCGCGACGCCACGCTGCTTCCCGACCTGTTGCGCCACGGTGCCCTCGAGCAGCTGCGACCCGCAGGCGGCCGACCCTGCTGGCCGGGCGGTGACGAGCCGCCGTCCCTCGACGCCCCGGAGCCCGAGTGGCAGTCGTGGCTGCGCCGCTGGCGGCGCCGCGAGATGGTGCGAATCGCCTGGCGCGACCTCAATGGCCACGCCGGCCTCGAGGAGACGCTGGACGACCTGTCTGCATTTGCCGACGACGCCGTCAACCGCGCGATGCAGGTCGCCTGGCATATCACCTGCGGTCGCTACGGGGCGCCACAATATGCCGACGGTGCGCCCATGCCGCTGGTGGTCGTCGGCATGGGCAAGCTCGGTGGGCGCGAACTCAATTTTTCGTCCGATATCGATCTCGTGTTCCTGTTTCCCGGCTACGGCGAGACCGTGCATGCCGCGCCCGTCAGCCACGACGAATTCTTCATCCGTCTCGGTCAGGCGCTGCTGCGGCTGCTGTCTTCGGTGACCCATGACGGGTTCGTGTTCCGCATCGACATGCGGCTGCGCCCCTTCGGCGACTCCGGGCCGCTTGCCTGCGGCTTCTCCGCATTCGAGGACTACCTGCTGCAGCATGGCCGCGACTGGGAGCGATATGCCTGGATCAAGGCACGGCCGCTGACCGCGCCCGAGGCATATGCCGATCTCTACGACTCGGCGGTGCGGCCTTTCGTATACCGGCGCTATCTCGATTTCGGGGTCTTCGAGTCGCTGCGCGAGATGAAGCAACTCATCGAGAAGCAGGTCGCGCGCAAGGATCTCGTCGATCACGTCAAGCTCGGACCGGGCGGCATACGCGAGATCGAGTTCATCGTGCAATCGATGCAGCTCATCCGTGGCGGCCAGGACCGCCGCCTGCAGGGGACCCGGCTGTTCGAGGTGCTGCCGCAGCTCGCCCGCAGCCGCTTGCTGCGACCGCAGGCGGTTCGCGAACTCGACGCCGCCTATCGCTACCTGCGCACGCTGGAGAACCGGCTGCAGATGCTGGACGACGCGCAGGTGCATACGCTGCCCAAGGACCCGACGGCGCAGGCGAAGTTGGCGCGTGCCATGGGCGAGGCCGACTGGGCGGGCGTGCTCAGGGAGTACGGCCGGCACGCGGCGCACGTGCAGCGCGAGTTCAATGCGCTCGTGTTCGCGCCGGTCGGCGCCGACGGCGAGAGTGCCGAGCGCAGTCCCGCCGTCGTCGGCGCGGCGGGGTTTGCGCTGATCTGGGATGACAGCGCAACCGTGGCGGCCATCGCGGAAATGCTTGCGGCGCAGGGACTCGGCCAGTGCGCCGAGCTTGCGCAACTGCTCGTCGACTTCCGCGACAGTACGCAGCTGCGGCGGCTCGACGCCAGCGGGCGACGCCGGATCGAACTGCTGCTCCCGCAACTGCTCGCTGCACTGGAGCCCGATGACGATCATCTTGTCATGTGCCGGCGGCTGTTGCGGGTGCTCGAGGCGATCGGCGGACGCTCGACCTATTTCGCGCTGCTCAACGAAAACCCGGCGGCACGGCGCCGCTTCGTCACCGTATGCCGCGGCGGCGATTTCCTGGTGCAGCAGCTGGCAGCGCACCCTTTGCTGCTCGACGAGTTGCTGGACGAACGCGCGCTGACCGAACCGCCGGGGCGCGCGGAGCTGTCAGCCGATCTCGATGACCGGCTGGCGCGTGTCGCCGGCGACGACCCGGAGCGGCTCGTCGAGACGCTCGCCCAATTCAAGCGCGCTGCGATGTTCCGCGTCGCCATCGCCGACCTGTCGGGCAGCCTGCCGCTGATGCGGGTGTCCGACCGGCTCACCGACATCGCCGAACTAGTCGTGGACAAGGCCATGCAGCAGGCCTGGGAGCAGATGACCGCACAGTTCGGCGTGCCGACCTGCCGGGCCGCGGACGATGCCATGCCGCGCGAAGTGCAGGTCTGTGCCGTCGGCTACGGCAAGCTGGGCGGCATCGAACTCGGCTATGGCTCCGATCTCGATCTCGTGTTCCTGCACGATTCAAGCGGGGCGATGCAGGAGACCACGGGTGAGCGACCCCTCGACAACCAGGTGTTCTTCGTCCGTCTGGCGCAGCGCATCGTGCACATCCTCACCGTGCACTCGATCGCCGGACGACTGTACGAAGTCGACGTGCGCCTGCGGCCGAGCGGCAAGGGCGGCATGCTGATCACCCAGATCGACGCCTTCGTCGAGTACCAGCGCAGCTCGGCCTGGACTTGGGAGCATCAGGCGCTGCTGCATGCGCGGGCGGTCGCCGGCTCGCCGTCGCTGCGCGCGCGCTTCGAGATCGAGCGCGTGCGCATCCTCGGCGAGTTCGTGCGACGCGAGACGCTGCGCGAGGAAGTGTCGTCGATGCGCGAACGCATGCGACGCGAATTGTCGAAAGCGGGGCAGGGCCAGTTCGACCTCAAGCAGGATCGCGGCGGCATCGCCGACATCGAGTTCCTCGCACAGTACTGGGCACTGCGCGAGGGCGCGCGGCACCCGGCGGTGGTGATGTACTCGGACACCATCCGCCAACTCGAGACACTGGCCTCCGGCGACCTCGTACCGCAGGCTACTGTCGATGTGCTCACCGCGGCCTATCGCGCCTACCGGCGGCGCAACCATCACCGTTCGTTGCGCGACGAGGGGGCGGTGATCGCCGCCAGCGAGTTCGTCGGTGAACGCGCAGCCGTCGCCAAGATCTGGGACGAGACTTTCGCCGGTGCCGGGACGGGGTCGGTATAATCGCGGCTCGTGTCTCGCCGCCGAGTCCCGCCATGTCCACGACGCCTCTCATCCAGCCCAACGCACAGAACAGGTACGAAGTCGGCCGCGAGGACCTGCCGCTGTCCTGCCCCATGCCGCAGATGCAGTTGTGGAACTCGCACCCGCGCGTGTATCTGCCGATCGAGAAAACCGGCTGGGCGAAGTGTCCCTATTGCGGCGCCGAATACACGCTGCAGCGCCCCGGGTAACACCGCGCAGCTGCCGCCCGCGCGGCAGGCCGGCGCCGCGGATATACCGGCTGGCCCGCCGCCTCAGACCGGCTTGTAGGGCTTGTAGGATTTTTCCTCGACGATCCGCGAGCCGAGCGCGGTGTTGATCCGCTTCTTGACCGCCGCACGTTCGTCGTTGGTGACGTAGACGGCGCGGGCAAGTTCGATGAACTCGCGGTCAAATTGCTGCGCGTGTTCCTTGTCGCGGATCTGGTCCTCGATGTCCCAGAGCGCCTCGTTGACCCGCTGCAGCGCGGCCTCGTCGGCGGACACTTCCGGGATCGCGGCACCGCTGTCGCGCCAGGTCTGCTCGAGCAGGCTGAGTTCGAGCCGCACGTTCTGCAGCTTGACCGCATCGGTCATGCGCGCGGACTTGATGCGCAGGATGGTGATCTTGTCGAGCAGTTCGCCCGGCGAAATCGGCACGAGAATGTCTTTCATGGGCGCGATGCTAGCAGGGCGTCGAGCCGGTTGCAGACCTCGGCAGTCTCGATCAGCGCCATCACGCCCGGTTCCTCGATCTTGGTCGCCCAGGGCAGCGCTTCGGGCGTGCTGCGACGGAAGTCGCGCGCCGCGCGGGCGAAGGCGTCCACACACCATCGGCGCGAAAGATAGGGACCGCTGCGGGCCGGGTTTGTCGCCGCATAGAGGCCGATGACGGGCGTACCCACCATGGTCGCCATGTGCGCGGGCCCCGTATCGGGCGCGAGCAGTGCGCTCGCTCTTGCGAGCAGGGCGAGCATTTGCGGCAAGGTGTCCTTGCCCACCTGATCGATGATCTGCGGGCAGGACCGGACGATCGAGTCCGCCATGTTGCGTTCGGCGGCGCCGGGGCCGCCCGAGAGGATCACCTGCATGCCGTGGCGGTCGATGGCGTGGCGCGCCACGGCGGCATAGCGTTCCGGCAGCCAGTTGCGCCGCGCATGGCTCGAGCAGGGGCTGATCACCAGCGTGCGCGGTGCACCGTCCGGTATCCACCGCTCGGCATAGGCGAGGGCGTCCGCGGGCAAGGGCAGGTTCCACTCCAGGACACGCTCGCGCACGCCACAGGCGTCGGCAAAGCCCATGAAGCTGTCGAGCACGTGCTCGCGAACGCGCGGGGCAACCCGGGCATTGGTGACCAGCCACTGCAGCTCGCGGGCGCGGGCGCGGTCGAAACCGAGCTTGATGTGCGCCGGGACGACGGCTGCGACGGCGCTCGCGCGCAGCGACAACTGGAGGTGCAGCAGCAGGTCGAAGCGACGGCCCCGCAGCGCCCGGCGCAGCGCGCGCAGGCCGCCGAGACCGGCGCGTTTGTCGAGGGTGATAAACTCGACCTCCGGCAGCAGCGACATCAGTTTCGACTCGACACGACCGATGATCCACGTGAAGCGCGTTGCGGGCCAGGCACGCTGCAGGCTGCGCAGCAACGGCACTACATGGCAGGTGTCGCCGATCGCCGAGAGCCGCAGCAGGCACACGGTCTCGGGCGGCTGGGATGGCGGCAGCATGGCGTGGAGCGGGGGCGCGGTGTGGTTCGTTGGGCCGTGGGAGCGAAGATGACCGAAGATCCCGCGCGTGATTCGCAGGAAGGGCGGCTCGCGAGCGGCCGCGTCGTGATGCTATACGACCCCTCCCTTGCCGGCAATTTCGCTGCCTGCTGGTTCGACCCCGATCATTGGCGCCAGCTCGATGCCTTGCGCGGCGTCGCCACCGGCAGGGGCAACACCTATTTCTTCGAGAGCGGTACTCGCCAGTACGCCCTGCGGCACTATCGGCGCGGCGGGCTGATCGCCCGGCTCGCAAGCGACCGCTATCTGGATCTCGGTGCGGATCGTTCGCGACCGCTGCGCGAGTTCCGCCTGACCCGCAGGTTGCGGCAACTCGGGCTGCCGGTCGCCGCCGCGGTCGCCGCGCGCTATGCGCCCGAGGGACTCGCCTACCGCGGTGATCTCGTCACGCTGCGCCTTGCCGACGTGCAAACCCTGGCGTCCCGTCTCGCCGTCGATGCCTCGGCATTGCGCGACGAGTGGCAGCGGATCGGCCACGTCATCGCCCGCTTCCATGACGCAGGTGTCGATCATGCGGATCTGAACGCCCACAACCTGCTCGTCGATAGCCATCGCGAGTGGCACCTCATCGATTTCGACCGGGCCCGCTTTCGTGACCCCGGGCTGTGGTGCGACGCCAATCTGGTGCGTCTGCGACGCTCGCTCCTGAAGGTCTGCGATGCGGCACGCATCGACTTCGACGAAGGCTCGTGGCACGAACTGCTCGCCGGCTACCGCGAGGGGCGCTCGAGGCAGCCTGGCAAGGCGACGCCGTGAAGCGGTTGCTCTACCGCGGCTTCGTTTGTCTGGCGCTGCCGTTCGCGCTGGCGCTGATCGGCTGGCGCGGTTTGCGCGATCGCGGCTACTGGCGCGGCCTCGACGAAAGATTCGGGTTCGGCGCGCGCTCATCTGTCGGTTCGATCTGGGTTCACGCCGTCTCGGTCGGCGAAGTCCAGGCGGCGGCGGCGCTGGTGCAGGCGCTGCGCGAGGCGCATCCCGGCATACCCCTCGCGCTGACCACGACCACGGCCACCGGCGCTGCCCGCGCCCGGGTCCTGTTCGGCACCGATGTCCAGGTGCGCTTCCTGCCCTTCGACACCACCGGCAGCGTACGGCGGTTCTTTGATCGCGTTCGACCACTGGTGGCGATCGTCGTCGAGAAAGAGGTTTGGCCCAATCTCTACCACGAGTGCGGTGTACGCCGGGTACCGCTCGTGCTGGCGAGCGCAGCGCTTGCGCCGCACGCGCTCGAACGTTACCGCCGGCTGGTTTCGCTGTTCGCGGAGACTCTCGCGCGCGGGATGATCATCGCCGCGCAGACCGAGGCCGACGCGGCGCGTTTCCGCGCCATCGGCGCCAATCCGGCGGCTACGCATGTCATCGGCAACCTCAAGTTCGACCTGGCGCCGCCCGCAGACGCCGTCGCTGCCGGCGAGGCCTTGCGCGCCCGCCACGGCTGGCAGCAGCGCTGCGTACTGGTCGGCGGCAGCACCTACGAAGAGGAGGAGGAGGCCCTGCTGCAGACCCAACGAAGCCTGCGTGCGGAGGGCATCGATCTCGCACTGGTGCTCGCGCCGCGCCATCCGCCGCGCTTCGATGCGGTAGCCGATCGGCTGCGAGCGGCGGGCGTGAACTTCTTGCGGCAATCGACCCTGCAGCAATCAACTCAGGCGGCGCCCGCGCCCGACGTGCTGCTGCTCGATTCGATCGGCGAGCTGCCGATAGCCTATGCCGCCGCGGACATCGCGTTCGTCGGCGGCAGTCTGGTGGCTGGGGTCGGCGGCCACAATCTGCTGGAACCGGCGGCGCTCG
Source organism: Steroidobacteraceae bacterium (assembly GCA_044357085.1). GTDB lineage: Bacteria > Pseudomonadota > Gammaproteobacteria > Steroidobacterales > Steroidobacteraceae > UBA964. The sequence continues at coordinate 5,806 of JBIKVA010000011.1, read as the reverse complement.
GAGTGGCGACGCTGACGGGGCCGTACGGCTACAACGCACCGGACATCGTCGCTGCGCTGCGCAACGCAGGCGCGCTCGGCGTCGTTGCAGGTGCCGATTCGCTGACAGCCGAAGTGCGACGCCTGGCGGGCGATGCCGCCGAGCGCACCCGTCGCGGCGAAGGCGGCCGGCGCTACGTCGCGGCGAACCGCGGTACGCTGCAGCGGCTTCTGATGCTGCTGCAGCCGATTATTTTGACGGCGGCGCGGGCGGCGTCAGCCAGCCGTTGACGTCCTCGAGAACGCCGCGGTCCAGCGAGCCGGAAGCGAGCCGCAGGCGCAGCACGTTAAGAATGTAGTCGTAGCGGCTGCGCGCGTAGTTGGTCTGGGCAAGAGCGAGACTGCGCCGACCCTCGAGCACGTCCACGGCGGTGCGCGTGCCGACCTCATACCCGGCCTCGGTGGCCTTCAGGGCGGTCTGGCTGGACTCCAGTGCCTGACGCAGCGCATTCACGCGCGAAATCTCGCTGTTGACGCCGAGGTAGGCGTCGCGTGCCTGCCGTTCGGTCTGCCGCGACACGCGCGTGAGGCGCTCGCGCGCAGCCCGCCACTGGTACTCGCTCTGGCGGACCCGCGACTGCGCCGCACCGCCGCTGAAGATCGGCATCGTGACCTGCAGCGAGTAGCTGGTGTCCTCGCTGTCGCTGGTGCGCGTGCCGACGTTGCCGCTCGAGAAGTTGATCGGACTCGTGCTGTCGGTTTTGCTCTTGCTGGCCACCAGATCGAGTTCCGGCAAGTGACCGCCGAAGGCGGCGCGCACGTTGTCGCGGGCGATCTCCGCAGCCAGCCTGCTCGAGACCAGCGAGAGGTTCTGGTCCATCGAGCGCTCGACCCACTGGTCCTCGTCGGCGGGGTCGGGTGACTTGAGCGGCATGACATCGCCGGGCTTGGCGAGCTGCGAGTACTTCTCGGCGGTGATCTCGCGCAGCAGTTCTTCGGCGGAGGCGAGCTGACGCTTGGCGGCGATGACCGCAGCGGCGGCGCTGTCGCGGGCCGCCTTCGCTTCCTGTACGTCTGTGATGGCGATCAGCCCCACTTCGAAACGCTTGTCGGCCTGCTCGAGTTGACGCGAAATCGCTTCGAGTGCCGACGACTGCGCCTCGACGGTGTCCTGGGCGGCGAGCACGTTGAAGTAGGACTCGGCGACCCGCAGGATGAGTTGCTGTTCGGCCGACTGGAAGTCGGCCTCGGCCTGTGCAACCTGACGGTTCGCGCGCTTGAGTGCCACCCAGTTGTCCCAGGAAATCAGGCTTTGCCGCAGGTCGAGGCTCCAGCGGTCGGTTTCCGGCTTCGCGTCGCTCGAAGAGAGGAAGTTCAGCACGACGGTTTGCCCGTTCGGCAGTTTCTGCTCCTGCGGAAACTGGCCCGAGCTCGTGGTGTCGGCCTTCGTCCGGCTCGCGGACCCGGAGATCTGCGGCAGCACGGCTGCCCAGGCCTGCGGTCCAGCTTCGCGGGCGGCCCGACGCAGCGCATCGGCTTCACGGATCTGCGGATCGTTGGCCAGAGCCCGCTCGTAAACGGACTTCAGATCCTCGGCCTGCACCGCGGAGGCCGCGAGGAGCATTCCGACTGTGAGCACGATGGCGCGCTTCATATCAAACCTCAATGGTGTTATATACCACTATAACAGTTCAGCGCCCGGGAAGACAACCGGGCAACGCGTCAGTATGGACGCAGCGAGGGGTCGATGCGTTCACCCCAGGCAAGGATTCCACCCGTCAGATTCGCCACCGACCGAAAGCCGTGGCTTTCGAGGAAGCGGCCGACTTGCAGGCTGCGGCCACCGGAGCGGCACATCACGATCACCGGCGTTTCGGCATCGAGCTCGCCGAGGCGATCGGGGATTTGCCCCATGGGCAGATGGCGCGCGAACGGCAAACGGGAGATGTCGAGTTCCCAGGCTTCGCGGACGTCAATGACCAACGGGGTTTCGCCCGCGTCGATACGGGCCTTCAATTCTTCGACCAGAAGTTCCTGGACCATGGACGAATAGTCGTCGATCGGTACTAGAAACTGAAGCGCTCCGGCTGTCGGACGCCAACCAGCGGCTTGAGCGCGGTTTCGAACAGCGACGTCCGACGCCACTGCTCCGGACCCGTACGTTCGATGAGCATGGCTTCCATGACGAGACCCGAACCGACGACCGCAAACAGACGTCCCCCCACGGCGAGTTGTCGCTCGAAACGCTCGTCGATGACCGGCAGCGAACCGCCGAGCACGATGACGTCATAGGCGCCGCTACCCAGGGCTTCGGGGTCGAAGGCATTGCGATGTTCAACGCCGACGTTGCGCACGCCGGCTGCGGCGAGGTTGCGCTTTGCCAGCGCGGCGAGATCTTCGCGCACCTCGAGGCCGCGGACGCTGCAGGCGCGGGCGCCGAGGCAGGCAGCCAAGTAGCCGGTGCCGACGCCCACGAGCAGCGCACGATCGGTGGGCTTCAATGCCACCGCCTGGACGATGCGTCCGGCGACCTTGGGCGCCAGCATGCGGTCGCCGCCGCCCAGCGGGATTTCCACGTCGGCGAAGGCCAGTTCGGCGTAAGCCTCCGGCACGAACAATTCGCGTGGCACGCGGGCGAACACCCCGAGGATCTCCTGGTCGAGAACGTCCCAGGCCCGCAGTTGCTGCTGGATCATCTGCTCGCGGGCAGCCTCGGTGGCGGCGGCGGTCATCGACATCGGTGTGGGTCCATCGTGCAAGTCCGGAAGGGCCGGAAAAATACGTGTTTTCGCCCGACCTGCCAAGCGGGGGAACTACTCATCCACCATTCGCGATACGGCACCCGTTGCGAACATCCGGCCAAGAGCGAGACCGAGGTCGAAATCATCCCCCGGTTCCGGGCCGGTACCGGGGACGCCGCTCTCGCCGGGATCGAGACCGGCGTCGAGCTCGAGCGCGGCGTCGAGCGCCGCAACCAGGCTTCCGCCATTTTGCAGGACGCGCCAGAACCGGCCTTCGGGCGCGGACAGGCGGTGCGCTTCGACCACGCCCGCGTTGCGGACCACTGCCACGCACTCGCCGCCGGCATGCAGGTTGATGAACGCCGGTTCCTCGCGGCGGTGTTCCGTGAAGATCGAGTGGATCGGCCAGGCGGAGACGATCACTGCCGCCGCCGGCTGCAACTCTAGCCGCAGCCGAGGCCAGGCCGCGGGGTCGATGTCGCGCAGCATCTCGACGTTCGCAGTCGGCGCATCGGCTGCCACCAGTGCCTCCGCCCAGGCCCACTCCAGTCGGGCGAGGTCCGCGAGGTACTCAAAGGCGCTGCCGGCAGCGGCAATGCGGCGGCCGACGAAGCCTGCAAAGTGCCGCCCCGCGTGATGCAGATCGCCGTGTCGCGAGGGATGCTCGACCGCATGTTCGTCGGCGAGCCGTCCAAAGAAATCCGTGCCGACGATGCGTGCAGTCACGGGATAGGTGAGCGCCAGCGCCTTGCGGAAGTTGGCGCGGCGGTTGTTGTGGTAGATCGCGGCGCGACCCGCGGGCGGCTGCGTCGCGACCAGCATGGCCGCGAACTCGCGCTGGATGTCGGCGAGATAGCGGCTCATGCAGGTCGGTCGGGCCGGTCGGGCCTCGGGGTGGTGGCCGACCCGGCGACGCCAACCGCCACGGCTCCGGCTTCGACATCCGCGCGCGCCGCCTCGGCGAGCAGCACCTCGAGCCGCGGCACGTCGGTATCCCACTCGATCAAGGTAGGTATCGGTCCGAAGCGCTGTACCGCCTCGCGGTACAGGGTCCACACCGCATCGCATACCGCGCTGCCATGCGTGTCGATCAGCACGGTCTCACCGTCGATCAGCGCCGGGGTGTGCCCGGCGAGATGGATCTCGCCGATCGCGGCGGCGGGCAGTGCATGCAGGAAGGCCAGCGGGTCGAAGCCGTGGTTGACGGCATTGACGTGCAGGTTGTTGAGGTCGAGCAGCAGGCCGCAGCCGGTGCGGCGCGTGATTTCGGCGAGGAACACGGCTTCAGCGACGGTCGATTCCGGAAACACCACATAGCTCGCCAGATGCTCGATGAGTACGGTCCGACCGATCGCCGATTGCAGGGCATCGACGCGGTCGCACACGAGAGCGAGAGTCTCTGCGGTGAAGGGCAGCGGCAGCAAATCATTGAAGTGCACCCCCGCATGGCTGCCCCAGCAAAGATGCTCCGAGACCACCTCGGGCTGGTGGCGATGCACCAGCGTCGCAAGCTGTGCGAGATGGTCGCGGTCGGGCTCGTCGCAGCCGCCTAGACCCAGGCCGACACCGTGTATCGACAGCGGGTAGTCGCGATGCAGATCGTCGAGCAGGGCGGGCAAGGGCCCTCCCGCCGCGAAGTAGTTCTCGGCATGCGCTTCCAGCCACCCGCAGGCGGGCCGCGACTCGATCCAGTCCGCGTGATGCACGCCGCGCAGCCCGACGCCGGTCCGCAGCGGTGCGGTCCTGGCCCAGCCTGCTGGCGTTGACGGCGAGGACCTGCTCACGCGCGCGGCCCGGACGTCTATCGGGCGACGACTTTCACGGTCACCGCCCGCGCCGGATCGAAGAGCTCCGCCGCGAGCGTCTTCAACTCTGCCAGCGTGATCGAGCCGTAGTCACTGCGCAGGGTGCGCGTGCGATCCAGCCAGTCGGTACGCGACTGTGCCTGCGACACGGCGCCCAGCCAGAAGCCGTTGTTCTCGAAGCGCTGGTTCAGTCCTTCGATGATCGGCTTGCGCGCCCGTTCGAATTCGTCGGCAGTGATGCGACCCGCGCGGACGTCCGCAGCAACCGCCTGCACCGCCGCGAGCGCCGCGTCCATCTCCGCGGGCTTGACGTCGAGGCTCGTGTAGATCGAGCCGTAGCCGCGGTAAAGATCCGAACCGTCGACGGCGACGCCAGGCGAGTAGGTCGTGCCGAGTTTCTCGCGCAGCGTATCGATCATCTTGATCTGGAACACCTCGCCGACAACGTCCTGCACGCGCGCCCGCCGACGGTCGAAGCCGTCCTTGGCGGGCCAGGCCACCGCGAGACGCGCCTTGTCGGCCTCGCCCTCGTGGCGCAGCACGATGGGCGCCTGCGGCGCGGCGGGGAAGCGCATGTCGTCCACGCCGCGTGAGCGATCAAAACCGCCTTTGCGCGTCGGCAGCGTGCCGAGCGTCGCCGCAGCGAGCGCGATCGCGCGTTCGGGCTCGATGTCGCCGACGATGGCGACTTCCATGGCTCCGTCGCGCATCGCCGGGTCGAGCACCGCGCGGATTTCCGTCGTCTGGCGCGCCTGCAGTTCTTCGAGTGTGGGGATGCCGTAGCGCGGGTCGCCATCGTGCAGGATGCGGCCGAGATCGCGGTTGAGCGCGCCCTCGGGCGTTGCATCGACGGTCTTGCGCCACACGGCGAGCAGTTGCCGGAACTGCTCGAAAGCCTCCGGGCGGTAGCCTGGATCGGTGAGCAGCGCCGTGACGAGTTGCAGCTGCAGCTCGAGATCGGCGGGCGGCACGGTCGCGCCGGCCAGGAAGGCGTCCTCGTCGACCCCCACGCCGAGTCCCCAGTTGCGGCCGGCGAGTACGCGCTGCAGCTCGTCCGTCGAGTGCTTGCCGAGGCCGGCGTCACCGACCGCATTGCCGATCCACAGATCGAGGCCGGGCTGCGACTTCGGCAGTGCGCGCTGCCCGTCACCGAAGCGGACCTGCAAGGAGACGCGGTCCTTCTGGTATGGCGTACGCTTGATGTTCAGCAGCACGCCGTTGGCGAGTTTCGCGGTGACGATGTCGAGATCCGCCACGACGTTGCGCTCCACGACCTCCGCGG
>JBIKVA010000010.1:0-27725 GCA_044357085.1 Steroidobacteraceae bacterium | reverse complement strand
TGGCCTTCGTGAGGTAGTCGGTGACCACCTTGGAGCCCGGCGAGAGACTGGTCTTCACCCACGGCTTCGCCTTCAGGCCGCGCTGGCGCGCGTTGCGCGCAAGCAGCGCGGCGCCGAGCATCACCGAGGGGTTGGAGGTGTTGGTGCAGCTGGTGATCGCCGCGATCAGCACGGCGCCATCGCGTACCTCGTAGGCCGAACCGTTCGTCACGGCGCCGACTCCGGTCGCGGCCGGATTCTTTTTGATGCGCTCCTCGGACATCTGCCCGAGGGTCTTGCGATAGACCTGCTTCAGGCTGCGCACGGGCACGCGGTCCTGCGGCCGCTTGGGACCGGCCAGCGAGGGCTCGACGGTGCCGAGGTCGAGCTCGAGCACGTCGGTGTAGTCGGCTTGCGGCGCGCCGTTGTAGCGCCACAGGCCCTGCGCCTTGGCGTACGCCTCCACCAGTGCAATCTGGTCACGGGGACGGCCGGAGAGTTCGAGGTAGCGCAGTGTCTCTTCGTCGATCGGGAAGATGCCGCAAGTGCTGCCGTACTCCGGGGCCATGTTGGCGATGGTCGCGCGGTCGGCGAGCGGCAGGTTGGCGAGGCCGTCACCAAAGTATTCGACGAACTTCTCGACCACGCCTTTCTTGCGCAGCATCTCGGTCACGGTGAGCACGAGGTCGGTGGCGGTGGCGCCCGGCTGCAGTTGTCCCGTGAGTTTGAAGCCCACCACCTGCGGGATCAGCATCGTCACCGGCTGGCCCAGCATCGCGGCTTCGGCCTCGATGCCACCGACGCCCCAACCGAGCACGCCGAGACCATTGATCATGGTGGTGTGCGAGTCGGTGCCGACCAGCGTGTCCGGGTAGGCCTGCGGGCGCTTGCCGTCGCGGTTCTCGAACACCACGCGGGCGAGGTACTCGAGGTTGACCTGGTGGACGATGCCGGTACTCGGCGGCACCACCTTGAAATTGCGGAACGCGGTCTGGCCCCAGCGCAGGAACGAGTAGCGCTCGCCGTTACGCTCGAACTCGATGCGCGTGTTCTGCGCAAGGGAGTCGGCGGTGCCGTAGTTGTCGACCTGCACCGAGTGGTCGATGACCAGTTCGGCCGGGGCGAGGGGATTGACCTTCTGCGGATCGCCGCCGAGCTTGCGGATGGCCTCGCGCATGGCGGCGAGGTCCACAACGCAGGGCACACCGGTAAAGTCCTGCATGATCACGCGCGCCGGCGTGAAGGAGATCTCGTGGTCGGGGGTCGCCTTGGCGTTCCAGCCGAGCAGCGCGTCGATGTCCTTGCGGGTGACGTTGACCCCGTCCTCGAAGCGCAGCAGGTTCTCGAGCAGGATCTTCAGCGAATAGGGCAGCCTCGCAACCTTGGCGCGCGGCAGCGCGGCAAGACTCCAGATGTCGTACGACTGCTTGCCCACCTTGAGCGTGGTGCGCGCCTTGTAACTGTCCGTCATGGAAACCCCCGATCGAAAAAAACCGGAATAAGGCCGGAAAATGCGCGCGGATTATAGCGTCTCGGACTCGCGCGGTGGGTCGGCGGACTCGATCACGGCGCCGCCGAGGCAGCGCGAGCCGTCGTAAAGCACGGCGAACTGACCCGGGGTCACGGCCCGCTGCGGGTCCCGGCACTCGATGTGCAGTCGGCCATCGGCCCGCGGGCTCACCCGGCACGGCTGATCGGCTTGCCGATAGCGCAGTTTCACGGCCGCCTCGAACGGAGACCGGGGCGTCGGCACGAGCCAGTGGGCGACGCCGGTGGTGACGCGGTGCGCGAGCAGCAGCGGGTGGTCATGTCCCTGCACGACGATCAGCGCGTTGCGCGCCAGGTCCTTGCGGGCGACATACCACGGCGCCTCGGCGTGGCCGGCACGACCGCCGATCTCGAGGCCGCCGCGCTGCCCAAGCGTGTAGAAGGCGAGTCCTTGATGCGTGCCGAGGCGTTCACCCGACGGTGTCTCCACCGGCCCCGGCCGGTCGGCGATGTACTGGCCGAGGAATTCCCGGAAGGGCCGCTCGCCGATGAAGCAGATGCCCGTGCTGTCCGGCTTGTCGTGCACCGGCAGTCCGGCGCGTCTTGCGCGTTCGCGAACTTCCGGCTTCAGCAGGTCCCCCAGCGGGAACAGCGCCGCCTCGAGTTGCGCGGTCAGCAACGAGTGCAGGAAATAAGACTGGTCCTTGGCGGCGTCGCGGGCCTTGTGCAACTCGACGCCGTCCGGACCGGCGACTCGTCGGGCGTAGTGTCCGGTCGCGAAACGCTCGCCGCCGAGGCGTCGCACGTGCTCGAGGCAGACGCCGAACTTGATCTCGCGGTTGCAGAGCACGTCCGGATTCGGCGTGCGTCCGGCGCGATACTCCGAAACGAAATAGTCGAACACACGCTGCCGGTACTGCGCAGCGAAATCGACCCGGTGCAGTGGAATGCCGAGTTCGCGGCAGACGGCGCGCGCGTCCTGGTAGTCCGCCGAGACGGTGCAATAGGCGTCGTCTTCCTCCCAGTTCGCCATGAAGAGCCCCTGCACCTCATGGCCCTGCTCGCGAAGCAGCAGCGCGGCGACCGCCGAATCGACGCCGCCCGAGAGTCCGACGATGATCACGCCTTGCCGGGACCGTCCGTCGCCGCGCGGGTCAGGGCCTCGGCGACACCGAGGTAGTTGCCGGGTCGCAGCGCCGCGAGCCGCGCCTTGTCCGCGGCGGTGATCGGCAGGCCGGCAAGGAACTCCGCGTAGATGCGATCGTCGATGCGCCGGCCCCGGGTGAAATCTTTGAGGAGTTCGTAGCCGTTCGGGACGCCGGCGGCCCGCAGCACGGTCTGTACTGCTTCACCGAGGACTTCCCAGGCGCCGTCGAGGTCGGCTTCGAGCCGCGCCGGGTCGGGCTGGATCTTGCCGAGTCCGCGCTGCAACGCCCGCAGGGCAATCAGCACGTGGCCGAGCGCGACGCCGAGGTTGCGCAGCACGGTGGAATCGGTGAGATCGCGCTGCCAGCGCGACACCGGAAGTTTTTCCGAAAAATGCCGCAACAACGCGTTGGCGACGCCGAAGTTGCCCTCGGCGTTCTCGAAGTCGATCGGGTTGACCTTGTGGGGCATGGTCGATGAGCCGACTTCCCCGGCCACCGGTCGCTGGCGCAGATAACCGAGACTGATGTACCCCCAGACGTCGCGCGCGAAGTCGATCAGCACGACGTCGAGCGCGGCGAGGGCGTCGCAGTATTCGCCGATCCAGTCGTGCGGCTCGATCTGCGTCGTCATCTCGTTGGCATCGAGACCGAGGGATGCGACGAAACGCCGGCCGATCGCCGGCCAATCGTTGTCCGGCAGCGCCACCGCGTGGGCGTTGAAGTTGCCGACCGCGCCGTTCCACTTGCCGCGGATGCCCACCCGTTGCCAGCGGCTGCCCGCGCGCTCGAGCCGGGCGAGCACGTTGGCGAACTCCTTGCCGAGCGTGGTCGGGCTCGCCGTCTGCCCGTGGGTGCGCGACAGCATCGGCAGCGCGGCGTACTGGCGGGCGAACTGCCGCAGCGAGTCGGCCACGGCCGCGAACTCGGTGAGCAGCATGGTGCGCGCGCCCTGCAGCATGCGCGAGTAGGCAAGGTTATTGATGTCCTCGGAGGTGCAGCCGAAATGCACGAGTTCGAGTACTGCCGCGCTGGCGCCTGCGCTTGCGAGCTGGTCGCGCACGTAGTACTCGACCGCCTTGACGTCGTGGTTGGTGCGCTGCTCGATCGCCTTGACCGCTGCCGCTGCGGAAGAGGGTATCTGCGTGGCGAGTTCCCGCGCCGCAGCCAGCACGCCGGCGGGGATGTTCGCTGCCGCTGCGAGGCCAGCCGGCGGCTGCGCGGCCAGCATCAGCAGCCACTCCGCCTCGATGCGGATGCGCTCGCGGATCAGTGCAGCCTCCGAAAGATGCGCGCGCAACGGCTCGGTGCTGCGCGCGTAGCGGCCGTCGATCGGCGAGAGGGCATCGAGACTGTCGAGGGGCATGCGGGGCCGCTGCGCTGGAAATGCTAGGATGCCGATCATACCCCATGCCCGACACCGACCCAGTCCTCGAGCTCGCAACCGATCTGCGCGCCGCCCTGCGTTCCCGCCTTCTGCCCGATCCCTGCCACCAGCCCATCAATGATTGGCGTCACGGCACGGTCAGCCCGGAGCGGCGCGCGCGCATGCGAAGCTTCTTTCCCGACGATCCGGTTCCGGCCGCCGTGCTCGTGCCGCTCATCGAGCGCGACGCGGGACCGAGCATCCTCTTCACGCGACGCGCATCGAGCCTGAAGCACCACGCCGGGCAGATCAGTTTTCCCGGGGGCCGCGTCGAAGCGGCGGATTCGGGGCCCGTCGCTGCGGCGCTGCGCGAGACCGAGGAAGAAATCGGTCTCGCGCGCAGTCACGTCGACATCGTCGGGTTCCTGCCCGACCATCTGGTGATTTCCGGCTACCGCGTGACGCCCGTCGTTGCGCTCGTCGATCCCGGGTTCGAGATCGCGCTCGACGCCACCGAGGTCGAGGAAGTGTTCGAAATGCCGATGTCGTTCGTGCTCGATTCGCGCAACCACGTGCGGCGCGTGCGCGAGTTCGATGGCGAGCAGATCGAGTTCACGGATTTTCCCTACGGTCGCCACAACATCTGGGGGGCGACGGCCGGCATGCTGCTGACGCTCTATCGCACGCTGCGGGGGGAATTGCAGCCGGGAGCCTTGCGATGAGCGAGCCGCTGCAGCGCCTGCTGCAGATCATGCGGCAGTTGCGTGACCCGCAAACCGGTTGCGCCTGGGATCGCGAGCAGACCTTCGAGAGCATCGTGCCGCACACCCTCGAGGAGGCGCACGAGGTGGCCGATGCGATCCAGGGCGGCGAGGCGGCGCGGGTACGCGACGAGCTCGGCGATCTGCTCTTCCAGGTGGTGTTCCTCGCGCGCATCGCCGAGGAGCGGGGCCTGTTCGATTTCGATGCGGTCGCCCGCGGCATTGGCGACAAACTGGTGCGGCGGCATCCGCACGTGTTCGGTGCGCCCGCGGGCCTGACCGCGGACGAACAGTCGCGCGCCTGGGAAGCCTTCAAGGCGCAGGAACGGGCGGCCGGCGGCGAGCAGGGCGTGCTGACCGGCGTGGCACGTTCACTGCCAGCCCTCACCCGGGCTGCCAAGCTCGGCAAGCGCGCAGCACGGGTGAACTTCGACTGGCCGGATGCCTCGGGCCTGCGCCGTAAACTCGATGAAGAACTCGGCGAGTTCGAGGCCACCCTGCAGCAGCAGGAAGGGTCCGCCCGGCAGCACGACGAATTGGGCGACCTGCTGTTCGTCATCGCCAACTGGGCGCGCCATCTCGAACTCGACCCGGAGGCCGCCTTGCGCGGCACCAATGACAAGTTCGAACGCCGGTTCGTGCACATGGAACGCCGCGCCGCTGCGGCGGGCACCCGGCTGGAGGACCTCGATGCCGAGGCCTGGGAGCGGCTTTGGCAGCAGGCGAAAGCCGCCGAGCGCTCCGTCACCTGAACGCCGCGGCTTTTTGCGAGCGCCCGTCGAAGGGGCGGGATAGAATGTTTCACTTGGAAATTCCCAAGGTTTGTCAATCACCTGCGTATCGATCCGTGAGCACCGCATGAAGACGCCCGAGCACCAGTCCTGGAATCCGACGAGTTGGCAGACACGACCGGCCCAGCAGCAGCCCGTGTATCGCGACCCGGTCGCACTGGCTGATGCCGTCGCCAAGCTGTCCCGTCTGCCGCCGATCGTGGTCTCCTGGGAAGTCGAGCGGTTGCGCGAAGAGCTTGCGGCGGCGCAGCGCGGCGAGCGTTTCCTGCTGCAGGGCGGCGATTGCGCGGAGAGCTTCGAGGATTGCGAGTCCGACAAGATCGCCAAGCGTCTGAAGATCCTGCTGCAGATGAGCCTGGTGCTCACGCACGGCCTGAAGAAGCCCATCATCAGGGTCGGACGCATGGCCGGGCAGTACGCGAAGCCGCGTTCGGCCGACACCGAGACCCGCGATGGCGTGACCCTGCCGTCCTACCGCGGCGACATCGTCAACGGCGCCGACTTCACCGCCGCCGCGCGCGAGCCCGATCCGCAGTTGCTGTTGCGCGGCTACGAACGCGCGGCGCTCACCATCAACTTCATCCGCGCGCTGATCGACGGCGGCTTCGCCGATCTGCATCACCCGGAATATTGGGATCTCGGTTTCGTCGGTCACTCGCCGTTCAAGGCCCAGTACGAGCGCATCGTCGCGTCGGTCGCGGACGGCCTCGAATTCTTCGAGACCGTCAGTGCCAAGGAAGTGCACCATGCACTGCGCGCCGAGTTCTACGCCAGCCACGAGGCGCTGGTGCTGCATTACGAGCAGGCGCAGACCCGCTTCATTCCGCGCCAGAACCGCTGGTACAACCTGTCCACGCACATGCCGTGGATCGGCATGCGCACGGCGCAGATCGATGGCGCGCACGTCGAGTACTGCCGCGGCATCGCCAACCCCGTCGGGGTGAAGATCGGTTCAGCGATGGACGCGGCCTGGTTGCAGCGGCTGGTTACCACGCTCAACCCGCAGAACATTCCAGGCAAGCTCACGCTGATCCATCGCTACGGCGCACGGGACATCGAGACCGCACTGCCGAAAGCCATCCAGGCCGTGCGTGCGACCGGGCATTCGGTGCTCTGGATCTGCGATCCGATGCACGGCAATACCGAGACCAGCCAGGGCGGACTCAAGACGCGCCGCTTCGAGAACATCCTCAAGGAGCTCGAGATCGCGACAGCCGTGCACCACGGCCTCGGCTCGCAGCTCGGCGGGGTACACGTCGAGCTGACCGGCGAGGACGTCACCGAGTGCACGGGCGGCGCCCGCGGGCTTGCCGACGTCGATCTGCAGCGCGCGTACAAGTCGACGGTCGACCCGCGGCTCAACTACGAGCAGGCACTCGAGCTCGCACTGCTCATCGCCGAGCGCAACCGGGCACCGCGACGCGGCGCACTCTGACGACCCCGCGGTCGCAGATCAGCGCTCGCTGCAGGGGTTGCTGCGCGGGCAGGAGCGGCTGCGCGGGCAGATGATGCTGGCCTGCGCCTCTAGGGCGCGCGCCACCCAGGCGATGTTCAGCACGTGGCTCACCGTGCGAATGGCCTCGGCGGCTTCGATCGGAATGGCTCCGGTGCCGCCGCCACGTTCGCAGCTGTCGTCGACCAGGTCGATGATCCGGCCGGCGTCGAGTCCCTGGGCCTCGAGCGCCGGGGCGAGGTCGATGCCGACCGACAGCACGTGAGACACGTCCGCCGCGTCGCGGGTGCGAAGCGAGTGGCAGCAATAGAGGCGCGGCGTGCCGCCATCGCGCATGACCGACAACTGCGACACCGGTCGCAACTGCGCGGCCCGCGCCGCGGGTGTGTCGCGCAGCAGGCGGAACACCGCCCAGTTGGGGCAGGGATCGGGGACCAGGCTCATGTTCCCCCACGGCAGCGGGATGCCATTGCCGCGATACACCGCCCGCAGGTAACCCGGGGCGTAGCCGTCAAAGAAATGCCAGTGCCGGTAGGGTGACACGCTGGTCATGCGGCGCATCATCACCGCTTCGGTCACGCCCAACTTGCCGACGGCGGCGAGCTCGTGCCGCTCGCGGACGAGGAACTGGCGGAATGGCTGCTTGGGGCAGAGCAGGGCGCCGGCGAAGGCGCTGCATTCGAAGTCGCGCCAGGCGAGCAGTACATCGCGCGGCGCCATGCCGGCCACGGCGCCGGCGGCCGAGGCGTCCGTCGCGCCGTGTTCCTCGATGCCCGGACCGGCGGCGCTGTGCGGCGGCACGACGCCATCGCCGTTGTGCAGGATCCGATGGCCGATGAAAAACGCCAGGGTGTACTTCAGGCGTGCCTCGTGCGCCTGCAGTTTGCGGTTGATGAGTACCGTACCGGGCGCCTCATAGCGCGCCCGCAGCACCGGGTCGGCGCGGCCGCGACGTTCGTCGTCGACCCAGCGGATGGCGAGCCCCGTTTCCTTGACGATGTCCAGCACCTCTTCAAGCGAGAGCGGCATGCGTCGGCGGCCCACCGTTTCGGCAGCGCGCTCGATGTCCGGAAACTCGTTCTGACGGGTCTCCTGCCAGACCCGCACCAGCAAACGCGCGAACTGCCGGCCACTGGTTCCCGTCTGGGCGAGCAGTTCGGGCAGCGCGAGCTGCAGCAGGTCCTTGGAAAACAGGAACGCGGGCTCGAGCGGCATCGGATCGGCGATGCCGGCGCGACTGCCGCGCGGTTCGCTCGCGAGGGACTCGGTGCGGTCGAGGAACCAGCCGGGCTCTTTGCCGAACACCGCGGCGAGCACGGCCAGGGTGTCGGTGGAGGGGATGCGTTTGCCGGTCTCGACCATGCTCAGGTAGGAGACCGAGGGCGCGCTGTCGGCGTCGAGTTGCACGCAGCGGCTGGACAACTCTTCCAGCGTGAGGCCGTTGCGCTTGCGCAGGGTGCGCAACTTCGAGCCCAGGAAATGGCCCTGCCGCAGCAGCCCCGTCACGGTCTTGCTGCGTAGCGCCGGGATTTCAGGGCGCGTGTCAAATTCACAATGTGAAATTTCATTTGTGTAAATATTCTCACCGAGGCCCGTAAACTTCAAGCCGCTGCACGCTGCGGCGGGCGTTGGAGTCGTGCGATGACGGACATCAAGTTGGCGGACGGTACCCCGGAACGACCGGCCGGCGAGGGCGTGCTGACGCCCGAGGCGCTGCGGTTCCTCGGCGAACTCGGCGAACGTTTCTCGAGCCGGGTTGCGCAGTTGCTGCGCGCGCGCGAGTTGCGTCAGGAACGGCTGGATGCCGGCGAGCTGCCGGATTTCCTGCCCGAGACGCGTTCGGTGCGCGAGGGCGACTGGCGCGTCGGGCCGATTCCGAGCGATCTGCAGGATCGCCGCGTCGAGATCACCGGCCCGACCGACCGCAAGATGGTGATCAACGCCCTCAACTCGGGCGCGCGGGTGTTCATGGCCGACTGCGAGGATTCGCTCGCGCCTTCGTGGGACAACGTCATCGCGGGGCAGGCCAACCTGCGCGATGCCGTGCGGCGGCAGATCGACTTCACCAGCGCCGAGGGCAAGGCTTACCGGCTCGCCGACAAGACCGCCGTACTCATCGTGCGGCCACGCGGCTGGCACCTCGAGGAGAAGCACCTGCTGCAGGGCGGCAAGCCGCTGCCCGGTGCCCTGCTCGACTTCGGACTCTATCTTTTCCACAACCACGCGGAGCTCGCGGCCCGGGGTACCGGACCGTACTTCTACCTGCCGAAACTCGAGAGCCATCGAGAGGCGCGGCTCTGGGCCGAGGTGTTCGATTTCGCCGAACGTCGTCTTGGGCTCGCCCACGGCACCATCAAGTGCACCGTGCTGATCGAGACCATCCTCGCAGCCTTCGAGATGGACGAGATCCTGTTCGAGTTGCGCGACTACGTGGTTGGCCTGAACTGCGGACGCTGGGACTACATCTTCAGCTTCATCAAAAAATTCGCCCGTCGCGCCGACTTCCTGCTGCCGGAGCGCCGGCTCGTCACCATGACGACGCACTTCATGCGCTCCTACTCACTGCTATGCATCCGCACCTGCCATCGGCGCGGTGCCTTTGCCATGGGTGGCATGGCGGCGCAGATCCCGATCAAGAACGATCCCGTGGCCAACGAGGCGGCTCTCGCCAAGGTACGCGCCGACAAGGAGCGCGAGGCCGGTGACGGCCACGACGGCACCTGGGTGGCCCACCCGGGCCTCGTGCCCATCGCCATGGAGGTTTTCGACCGGCTGATGCCGACGCCCAATCAGGTGCACCGTCTGCGCGAGGACGTGCAGGTGACGGCCGCCGATCTGCTGCGCATCCCCGAGGGGGCGATCACCGAGGATGGTCTGCGCGAGAACGTCAGCGTCTCGCTGCAGTATCTCGCCGCATGGCTGTGCGGCAATGGGTGTGTGCCGATCAACAACCTCATGGAAGATGCGGCCACGGCGGAGATCTCCCGGGCTCAGATCTGGCAGTGGATCCGGCACCCGGGCGGTGTGCTGGCCGACGGCCGCAAGATCACCGCGGAGCTGTTTCGCAGCGTGCTCACCGAAGAGCGCGCGCGGCTGCGCGCGCGGGCGGGGGATGCCGCCTATGTGGCCGGCCGTTTCGAAGCGGCGGCAAGCCTGCTCGACTCGATCACCACGGCGCCGGAGTTCGCGACCTTCCTGACCATCCCGGCGTATCGCGAACTCGCCTGACGATTTTGCAGATGGATTTGCACCAGGAAATGTCTGTACACGGAGGACTCGACCATGCAAACAAAGACCGCTGACCAGATCGCCCGCGAGTGGCAGGAACACCCGCGTTGGCGCGGCGTCTCCCGGGGCTACACCGCCGCCGACGTCGTGCGCTTGCGCGGCACCGTGCACGTCGAGCACTCCCTCGCCCGACTCGGTGCGGAGAAGCTGTGGCGCAACATGGCGACCATGCCGTTCGTCAACGCGCTCGGCGCGCTGACTGGCAACCAGGCCATGCAGCAGGTCCGCGCCGGACTCAATGCCATCTACCTCTCGGGCTGGCAGGTTGCGGGCGATGCGAATCTCGCCGGCGAGATGTACCCGGACCAGTCGCTCTATCCGGCCAACTCCGTGCCGCAGGTCGTGCGCCGCATCAACAACACGCTGCTGCGCGCCGACCAGTTGCACCACGCCGAGGGCAACGACTCGATCGACTGGCTGCAGCCGATCGTCGCCGACGCCGAAGCCGGTTTCGGCGGTGTGCTCAATGCCTTCGAACTGATGAAGGGCATGATCGAGGCGGGCGCCGCAGGTGTGCACTTCGAAGACCAGCTGTCCTCGGCAAAGAAATGCGGTCACATGGGCGGCAAGGTCCTGGTGCCGACCCAGGAGGCGGTCAGCAAGCTGGTGGCGGCACGCCTCGCCGCCGACGTCAGCGACGTGCCGACCATCCTGGTGGCGCGCACCGACGCCGAGAGCGCGAACCTGCTCACCGCCGACGTCGACGAGCGCGACCGGCCGTTCATCGACGCCGCCAGGGGACGCACGGCCGAGGGGTTCTTCCATGTCCGTGCAGGTCTCGAGCAGGCGATCGCGCGCGGGCTCGCCTACGCGCCGTATGCGGACCTGCTGTGGTGCGAGACCGGCACCCCGGATCTCGAGGAAGCGAAGCACTTCGCCGAAGCCATCCACAAGCAGTTCCCGGGCAAGCTGCTCGCCTACAACTGCTCGCCATCCTTCAATTGGAAGAAGAAGCTCGATGACGCAACGATCGCCAAGTTCCAGCGTGAACTCGGCGCCATGGGCTACAAGTTCCAGTTCATCACGCTGGCCGGCTTCCACGCCCTCAACTATTCGATGTTCACCCTCGCCAAGGGCTACCGCGAGTCGCAGATGACCGCCTATGTGGCGCTGCAGCAGGCCGAGTTCGGTTCCGAGAAGGACGGCTACACCGCGACCAAGCACCAGCGCGAGGTCGGTGCCGGCTACTTCGACGACGTGACGCAGACCGTGACGGGCGGACAGTCGTCGGTGACGGCCATGAAGGGTTCGACCGAAGAGGCGCAGTTCGCCGTCGGTTGAGCGGGGTGGTGCGGGGCGGTCGCGACCGCCGCACACGGGTAAACTCCGCGGCCTTCGTCCGAGGGTCGCGGAGTTGCCGAACACCGTTATGCCGAAGCTGTTCGATGCGCGATGCCGCCGCTGTCCGCGGCTTGCGGATTTTCGCGAGCAGTCGGGTCGGCTGTACCCGGGTTATCACGCCGCGCCGGTTCCGGCCTTCGGCGACGACGATCCCGAGTGGCTCATCGTCGGGCTCGCTCCCGGGATGCACGGCGCCAATCGCACCGGCCGGCCATTCACCGGCGACCATGCCGGCATCGTGCTCTACGCCACGCTGCACGCGATCGGCGTCGCCTCGCGGGCGGAGTCGACTGCCGCGGACGACGACCTGCGGCTCGCGGGCGTGCGCATCACCAATGCCGTCAAGTGCCTGCCGCCCGCGAACAAGCCGACGCCGGCCGAGGCCCGCGAGTGCAACGGATTCCTGCGCGCCGAGCTTGCCGCCCATCGTCGCCTGCGCGTGCTGCTCGCGCTCGGGCGCATCGCGCATGACGCCATCCTCGATGCGGCCGGTGAATCGCGCAGCGCATACCGATTCGCCCACGCGGCCGAGCATCGCCTCGCCGACGGGCGCTGGCTGGTCGACTCCTACCACTGCAGCCGCTACAACACGCAGACGCGGCGTCTGACGACCGACATGTTCCACCGGGTGCTGCTGCGGGCCCGCCAGCTCGCCGTTGCACCCGCATGAGCGGGACCTTCGACGCGCGCGAATTCGTCGCCAGCCTGCCGCGGCGCCCGGGCATCTATCGGATGTACGCCGCCGATGGCGCGTTGCTCTATGTCGGCAAGGCCAAGAGCCTGCGCGACCGCGTCGGCAGCTACTTCGTGCCGTCAAACGTGATCCCCAAGGTGCAGGCACTGGTGACGCAGATTGCCTCCATGGAGGTCACGGTCACCCGTTCGGAGACCGAGGCCCTGCTGCTCGAGCACAACCTGATCAAGGCGCTGCACCCGCGGTACAACGTAGTGCTGCGCGACGACAAGAGTTTTCCCTACCTTTGGCTGTCCGGGGACCACGCCTACCCGCGGCTTTCGGTCTATCGCGGCAGCCGCAACCTGCCCGGGCGGTTCTTCGGACCTTATCCGAATGCGGGCGCGGTGGCGGAGTCGCTGCTGTATCTGCAGAAGATCTTCCACCTGCGCAACTGCCGCGATACCTACTTTGCGCACCGCAGCCGGCCCTGCCTGCAGCACCAGATCGGGCGCTGCTCGGCCCCTTGCGTCGGCGAGGTCGGCGAGGCGGATTACGCGCGCGACGTCGAATCCGCGGTGCAGGTGCTCGAAGGCCGCAACGACGAGGTGCAGCGACAACTCGCCGCCCGCATGGAACTGGCGGCGGAGCGGCTCGAGTTCGAGCGTGCGGCTGCGCTTCGAGACCAGATCGCCGCCCTCAAGGAATTGCAGGCACAGCAGGTCGTGGCTGCCGACGATGAGCGCGACGCCGACGTTTTCGCGATCTGCGGTGACCCCGGCGGCTACGCGCTCAGCGTGATGCCGGTGCGTGGCGGACGCAGCCTGGGTACGAGCGCGTTCTTTCCGAAGGCCGCCTTTGCCGAGCCGCCTGAGGCGCTGGCGTCGTTCATCATGCAGTACTACTCCGAGCAGGTACCGCCGTCCGAGATCTACACCAACCTCGTGCTCGAGGACGCCGAGGCTCTTGCCGAGGCGCTCGCGCCGCAGGCGGGCAGGGTGGTGCACGTGCGCAGGGCGCAGCGCGGCATTGCAGCGCGCTGGGTGGAGATGGCAGCGGAGAACGCCGCCAATGCGCTGCGGATGCGCCTCGCGCGGCGCGAAGGCTACGACGACATGCGCGCAGCGCTCGCCCGCGAACTCGGCCTCGCTGCGCCGCCGGCGCGGGTCGAATGCTTCGACATCAGTCACACCCAGGGCGAAGGCACGGTCGCATCCTGCGTGGTGTTCGGCGCCGAGGGGCCGCTGAAGCGCGAGTACCGCCGCTTCAATATCGAGGGCGTGGCACCGGGGGACGACTACGCGGCGTTGCGCGTCGCCGTCGCGCGCCGCATCGCGCGCATCGCGGCGGGAGAGATCCCGCGTCCCGACCTGCTGATCATCGATGGAGGGCCGGCGCAACTGGCGGGGGTGGTGAGCGTGCTTGCCGAGGCGGGCTTCACCGGGCCGGGCGTGATCGGTGTCTCCAAAGGCGCCGATCGCCGTGCAGGCCAGGAGCGCATCCATTTCGCCGACGCGGTGCGGCCGCCGTGGATTCCCGGATCGCAGTCCGAGGCACTCAAGTTCATCCAGCGCATCCGCGACGAGGCCCATCGCTTCGCGATCACCGGCCATCGCCGCCGGCGGGCGCGGCGCTTCAGCGAGTCGATCCTCGAGACCGTCCCCGGGCTCGGGCCAGCGAAGCGGCGGGCGCTGCTGCAGCACTTCGGCGGTTTGCAGGGGGTGCTGAAGGCGGGCCGCATGGACCTCGAGCAGGCTCCCGGCATCGGTCCGGCGCTCGCTCAAAACCTTTATGATGCGCTGCATCCCGGCGAGTGACCGCCGTCCACCAGCGCCGCCGCCATGTTGCTCACCGTCCCGAACATGCTGACCTGGATGCGGATCTTCGCGATCCCCGTCGTGGTGGTCCTGTTCTATCTGCCTTTCCACTGGTCCGATCCGGCCGCGGGTGCGGTGTTTGCAATCGCCGGCATCACCGACACGCTCGACGGTTACTACGCGCGCAAGCTCGGCCAGACCTCCAGGCTGGGCGCATTCCTCGACCCGGTGGCCGACAAGCTGATCGTCGCCGTCGCCTTGGTCCTGCTGGTCAGCAAGGACCCGCGGGTGATCGTCGTGCTGCCCGCGATCGTCATCATCGGCCGCGAGATCGCGATCTCGGCCTTGCGCGAATGGATGGCGGAGATCGGCAAGCGTGCCAAGGTCGCGGTTTCACCCCTCGGCAAGTTCAAGACGATCCTGCAGATCGTGGGCCTGTCGATGATGCTGATCCGCTGGGACGTCTGGATCCTTCCAACCTACCAGGTGGGTGTGCTGCTGACCCTGATCGCTGCGGTGCTGACGCTGGTTTCGGCCATCGACTACCTGCGTGCCGCCTGGCCGGACTTGCGGGGACATGATCACGCAACTTGACTTGTCGGGGGTCGCCACTACAATCTCGGCCCTCTGTCCCGAGCGGGAATAGCTCAGTTGGTAGAGCACGACCTTGCCAAGGTCGGGGTCGCGAGTTCGAGTCTCGTTTCCCGCTCCATTTTTCTCTCTCCTTGCGGCGCGGCTAGGTGGCAGAGTGGTCATGCAGCGGCCTGCAAAGCCGTCTACGCCGGTTCGATTCCGACCCTAGCCTCCACGTGATCCTGCGACTCCATCGTTTCGCAGCCCTCGAGCCGGGGCCCTCGCTGCTCGTGCTCGGCGCCGTGCATGGCAACGAGACCTGCGGGACGCACGCCAGCGCCCGCGTCATCGAGGCCCTCGACAGCGGAGCACTGGTCCTGCGGCGGGGTGCCGTCACTTTCCTGCCCGTCACCAATCCGCTGGCGTATCGGTTGCAGCGCCGGGTCGGCGATCGCAACCTGAACCGCAACCTCCGGCCGAAGGCGACGCCGCTCGACTTCGAGGATCGGGTGGGCAACGTGCTGTGCGACCTGCTCGCCAGCCACGAGGTGCTTCTCGACTTGCATTCGTTTCAGGCTCCGGCGGCGCCGTTCGTGATGACGGGAACCACCGCGCCCGACTCCCCCGAATGGGCGTTCGCGCGCAGTCTCGGTGTCGGGCGCTGCGTGACCGGCTGGATGGAGGTCTACGCCGACGGCGTGCGGCGGCGCCAGCAGGCAGGAGTGAGATCGGATCCCGGCCTGACGGACCTGCAGTACGGTGTCGGCACCACCGAATACTTGCGTGCCTGCGGCGGCTACGGCGTGACGCTCGAGTGCGGACAACATGACGATCCGTCCGCGGTGGATGTGGCCGAACAGGCGATCCGCAGGGCGCTCGCGTTCCTGGGCATGACCGATGCTGCCCGACCGGCCCCGGCTGACTGCGAATTGCTGCGTCTGACCGAGGTGATCGACCGCGAGCATGCGGATGACGGGTTCGTGGCCGAGTGGTCGAGCTTTTCGCGGGTGGTTGCGGGTGAACTCGTGGCCCGCCGCCACGATGGTCGGCAGATACGGGCCGCGACCGACGGCTGCATCATGTTCCCGAGCCGCCTCGCGGCGCCAGGTCACGAGTGGTTCTATTTCGCCCGCCGCGAGACCTGAGGCGGTTCGAAGACGCTGCGCGGAGTCTGTCGCGACAGGCGCAAGGTGGTGTGCGGCGACTCGAACTCCAGACTGACGTTGTTGCGCTGGTCGTCGAACACGTCGTGCATGAACGTGGTCTC
This sequence comes from Steroidobacteraceae bacterium, assembly GCA_044357085.1. Taxonomy (GTDB): domain Bacteria; phylum Pseudomonadota; class Gammaproteobacteria; order Steroidobacterales; family Steroidobacteraceae; genus UBA964. The sequence goes on along the minus strand of JBIKVA010000010.1, from coordinate 11,783 downwards.
GACGGTGTAGCGCCCTGCGGCGGTCGGCGCGGGCAACTCCTGGTAAACGAGTACGTTGTCGCCCTCGAGTTCGGCGCCGACCGTCACGGGTTGCAGCAGGCTTCCGTCCGGGGCGATCCAGCGGAACCCGCGCTCGACCTCCAGCGCGAGGCGCGCTCTTCCTTCCACCGAGGCGGGTTGGACGTCGTCGCGCATGCCGCGGGCGGCCAGCAGCCGCAGCGCGTCGTGGTAGTGGATGGCATGAACCAGTTCCCACTTGCCCGAACGCGGATTCGGTGTCACGCGGGTCAGGCTCACGTGCGAGCGGTGGGCGAGCGCCGTGCTGCCGTGCAGTCCGAACCACGTGACGACGCCGGCCACTGCACACTGCAGCAGCCGGCGGCGTGGAATCGTCGATCGAATCACTTGGCGGCAGGTTGCAGGGGCAGGTCCTTGGCGTCGGCTTTTGTGTCCGCCTTCGGCTCGCCCTTGAGTTCCGCCAGTGCATCGAGCATCTGGTTGCGTTCCCGATCGCGGCCCTTGAAGAGTTCGATACGACTCTCCCCGATGCGTCGCGGCGTCACGTTGTTGGTCTTGTCGGCATCCGCGATGAGGTGGTTGCGGTCCAGCTCCACGCTGACGATGCGCTTGTTGCGGATGAAGAGCTTGGTGACCTGCAGCGCGTTGTAGCGCCAGACTTCGGCGGGGACCGGATATTCCTCGGTGCTGCCGTCGGCATAGGTGAGGGTGAGCGGCAGGGGCGTGACCAGGCCGCCGACGTTGCTGAAGTCGACGAAGTGGACGTACTCGCCGGCCTTGACGGCCCGATCGAGCGCTATGCGTTCCCAGTCCTTGAGCTTGTCGCGGAATTCCTTGTACTCGTTGCGATCCTTGTTGGTGACCGTGAACGGGTCGTTGTCGTTGTAGAAATCCTTGAGCTCCGGATAACGCTCGACGCGCGTCTGGCGGCCCTCGGCGCGGTTCAGCTTCTGCGAGTAAGACTCCGGCCACTCGGAGGCGAACTCCTTGCGCTGCAGCGGGAACTCGGCATCCGGGTCCTGCGACGAGACCTGGTACATGCGTATGTTGCCGACGGCAACGTCGACATGATCGGTGCCGTAGAACCAGCCGCGCCAGAACCAGTCGAGATCGACGCCGGACGCGTCTTCCATGGTGCGGAAGAAATCCGCAGGCGTCGGCCGCTTGAACTTCCAGCGGTTGGAATACTCGCGGAAGGCATGGTCGAAGAGCTCGCGGCCCATCACGGCCTCGCGCAGCACCGACAGCGCCGCCGCCGGCTTGGAATAGGCATTGGGACCGAACTGCACGATGGTGTCCGAGTTGGTCATGATCGGCACTTGATCATTCGACTGCATGTAGTCGGTGATGAAGTCGAGGACGTTGGTCTTGTCGCCGAAGGTCGGGAATTTCTCTTCCCATTCCAGTTCCGCGATGTACTCGAGGAAGGTGTTGAGTCCCTCGTCCATCCACGTCCACTGCCGCTCGTCGGAGTTGACCACCATCGGGAAATAGATGTGGCCGACTTCGTGGATGATCACGCCGATCAGGCCGTACTTGGTGTTGCGCGAATAGGTCAGCTTGCCGGTCTTCTCGTCGCTGGTCGGCCGATACCCGTTGAAGGTGATCATCGGGTACTCCATGCCGCCTCGCTCCCAGGAGTTGACCGAGATGGCCACCGGGTAGGGATAGGGGAAGGAGAACCGCGAGTAGACATCCATGGTGTGGATCACGGCGTGGGTCGAATACCTGGACCAGATCGGCTCGCCTTCGTTGGGATAGAAGGACATCGCCATCACGAAGGGGCGCTTGGCATCGTCCTGCCGGTAGCCCATCGCGTCCCAGATGTACTTGCGGGAACTCGCCCAGGCGAAGTCGCGGACGTTCTCGGCCTTGAAGCGCCAGGTGCGCACGTCGCCGGTACCCGCCTTTTCATTGGCCAGCGCCTCTGCCGGCGTGACGATGAAGACGGGCTGCTTCGCGGTCTCCGCCTGCTTGAGGCGAGCGCGCTGCTGCGCCGTCAGCACGGCATCGGAGTTCTGCAGCACGCCCGTGGAGGCGACGATATGGTCGGCGGGCACCGTGAGCTCGACGTCGTAGTCGCCGAATTCGAGCGTGAACTCGCCGCGCCCGAGGAACTGCTTGTGCTGCCAGCCGGTGTAGTCGGTGTAGGCGACGAGCCGCGGGAACCACTGTGCGAGGAAGAACTGGTAGGTGTCGGTCTTCGGGAAGTGCTCGTAACCGCCACGCGCGCCGATCGCCGCCTCGTTGACGATGTTGGACTGCCACTCGAAGTTGATCTCGATGCTGGTGCCCGGACGCAGCGGCGTCGGCAAGTCGATGCGCATCATGGTGTCGTTGACCGTGGTACGCAGCACGCGGCCCGCTGCGTCGCGCACCGGGCTCATCTCGTACCCGTACTCGGTGTCCTCGAAAGCCTGATGGCGCCGCATCGCCGCGAAGCTGAGGCTGTCGCCGCTGCCGACGCTGTCGCGGCGGGTGCCGGAGTTGGCTGCGACCTCGGAGCGACGCGAGATGGAATCGTCCTTGAAGATGTTCTGGTCGAGCTGCAGCCAGATGTAGTTGAGCGTGTCCGGCGAGCGGTTCATGTAGGTGATGCTCTGCGTTGCCGTCAGGCGACGGCGCTGTTCGTCGAGCTTCACCTTGATGCGGTAATCCGCGCGTTGCTGCCAGTACTGTGCGCCCGGAGCGCCCGAGGCCGTACGCGTGACGCCCGGAGTTGGCAGCAGCGAATCGAGTTGCGCGAACAACTTGTCCGGGTCGCCGGGCATGCCCCGGGCCGACGCGTCGGCGGCGATCGAGGCTGCGGGAAGGAGAACGGCGATACAGAGCCCGGCGAGGGCGAGGCGGTAGGTGTTCATTGGCGGATTCTACCGGCCGAGGGAGTCTTGCGGGATACTCGGCTCCATGACATCGGCACGTTGGCCGCGCTGGCTGCGCGGGTTCCTCGCGGTGGCGCTCGGGCTGGTGGCGCTCGCCATGGCCGGGTTCGTCTGGCTGTTCTTTCTCGGCGGCATCGCGATCTCCGACCGCACCATGCTCTGGCGCATGCTGCGCGAATCGGGGGTAGAGCCGCCGCCGCCCGCGGTGGTGTCACGCCAGCTGCAGGTTCCGGCCGGCTTTCGCGTGGCAATCTGGGCACAGGATTTGCCGAGCGCGCGCCTGATGACGCCGCTCGACACGGGTGATCTCATCCTCAGTCAGCCCCGCGGCGGCCTCGTCGTGCTGTTGTTTGCCGACCGCGACGGCGATGGCCGCTCCGACGGACGCAAGACGCTGTTTGCGAATCTCGACCGGCCGAATGGCGTCGATCTGCACGACGGCTGGCTCTACGTTGCCGAGGCGACCAGGGTGTCGAGGGTGCGGTTCGACGCCGCGGCGCGCGCGGTCCGAGGCGAATTGCAGCCGCTCGTCACCGGGCTCACCGCCGACGGTGCCCACTGGCGCAAGACCGCCCGCATCGGACCGGACGGGCTGCTCTATCTGGGGCAGGGCTCGACCTGCAACGTCTGCATCGAGGCCGATCCGCGGCGGGCGACCGTGATGCGTTTCGCGGCCACGGGCGGCGCCGGCGAAATCATCGCCACCGGCACCCGCAACCCCTATGGGTTCGACTGGGCGCCCTGGGACGGTGCGCTCTATGCGACCGAGAACAGCCGCGACCTGCTCGGCGACGATACCCCGCCGGATGAGCTCAACCGCATCGTGCGGGGCGGCTTCTACGGCTGGCCGTACGTGCACGGTCGCGACGTGGTCGACCCCGAATACGGGGTCGGCAATGCGGCGGTCATCGCCCGCGCGCTGCCGCCCGCGCACGCCTTCCGCGCGCACAACGCGCCGCTCGGCATCCGTTTCCTGCGCCATGCATCGCGGCCCGCCGGTTTCGAGCGCGCGGCGCTGGTGGCGCTGCATGGTTCCTGGAACCGCAGCACGCCCGATGGCTACAAGGTGGTCTCGCTGCACTTCGGCACAGACGGGCGCATCGAGGAGCGGCCGTTCCTCGATGGCTTTCGCGGTGCCAACGGACTGATCGGCCGTCCGGTCGATGTCGCCGAGGGCGCCGACGGTTCGATATTCGTGTCCGACGACTACGCCGGCGTGGTCTATCGCGTCAGTCGCTGACCGCTGCAGCGGCCGCCGTTGAAACGCGGCCAGGCAGCGTCGGCCCAGTCGTCGAGGCGATCACGGAACACGCTTTTGAAGAGGGCGCAGCGCTGTTCGTCGACCAAGGGCTCTTGCTCGAGCATGGCCACGAGCGAGACGCGCGACGCGTTCGATGGCTCCATGCGGATGCCGCCCCCCGCGGGGCTGTCGAAGACGATCATTCGCGGCGCCGCGGTGTCGCTCGTCCACGGCTGCCACTCGATGCCCCGCGCATCGCTGCCGCGTCCCGGTATGCCGTTGCGCGCGAAGCCGGCCCAGTAGGCCATCATGCGCTCGCTGAGGGCGAGACGGCCGGCGGCATTGTCTTCGTGGAACAGCAACCCGCTTTGCGGACCGACATCGAAGAAGCCGAACACGAAGGGGATTTCAAGGCCGTGCGCTGCGCCGAGAAGCCGCGTGAGATCGACCACGTTGTACGCCTTGCCCTGTTCGTCCCAGTCCCAGCGATATGCCCAGGCGGGTGCGCCCTTGGTGCCCAGCACGTCGGCCAGCGAGTCGACGGAGTCCGCCTTCCACTTCAGCGAACGGTAGCGGGCCTCGCGCTCGTAGGCCTCCGGGTCGCGCGCCGCAAAGGGCAGACCGAAGGCGCTGCGCACCAGTTGCCGGTCGAAGGCCATGAACATCTTGTTCTCGTCGCGGTTGGTGCCGAGGATCACCGGCACGTCGTGATGGGTCGCCGGGTCGGCGAGCAATTCCGGCAACGGGCCCCGTCGCAGAACCAATCCGTCCTGGTAGACGGTCGGAAAGCGATCGAGCGTGCCGCCGCTGCGGTCATAGGCGGCATAGATCGTCCAGGGATCGAGACTGCGCAGGAACGCCGACTGCGCCTCGGCATCCATGCTGGCGGCGAGCGTCGCAGCGGCTGCCGGGTCGGGTGCCCGGCCGGTGGTCTGCAACAGGGTCCGCAGCAGGGAGGCTGTACCCGCCGGCGAGTCCGGGGCGGGAGGCCGTGAAAAGCCGAAGCCGCTGCTTTGCACGATCAGCCGATGGAAGAGTCCGTCCGCGCCTGGCATGACCAGCAACGCGAGCGTGTTGGTGCCTCCCGCGGACTCGCCGAACACCGTGACGCGAGTCGGATCGCCACCGAAGCCGGCTGCGTTGGACTGCACCCAGCGCAGCGCCGCCAGCACGTCCAGGTTGCCGTAGTTGCCCGAGAGATCCGGGTCGTCACCCCCCGCGGTCAACTGCGGGTTCGCGGGCGGCACGAACCAGCCGAAGGGCCCGAGCCGGTAGTTGATCATCACCACCAGCACTTTCTCGCGCTGGGCGAGCACCTGACCGTCGTAGAAGCCGGCATGCCCGATGGTGTTGCCGCCGCCATGGATCCAGACCATCACCGGCAGTCTGGCTGACCCGAGCTCGGCGGGCGCCAGCCGCGGGGCGTAGACGTTGAGGTACAGGCAATCCTCGCTGCCCTGGCGCGAGCCTTCATCGCCGATGCCGCCCATGCGCGAGCCGCGCTGGATGCAGGCGCTGCCCGGCCGCAGCGTCTGGCGCGGTTCTGTCCACGGCGTCACCGGTCGGGGCGCCCGCCAGCGAAAGTCGCCCACCGGGGGTGCGGCGTAGGGAATCCCCAGCCAGGTGTGCCCCCCGGAGGGGTTTGCAAAGCCGACGACCTCGCCGCCCGCGATGGCGCGCAGGCTGGAGGGGTCGGCATCTGGCGTCGTCCCCGGCCCTGGCGACGTGCAGCCGGCGGCGAGGGCGAGCAGGAACAGCAAGAGGGCCAGGGGTCGGCGCATGGGCGGAAATCCTTGCCGGCGTCGCGGCCGGTGCAGCGGAGGGCGGGCTGGTGCCCCGGATGGCGGGCTGGTGCCCCGGGCCGGAATTGAACCGGCACGGCCTTGCGGCCAGCAGATTTTAAGTCTGCTGCGTCTACCGGGTTTCGCCACCGGGGCTGCCAGCCGCAAGTGTATGCCGGCAATTGTGAGGTGAGGTGACCAGGTCAACGGTCGGTCGCTGCAGCGCGAACAGGCCGGGCCCCTCGGGGCCCTGTGCTAGGCTTGAGCAGCGGCGACCGGTGACAGGGATGGGCAGGGGCGCAGCGTGTTCGGTTGCGTCTAGAAATAGTCGATAAATGCCTGACCTGTCAGTAAAAAACCTGCACGTCTTTCGTGGTGAGCGGCACCTGCTGCAGGGCCTTGCGTTCGGTGTTCCGGGCGGCCGTTGCCTGCAGGTCACCGGGGAGAACGGCGCTGGCAAGACCACTCTGCTGAGGGTGCTCGCGGGCCTGCTCGAAGCTGAAAGCCTCGAGTTGTGCTGGTCGGGTCGCGCCGCAAAGCCTCGCGACGCCGACTATCTCGGCGCGCTGGCTTATCTCGGTCACGATACGCCCCTCAAGGCAGACCTGACGGGAGCGGAGAACGTGCGCTTCGCCGTCGGCATCCGCCGCAGGGTTACCGGCGAGGGTTTGCAAGCAGCCTTTGCCCGGGTCGGCGCCTCCCGTTTTGCCGACCGGCCCGTGCGCACGCTGTCGGCCGGGCAACGTCGGCGCATCGCGCTCGCCGGGCTCTACCTCGCGGGCGCCTCGCTCTGGCTGCTCGACGAACCGACCACCAACCTCGATGCCGCGGGCCAGCAGCTGATGCGCTCGCTCATCGAGGAGCAGTTGGCAGGCGGCGGTCTCGTGATCGCCGCAACGCACCAGGACCTTGGTCTCGATGCGCGGCAGCAGGTGTCGCTGCAGCTCGGTGGTACGGCGTGAGACCCGTCACGACCGGTATGGTGGAAGCGGCCTGCCTCGTGTTGCTGCGCGATCTGCGACTGGCGATCCGGCGGCCGGGCCAGATGGTGCAGCCGCTGGCATTCTTCGTCGTCGTGACGCTGCTGTTCCCGCTTGGCTACACACCCGAGCTCGGCAAGTTGCGGGCGATCGCTCCCGGCGTGCTGTGGGTGGGCGCGCTGCTCGCCTCGATGCTCGCCCTCGAGTCGTTGTTCCGCGAAGACGCCGCCGACGGCACGCTGGAGCAGTTTGCGATCTGCGGCCAGCCGCTGGTGGGGCTGGTCGCCGCCAAGACCTGCGCGCATTGGTTGCTGACGGGCTTGCCGCTCACGCTGATGGCGCCGCTGCTCGGCATCGCGCTGGGGGTGCCGACGTCGGCGATGCCCGGCATACTCTCCGCACTGGCATTGGGCAGCATCACCTTGAGCCTGATCGGCGCCGTCGGCGCGGGTCTGACGCTCGCGGTGCGGCGGGGCGGGGTGTTGCTGTCGCTGCTCACCTTGCCGCTCGCGGTGCCGGTGCTGGTGTTCGGTGCACGCGCTACGGAACTTGCGATTGCCGGTGAAAGTCTGACAGGGCCACTGTACCTGCTCGGGTCGCTCGCGGTGCTCGCGCTGACTCTGGCACCGCTGGCCACGGCGGCCGCGGTGCGTATCGGTATGGAGTGACGGGGACGCATGGATTGGACCTGGTTTCACAAGTTCGGCTCGCCGCCCCACGTCTATCGCATCGCGGGGCGGCTGATGCCCTGGTTTGCCTGGCCGGCCGGGGTGCTGATCGTCGCTGCCCTTTACGCCGGGCTGGTGCTGGCGCCGCCGGACTACCAGCAGGGCGACGGCTTCCGGATCATCTACGTGCACGCGCCTTCGGCCTGGCTGTCGGTCATGATCTACGGCGTCATGGCCTCGGCTGCGGCCGTGGGCCTGATCTGGCGCATGAAGGTCGCGCATGCCGTCGCCGCGAGTTGTGCCGGCATCGGGGCCTGGTTCACGGCGGTGTCGCTCGCCACGGGCATGCTCTGGGGCAAGCCGATGTGGGGCACCTACTGGGTTTGGGACCCGCGCCTGACGGCGCAGTTGATCCTGCTGCTGCTGTACCTCGGCTACATGGGCTTGCGATCCGGCATCGACGATCTCGGCCGGGCCGACCGCGCGAGCGCGGTGCTCGCGATCGTCGGCGTGATCAACATCCCGATCATCCGCTACTCGGTGGACTGGTGGAACTCCATCCACCAGGCGCCGTCGGTCATGAAGATGGAACGTCCCTCGATGCCCTTCGACATGCTGGCGCCCCTGCTCATGATGCTGCTCGGCTTCACGCTCTATTTCGCGGCCGTCATGCTGGTGCGGCTGCGTGCCGAGATCCTGCGGCGCGAACGTACCGCCAGCTGGGTTCGCGAGGCTCTCCGATGAACGGGTTGCTGCCATGAGCGATTTCTTCGCCATGGGCGGTTACGCCCAGTTTCTGTGGCCCGCCTACGGGCTGACGCTGCTTGCCATCGTGGCCAACGTGATCATCGCGCGGCGCGCCCATGCCGCGGCGCGGGAAGACGCCCGCCGCCGCATCGCCATTCAAGACGAGGATCGTCCGACATGACCCCACGCCAACGCCGCATCACTTTGGTGGTCGGCATCCTTGCCGGTGTATCCATCGCCGGTCTCCTCGCGCTCAACGCCTTCCGCGAGAACGTCATGTTCTTCTTCGATCCATCGCAGGTCGCGGCGGGCGAGGCGCCGATCGAAAAGCGCTTCCGGCTCGGCGGCATGGTTCGCCCCGGAACGGTCGCGCGGCAGCAGGGCAGCCTCGACATGAGTTTCATGGTCACCGACTTCAAGCACGACGTTAAGGTCGTCTACACGGGTGTGGTTCCGGATCTTTTCCGCGAGAACCAGGGCGTGGTGGCGCACGGCCGGCTCGGTGAGAACGGCGTGTTTGTCGCCGACGAGATCCTCGCCAAGCACGACGAGAACTACATGCCGCCCGAGGTGGCGCGCGCGATCAAGGAAAAGCACGGTGGTGTCATGCCGGTGAACCCGGACGTGCGCAGCGTGCCGCGGACCTGAGCGCCCCATGCTCGCCGAAATCGGGCATTACGCCCTCATCCTCGCGCTGCTCGCGTCTCTCTCCCAGGCCGTGTTCGGTCTCGTCGGCGCGGCCCGCGGGATGCCCGCCTGGCTCGCGACAGTGCGTCCCGCAGTCACGGTCCAGTTCCTGACCATCACCTTGTCGCTGGCGGTGCTCGTCGCCGCCTTCGTGCAGAACGATTTCTCGGTCGAGTACGTGGCCGCCAATTCCAACTCGGCGTTGCCCGTGGGCTACCGCATCGCCGCAGTGTGGGGTGCCCACGAGGGTTCGCTGCTGCTGTGGGCGTGGATCCTCGCCAGCTGGACTCTGGCAGTGTCGATGCTCTCGCGCAGCCTGCCGGAGGGCTTTGCCGCGCGCGTGCTCGGGGTGCTGGGGCTGATCAGCCTGGGTTTCTATGCCTTCACGCTGTTCACCTCGAATCCCTTCATGCGCCTCGATCCGGCCGCGCCGGACGGCCGTGACCTCAATCCGCTGCTGCAGGATCCGGCACTCGCCGCGCATCCGCCGATGCTCTACGCCGGCTATGTCGGCTTCGCCGTGGCCTTCGCCTTTGCCTGCGCCGCGATGCTCGAAGGCCGGCTCGACCAGACCTGGGCGCGCTGGACAAGGCCGTGGACCACGGTCGCGTGGGCGTTTCTGTCCGTCGGCATCGCGCTCGGCAGTTGGTGGGCGTACTACGAACTCGGCTGGGGTGGCTACTGGTTCTGGGACCCGGTGGAGAACGCGTCCTTCATGCCGTGGCTCGTGGGCACCGCGCTCATCCACTCGCTGGCCGTCACCGAGAAGCGCGGCCTGTTCAAGAGCTGGACGCTGCTGTTGGCCATCCTCGCGTTTTCGCTGTCGCTGCTCGGCACCTTCCTGGTGCGTTCCGGCGTGCTCGTGTCGGTGCATTCGTTCGCGGCGGATCCGAGCCGCGGCATGTTCATCCTTGCATTCCTCGTCATCATCATCGGCGGCGCGCTGACGCTCTACGCCTGGCGGGCGCCGCTGCTGCGCAGCGCGGCCGGCTTCGAGTTCACCGCCCGCGAGTCCTTCCTGCTCTTCAACAATATCCTGCTGGTGGTGGCTGCCGGCGCGGTGCTGGCCGGGACCATGGCGCCCCTGATTGCGGATGCGCTCGGACTCGGCACCTTGTCCGTCGGCCGTCAATACTTTGATCCCGTGTTCCTGCTGCCCATGCTGCCTTTGCTGGCCCTGGCTGCTGTCGGCATCCACTCCGGCTGGAAGAAGGGCCGGCTCGCCGATCGTCGCGCGGCGATCCTGCTGACGCTGCTCGGCGGCGCGCTGGTCACCCTGGTGCTGGTGCTCGGCGTCTACGACGGCGCGAAGCTGCTCACGCCGATCGGCTTCGCGCTCGGGGTCTGGCTGATGTTGTCCGCACTCGTCGATCCGGTCGACCGCTGGCGACGCGGGCTTTCCCTCAGCCGGGGCGTGGTGGGAATGGCCATCGCGCACGCAGCGCTCGGGATGTTCGTGATCTCCATCACGGCGGTCGAGTCCTACACGCGTGAGCGTGATCTCGCCCTTGCCATCGGGGAGTCGGGCAAAGTGGGCGAATTCGAGTACCGCCTGCTCAGCATGCAGAACATCGAAGGTCCGAACTACGACGCGCTGCGCGGCGAGATAGTCGTGTCCGAGAACGGTCGCGAAGTGGGCCTGCTGCATCCCGAAAAACGCAACTACTGGGTACAGCGGCAGGTCATGACCGAGGCCGGCATCGACATGCAACTCAGCCGCGACATCTTCGCCGCACTCGGCGAAGACCTTGGCGCCGGACGCTGGAGCGTACGCGCGCAGGTGCGTCCCCTGATCAACTACGTCTGGCTTGCTGCGTTCTTCATGGCGCTGGGTGGGCTGATCGCCGCCTCCGACCGGCGCTACCGCAATCGCGCGGAGTCGGAGCCATGAGCCGGTTCCTGCTGCCGGCCGGCGTCTTCGTGCTGCTCGTCGCCGTGCTCTTCGTCGGCGTACAACGCGCCCCGGAGAAGTCGGTCATTCCCTCCGCGCTGATCGGCAAGCCAGCCCCGGGGTTCACGCTGCCGGTGCTGGGCAGCGAGGAGCGCTTCGACGCCGCGTCCATGCGCGGTCGCTGGTATGTGCTCAACGTCTGGGGTACCTGGTGTCCCGAGTGTCGCAACGAACACGACATGCTGCTCGAGATCGCCCGCAGTGACGTGGTGACGGTGATCGGCCTCAACTGGAAGGACGACGACGCGGCGGCGCTCGACTGGCTGGCCCAGCTCGGCAATCCCTACGACATCGTCGCGGTCGATCGTGACGGGCGAGTCGCCATTGACTGGGGTGTGTACGGCGCGCCCGAAACCTTCCTCGTCGATGCGCAGGGCAAGGTGGTCCACCGGCATGTCGGCCCGCTCACGCCGGCGGTCTGGAGTCGCGAATTCCTTGCACGCTTGCCAGGCCCCGCCGCCGGTATGGTGGATGCCGCAGCGGGGGCGGGGTCATGACGCACCGCCGTCGCGGGTTGATGATCGGACTGCTGCTGTTCGGCTCCGCTCTGGGGTTGGCGCCGGGTGCATCCTGGGGGATCGATCCGGTCGAACTCGCCGATCCGTCGCTGCAGGAACGTTACCGGGCGTTGTCGCATGAACTGCGTTGCATGCAGTGCCAGAACCAGTCGATCGCCGACTCGCCGGTGGGCCTTGCGGGCGATCTGCGTCGCGAAGTGCGCGAACTGCTCGAGTCCGGCAAGACCGACGCCGAGATCCGTGCGCACATGAGCGAGCGTTACGGTGACTTCATCCTGTTCCGCCCGCAGTTCTCGGCGCGTACGGCATGG
>JBIKVA010000105.1:0-8797 GCA_044357085.1 Steroidobacteraceae bacterium | reverse complement strand
AGCAGGACGTCACCTGCGGCGATGCCGGCGCGTGCCGCAGGCGAGTCGGGCACCACGGACTCCGCGCGCACGCCCGCACCCTGATGCGCGTAATCGGGCACCAGCCCGAAGGACACGCGCCGCGCCGGAGTCGCAGCGGCCGCTGCGACCGCACCACCCGTGCTCGCTGCGGAGCCCGCGACCGGGATCGTGGTCATCGAGGCATCGATCGTCACCGTGAGCGGTGCGGGCCGTTGCACGAGGTAATCGAGCGCTTCGCGGGCGACGGTGGCCACCTTGACGAGGCCGTCGCCATCGATGCGATCAGCCGTGTCCGTCGGCCGGTGATAGTCGAGATGGGCGCTCGTGAACAACTGTACCCCCGGGATGCCGCGATCGATGAAGCTCTGCTGATCGGAGGATTGCGAGGCCCCGGGAATGCTGCGCACCGGGATGCCGGTGGAAAAGGTGATGCCGCGAAACACGTGCTGCCACTCGCTCGCCGTGCCCGTGGCGAGGGCCGAGATCTCGCCCGTGCCGAGGCGCCCCACGGTGTCGAGGTTCAGCACCGAGCGGATGCCGGTGAGCGGCACGGGCGGCTGCGTGACGAAATACTTCGACCCCTGCAAGCCCGCCTCCTCGCCCGCGAAGGCGACGAACACCAGCGTGCGTGGCGGCGGACCGGCCGCGGCGAACACGCGCGCAAGTTCGAGCAGCACGGCAACGCCGCTCGCGTTGTCGTCAGCGCCGGGGTGCACCTGACCGACCTCGCTCATGCGTACGCCCGGACCGCTGCGGCCGAGATGGTCGTAATGCGCCGAGACGATGACAGCCTCGCCGGCAAACCGCGGATCGCTGCCGGGCAGCACGCCGATCACGTTGCGCAGTCGCAGCGGCTGCTGCGCACCCTGCGGGGTGAAGGCGAAGGGCTGGAAGTAGCCCTCGGAGCCGGCGGACGCGATCTGCGCCGTGGCGGTGAAAGCCTCGGCGACGGTCTTCAGTTTCGCGGCGCCGAAGGCGGCCGCGACGTAATCCGCGGCAGCGTCGAGCCCGGCGCTGCCCATGCCGCGTCCCTCGCGGGCCGGATCGGCGAGCCAGCCGATGTCGCGCAACATCGCGGCACCGTCGAACACGGCAGGCAGGCGTGCAAGTGGTGCGCGCCTCGCGTAGCCGCCCGAAGCCAGCGGCCCGGTGCGGGCAGCGGCCGCGCGCAGATCGAGGTGCAGCGGCGAGTCGGCCGCGGGCCACTCACCCTTGGCGACGTTGGCAGGTTCGGTGCCTGCGAATCCCAGCCAGGAATACTTGCCGTAGTGCGGCAGCTTGCGCGCAAGGCCCTCGGCGGCGGCGAGCGGATCGATGACTATCCAGCCCACCGCTTTTGCGACAGCACCGGGATGGCGACGTACCACGACCAGGGAGTGATCGGCGAACGGCACCTGCGTACCGTTCGCCACGATACCGTTGGCGTCGACCTGCAGCCCGATGGACGAGTCCGACGCAAACAGCTTCGCTGCCCAAAGATTTTCACGGCCGAACACCCAGACGGGCCGATCCGCGGGCAGCTCGCGCAGCGCGCGATCCTCGATGATGACGAACTTCTGTGCTCCGCCGCCGCCCCAGAAAGCGAGCATGTTCCGATAGGCCTCGAGCATCTGCGGCGACGCCCTGGCGGGCAGCACCGCGAGCACTTCGGGTTCACCGAACATCTGCCCCAGCGACGGTGCAGTCTCGCGGGCATCGAGCAACCTGAACAGATCGAACTCGGGATCGACTTCGAGCCCTAGCACCGCGGCGGTCGGCCGCAGCTCGAAGCGCGTGCTCGCCGCGGTACTGCGTACCGCGAAACTCTCGAGGCCGTTCGCAGTGCGCAGCACCACCGGGACCTCGATGTCGAAGGGCTCGCCCTTCTGCACCTGGCGCAATTCGCCGCGGACGCTGCCGTCGGCAGCCACCGCAACACCGGCCAGCTGCAGTTCGGGTGCACCGGCGCGGGTCACCCACTGAGTCATGAACGCGCCGAGATCCTGCTTCGCGGCGGCGCCGTGGGCCCGTGCAAGGTCCGCGAAACCCGCGCGCTTGCCGCGCTGCTCGCGATAGAACCGCTGCAGGCCGCGAATGTAGGCCTCGTCACCCACGCGTCGACGCAGCATGTGGTAAGTCATCAGCGCCTTGCCGTAACCCACCGCCTCGGTCGCCGGACTGTGGCGCGAGCGGAACTCGACCAGCGGAAAGTCGCGCGCGTCCTTCACGAAGTCGCGGTACTTCTTCAGCGTATCGCGACGGTACTCGGCGCCCTGTCCGAGTTGCTCTTTGTAGAGATGGTCAGCATGGTAGGCCGTGAGCCCCTCGCACCAGTTGCCGCCCGAGTAATCGACGAACACGCCGTTGCCCCACCAGTTGTGCAGGATCTCGTGGGGATAGGAAGACGTGAGAATGAACGGGAAACGGATGATCTGCGGACCGAGCAGCGTGAAGCTCGGCATGCCGTAGCCCGTTTCCCAGAAGTTCTCGACCAGGGCGAACTTGTCGTAGGGGTAAGGACCGATCAGCGTGCGGTACATCTCCAGATTGCGCGCCGTCGCCTCGAGATACTTCGCCGCCAATGCCTCGTCGGGCTTGCGCAGGTATACCTCCGCGCTGACCGCCCCGGCCTGCCGGGCGTAGCGCGTCAGCGGCCCACCCACGATATGCAGTTCGTCGACCGGTGTCGTGGCCTTCCAGCGCGCGTCGCTGCCGGCGGAAGTACCGCTGCCGGGACTGATCAATCGCCAGCCGGCGGGGGCACTGGCGGCCAGCTCGAAGGTGAACAGCGTCTCGCCGAGATACGGATACCAGAGGGTGCTGCCGGCGAGATACACGCCCTGCTCGTTGATGACGCCGGCGGTTTCACTGAAGCCGCGGGCATATTCCTGGCCGGGCGTATCGAAACCGAAATCCACCTTGCCGCGGTAATGCAAGCGCAGGGAACGACTGCCGGGCGGCAGCACCACGCGGTAGCGCGCGGCGCGTCCAGACGCGGTGATCGCAGCCGCGGAACCGTTGATACCGGTGAAAGCACGGACTCCCGCGGCCGGCAGTCGCTCGACCGACGGCTCCGCCGCGACGATCTCCAGCGTGGATGCCAGCAGGAATTCGACCGGGCGGCCGGCACTCGCCTCGGGCACCTCGAGCCGCACTTGCGAGTCGAGCGAGCGGGATGCCGGATCGATCGCGACCTGCAACTCGTAGTGCGAGACCGCTTCGGTCGCCGCACGCGCCGGCGCGGTCGCGGCGAGCATGAGGGCCGCGGCCCCCAAGGACAAAAAAATCAGTGTCGTCGAAAGTGCACGGTCAGCTCGAGCGGCTGCCCGTTGCGCTCGATCGCCAGCAATGCCGAATCGCCCCATCGGTAGTCCCCCACCTTGCGTTGCAGCGCAGCGGTGCCGTCGACCGCAGCGCCATCGAGACTGCGCAGTACATCACCCACCCGGATGCCCGCGGCAGCAGCGCTCGAGTCGGCATCGACCTGTATGACCTGGGTCGGCTCCTTGCCGATACGTCCCATCAGCGAGACGCCGAGCACCGGCAGCGTCGGCTGCGCGGTCTGCGGCACTCCCCAGAGAAACTGCGCGTAGGCTGCGCTCACGGTCTTCGCTCCGGCGCCGGGTACCGACGGCGGCACGGTCACGGGAATCAGCGACGCGATACCGCCCCTGAAGCCGCCGGCCAACTGGCGTGCCGCGCCGAGGTCGTAGGCCACGTGACCGGCACCGATCAGCACCACCACGATCTCCTGCGGATCGACGGGCACCGACAATGCCTGCCCGGCCTGCCAGCCCATCGAGGCGTCCCAGGTGACCTGTGCGAGATAGAGTCGCTCCTGGTCTGCTGCGCTCATCTTCGAGTGCAGGGCATCGTCCGGGTCAAAGTACGACTGGACTAGCTGCCGGTGTTCCACACTCGACACGTCGACCACCGGTGGCAGCCGGCCGCGCATCGCGGGATCCAGGCCGTCGAAGCCTCCCGCCGCACGCACCGCACGAACCACTTCGCGCGGCGCGTTGAGACCGACGAGCCGCAGCTTGTGATCACGGGCAAAGAAAAAGATGTCGCGGTAGTGGCCCCAATGATGCGACCACACCTCGTACCAGCGCGATTCGTCGAGAAAGCGCTTTTCGTCGAGTTCACCGCGGCTCCAGCGCTCGAGAGCAGGGTTGTCTCCCCAGGGAAACATCTCGAGACCGACGATCACCTTGCGCCCGGCGGCGTGCAGGGCCTCGATGGCACGCAGCTGGACGCGGTGGAATTCGCCGTTGGTGTGCTCCTCGCCGATGAAGAGCACGCGCACATCGCGCAGGCGTCGGGCGAATTCGACGCTGTCGATGAGCTCGCCCCGCCGGGTGTCGAGGATGCCGTCGAGCACGGGCGACACCGTGCGATCGCGGCGTGCGGGATCGCCGATCCGCAGTTGCTCCGGTCCTCTCGGCACGGGGGCGCTCTCCGCCCGACACTGCCCGCCGGCCAGAAGGCCGGC
This sequence comes from Steroidobacteraceae bacterium, assembly GCA_044357085.1. Taxonomy (GTDB): domain Bacteria; phylum Pseudomonadota; class Gammaproteobacteria; order Steroidobacterales; family Steroidobacteraceae; genus UBA964. The sequence goes on along the minus strand of JBIKVA010000105.1, from coordinate 4,305 downwards.
GAGCAGGAGGGCGACCAGCGGGGTTCGAGAGGCAGGGCCTTTCAGCGTCCAGCTTCCCTTCAGAAGTTGTAGCGCAGCGTGACCCCGTAGGTCTGCCGGCGCGGATGCGACACGCTGTAGCGGAACGGGAAGAAGGTGCCGCCCGAGTACGTGCCGTTCGGCAGCGTGTTGCCGAAGTAAACGTCGCGGAAAGCGCCGGTCGGTGCGTCCTCATCGGTGAGATTGCGGCCCCAGAGCTCCACCGACCATGCGTCGCTGCGAACGCCGAGCGACGCATTGACGTTGGTCGACGCCGGCACGATCGTCTGATTGGAGGCATCCGCGAACTGCTTGCCGCGGTGGGACACGTCACCCCTGACGAAGAACTCTCTGCCCGAACCCAGCTCTGCGGAGTACTGCAGACCCGCATTCGCCTGCACCTTGGAGGTACGCAGGATCTGGTTGCCGGATACGTCGCCGGTCGGCGCGAAAGTCGGGAAGTCTATGAAGCTGTCCACCTTCGCGCGGTCATACTTCGGATCGGCATAGGAAGCGCCGATGTTCAGATCGACGCCCTTGGCGACGCGCGCGACGATCGACAGCTCCACGCCCTTGATCGAGGCATCGCCGCCATTCACGTTGACGCCGGTAGGCGTGACGATATCCTGCCCGTTGATGCTCGACACCACCTGCGGGATGACGATGTCCTTCCAGTCGATATAGTAGAGATCGAGCTCGATCCCAAGCCGGCGATCCAGCAGCTCGGCTTTCACACCCAACTCGTAACTCATCAGCGTTTCCGCATCGAAAGCCCCGGGAACCGTGACATCGACGGTCGGATTGGTAATGAGGCGTACCGTCGTCGGATCGAAGTCACCTGCTTTCTCCGAGTGGGCGATGCCTGCAAAAAAGGTGATTCGCTCGGCGGGCTTGTAGCGCAGGCTGGTGCGCCAGCTGAGCAGTTCCCAGTTGTCCTTGCCGTTCGAGCCCGTGCGCTTGTCGAGGAACGATCGCTCCTCGTCGGTGTAGCGTGCGTCGACGGAACCGGTCAGGCGGTCGTTGAAGTCGTACTCCAGGGCCGCGAACACCGACGGCGCCGACGCCTTGTCGATGATGACCTCACTGAAGTTGGCGCCACCGACCGGATCCTGGAACCACGGCAGGAAAGCCGCATTGCCGGCGCCCGGCGCGAAGTCGACCAGGGTGGTCGGACCCAGCGCGGTGCAGGCGAGGCAGAAGGAATAGAAGTCCGCGGGGAGCTTCTGGGTCGCGACCACCCCGTCGATTCCACCGCCCGAGCTGTTCTCGTAGTAGTACGCGCCGAACGAGTATCGGAGCGCCTTTTCGCGATCGCTGGCGAAGCGTATCTCCTGACTGGTCTCTTCGGTCTTGTCGACGCCACCGATCTGCAGCAGGCCGGTGGTGAAGGTCTTGCGCGGACCACTCGTCACGCCAAGGCCCGGTACCGTCCGTACCGGCAGCGGCTGGTAGGAGAACAGCACCGTCTCGCCGGAGTTGCGGCTGCCGTCAACAAGGAACCCCTGGCTGACCTTCGAGTACCCGGTTATGGAATCGAGCGTGCCGCCGCCAACCTGCCACGAGAGCTTCAGATGGCTGCGATTGAGGTGGCGCTTTTCACCCGAAGCCCCGGGAACCGCGCTAAGGGAGTTTTCGTCGACCGCGGGCAGCTCGCCGCAATAGTTGAGCAGACGGCTTGAGCGCGGCGCGGCGACACCAAGCTTCTGGTCGCGAACCCGGCGATCCTCGCAGTTGGCCGTCGCCGCCGTGGTAGGCGAGTTGTCGACGTTGTCGCTCGACACGTAAACGCCCAGCTCAGCGGTGAAGGTGTCGGTCGCTTCCCACAGCAGGGTGCCATTGAAGGTCGAGAACTCGTAACCGCCGATGGTCTCCTTGCGACCCGGACCGGAATACTGATTTTCGTAGGACCCGTCCCACTGGTCGCGCAGGAAGGTGGCGCGACCCTTGAGCCCGTTGTCACCGATCGGACCGCTGACCGTGAGCGACGCCAGCTTCTTGCCCCGATTGCCGATCGTGGCCGTAGCCTTCGACCTGAATTCGTTGCTGGGCTTGGCCGATACGTAGTTGATGGCGCCGCTGAACGCGTTGCGTCCATACAGCGCCGCCTGCGGGCCCTTCACGACCTCGATGCGTTCGAGGTCGAGTTGGTTGAAGTTGATACCTTCGCGACCAGACACGTATACGCCATCGAAGAAAATGGCGGTGTTGAGCTCGCCGAAGATGTCGATCGGCGCCACACCGCGGATTACCGGCGCCGGCAGGAAGTCACCAATGACGTTCGAGAAGGTCAGGCCGGGCGTGAAGGCGGCTACGTCATCGAGGTTGGTGATGCCGCGAGCGGCGATGGCCTCGGCGGTGAACGCCGTTATGGCCAGCGGCACGTTGATGAGCTGCTCGCTCGTCTTGCGCGCGGTGACCACGACCTCCTCGAGGCCGAGCGAATCGTCGGCTGACGCCTGCGCGAAACCGGGTTGAGCCGCTGCCGCGGCGATAATCAAAGAAACAGCCGCCCACAGCGGACGGACTCCCTTTTTGGAACTGACCATTTGAGTGAACCTCCCAAGCTCCGCTATTGTTTTTTAGCGGTTGCTATGCCAAACCTACACCCGCCCGCCCGACGACGGAAGAGTCACGCGGTGATCGGGCCATAACCAAAGCAATCATTGACGACCACGCGGTCATTTTTCGGCAGGTCGTTGCATGGGGGTTCAAGAATGAGAACGGTTCGCAACAAAATATTTGCCTTGGCCGGTCTTTGTGCAGCGGGCATCACGCTCGCCGGGGTCATGGCCACGTCCGCAACGGCGGCGGCGACTGCACCTGCGGTCACGGCTGCGCCGGTGAAGGTGCCGCAGGGCGCCACGGTGTCGACGCGCGAGGGCGAGATGCCCTCCTGGCAAATTCCCAACGTCGCCGAAGCCGCCGAGGCCTACTACGGGCCGGACAGCGAACACCTCATCGCCCAGGTCAAAAGCCCGCTCGCGGCGAAGAGCGCTCGCGGTCTCTCGGGCTTTCTCACCAAGACCTTCACCGACTCGGGTACCGAAGAAGTCCTCATCAACGATCGCGGCTGGGACGGCTGCTCGTACTTCTTCCCCGACGGCAAGCGCCTCGTCTGGACCTCGATCCGCGACAACATGAACATGCCGATGGGCAACTGGTCGGACTGGCGCAACTACCCGCAGGGCGCAGAGCTCTACGTCTCGGACCGCGCAGGCAAGAACGTCAAGCGTCTCACCAACAACCAGCAGTACGAGGCGGAAGTCACGGTCTCGCCCGACGGCAAATGGATCGTCTTCGGCCGCATGACGAACGGCAACATGGATCTGTGGGTCATGAACTCGGACGGCACGGGCGAGCGGCAGCTCACCTTCACGGAAGACGACCAGGAAGGCGCGCCCTATTTCCTGCCGGACAACGAAACCATCCTGTTCCGTGCGTGGAAGGCTTCGGAGTACGACCAGAAGCCGACGCCTATGACCATCTACACCATCAAGCGCGATGGCAGCGACCGCAAGCCACGCACCTTTACCCACGACATGAACTGGGCACCCTATCCCACCCCCGACGGCGAACATTTCCTGTTCGTGCGCGCCGAGACGCCGCGCAACTGGGAGGTGTACCTCGGCTACCTCGACGGCACGACGCCGCCGAAGCGCATTACCTTCGACGAGGGGTTCGACGGTTTCCCTGCCGTATCGCCGGATGGACGAAAAATGGTCTGGACGAGTTCGCGCAGCGCGGGACCGGGGGCCGGGTTCATGTCGGGGCTGCAACTGCACGTCATGGACGTGACCGCGCTAGGACTTGGGCCAAAGAAATAACCTGTCGATACGAGGGGCACCACTGCCATGTCAAAGAAATCTTCCGGAATGGATCGTCGTTCGCTGCTGACCGGCGCTGCCGCGGCCAGCCTCGCTGCCGCCGTGGGCACGAGCCAGGCCGGCGAGGCTGCGGCGCAGAACGCTTCGCCTGCGCCCGCACCGGCTCCGCAGGCAGGGGCGTCGCCCGCCACCAGCGTGACGGTCGCCAACCGCGGCCAGTACGCGAAGGCACCGCTACGGCAGGACTTCGTCAACGTCGCGGCCATCCAGTCGCAGCTCTACTCCATCGACCTGCGCGACCGCGCGAAGACTCTCAAGCGCAACCTCGACCGCGTGCTGCGGCTCATCGACCTCGCGCAGAACTCGCCCGAAGAATGGGGCGGCGAACGCCGCTGGGGATCCAAGGTCGATCTCATCTCGATGCACGAGTTTCCGGTGCAGGGCTTCCAGCCGTGGAACCGCA
>JBIKVA010000104.1:0-8807 GCA_044357085.1 Steroidobacteraceae bacterium | reverse complement strand
CATGTTTGCGGCGACGCTGGCCTCGCTTGCCGGCGAATTTGCCGGTCGACCCGTCGATGCGACCGAAGAGAACATCCAGTCGCGCTGCCGGATGCTGCTGCTCATGGGCATCTCCAACAAGACCGGCCGCATGCTGCTCACCACGGGCAACAAGAGCGAGATGGCCGTCGGCTACGCCACCCTGTACGGCGACATGGCCGGCGGTTTCGCACCGATCAAGGATTGCAGCAAGCTCCTGGTCTATCGTCTGGCGGCGTGGCGCAACGCCGCTGCAAGCCGGCGCGGCGACTCGCCCGTGATTCCGGCGCGGGTGATCGAGCGGCCACCCTCGGCCGAACTGCGTCCCGACCAGAAGGACGTCGATTCCCTGCCACCGTACGAGACCCTCGATCCGATACTCGAGGCCTTCATCGAACAGGACTTGTCGGTCGAAGAAATCGTCGCCCGCGGTTTCGAGCGGGCTACCGTGGCGCGCGTGCTCGAAATGGTCAAACGCAACGAGTACAAGCGGCGGCAGGCGCCGCCCGGGGTGCGCGTGAGCCGCCGGGCCTTCGGTCGCGACTGGCGCTACCCGATCACGAACGGCTACCGGCGCTGAACGCCACTCAGCCCCAGACCTTCCACCATGGCTTGCTGGTAGGTACCACTTTCTCGGCGACGCCGCCGTAGTTGGCGGCATAGATTTCACGCGACTGCGCAGCGAGTTCCTGCATGCCGAGACGGTCGTAGCAAAGGATCAGCAACTCGAGCGATTCCCTGACGGCAGGGGCACCGTCGTACTGTTCGATGGTTTCCTTGGCGCGCCGCGCGGCCGCCACCCAGGCGCCACGGGCAACGTAGTGGCGGGCGACGTAGAGTTCGTAGTCGGCGAGCCGGTTGCGCAGATGGACCATCCGGCGGCGCGCGTCGTGCGCGTACTCGCTTTTAGGATACTCCTCGACGACTTTGCGGAACGAGTTGAACGCCCGTCTTGCTGTCTGCGGCGGCCGCGCGTCCAGATCGACGTCGAGCCAGCGTTCGAGGAAATTGGCTGAGCGCTCGAAGTCGACCAGGCCCTTGACGTACCAGGCGTAGTCGATGCGCGGATGGGTGGGGTTCTCGCGGATGAAGGTGTCGGCCTGGTCGAGCGCCGACTCGCTCTCGCGACCCTTGTAGTAGGCGTAGATCAGGTCGAGCCGCGCCTGCCGGGCCTCGGCACCGAACGGATAGCGCGCCACCAGCGCCTCATAAAGGCGGATCGCGTTTTCGTAGTCCTGGTTGTCCAGCGACTTGCGAGCGCGCTCGTAGACGAGTCCCGGCCCCCCCTTGGCGAGATCCATGTCCTCGCGTCCCGAAGCGCAGCCACCGAGCAGCACGGCGAGCGCCAGCAACAGGAGTATGGCCACGGCAAGCCGCCGCAGGGCGGGTGCGGGAAGGTGGGCCGTCGTCAGCTTCGGCGTCATCGTGGTGGTGTCCGGGGTGGAGGTCTTCGGTGGATTCGCAGCCGCGTTGGATGAGGATCACGCGTTGGCTTCAACCCACCGCGGGCGGGCATTATATCCGAGCGCATGTCCCCCACCCGAAAGAAGACCGTCCAGCCCCCGCCCGCCGAAGTCCACGAACTGACCGTTCCGGACGACGAGCCTGCCGGCCGGGTCGATGCCGTACTCGCCAGGATGCTGCCGCAGTATTCGCGGTCGCGGCTGCAGCGCTGGATCGACGCCGGTCGGGTGCATCTCGACGGCGTCGTACCAGACCGCAGCGATACGGTGCACGCCGGTCAGCGTCTGCGCGTCGACGCCGATTTCCCGGCGGACGACACGGTCCAGCCCGGCACCGCCGCCGTGCCGTTTCGCGTCCTGCACCGCGATGCGGCCATTCTCGTCGTCGAAAAACCTGCGGGCCTCGTGGTACACCCGGGCGCCGGGGTCGCCGGCGGCACCTTGCAGAACGCGCTGCTCGCGCTCGAGCCGCAACTTGCGCGGGTGCCGCGCGCCGGCATCGTCCACCGGCTCGACAAGGACACCTCCGGGCTGCTGGTGGTGGCGCGCACGCCGCTCGCCCATGCGGCGCTGGTGCGGGCACTCGCGGCGCGCGAAGTGGGTCGCGAGTATCTCGCGCTCTGCCACGGCGTGATGACCGGCGGTGGCACCATCGACGAGCCGATCGGCAGGCACCGCACCCAGCGTACGCGCATGACGGTGCGCGGTGATGGCAGAGAGGCGGTGACGCACTATCGGATCGAACGCCGGTTCCGCGCGCACACGCTCGCACGCGTCCAACTCGAGACCGGCCGCACCCACCAGATCCGCGTGCATTTCGCGCACGTCGGCCACCCGATCGTCGGCGACCCCGTGTACGGGGGAAGGCGTCGGCAGCCGCCCGGTGCAAGTCCCGCGCTGCTTGCCGCGCTGGCCGCTTTCAAGCGGCAAGCACTGCATGCGGCCCGGTTGACCCTGCAGCACCCGGTGACCGGTCGCGAACTCGAGTTCGAGTCGGCGCTGCCCAAAGATTTCGTGGCGCTGCTCGCCGCGCTCGGGGCGGCGGGGGACGGCCGATGACCCTGCCGCTGCTCGAGCCGCGGTGGGCGGCCCCGCCCGGCGTGCGCGCGGCGTTCTCGTTACGCAGCGGCGGCGCCAGTACAGCGCCCTGGGACACGCTCAACCTCGGCGTGCACGTCGGCGACGACCCGGCGGCGGTGGCCGAGAACCGGCGCCGTCTCGTTCACGCGCTGCGCCTGCCGGCCGAGCCGGTGTGGCTCGAGCAGGTCCACGGTAGCGATGTGCTGGCCGTCGATGACGGCGCCTTGCCGGCGCCGGGCACTCGGCCGCGGGCCGATGCCGTGGTGACCCGCTCGCGCGGCGTGGTGCTGGCGATCCAGGTCGCCGATTGTCTGCCGGTGTTGTTCGCGAGCGAGGATGGCGGGGTGCTCGGTGCCGCCCACGCAGGCTGGCGCGGGCTCGCCGGTGGCGTGCTGGAGGCCACCCTCGAGGCGATGGGCACTCCGGCGGAAAGAGTCGTCGCCTGGTTCGGTCCCTGCATCGGCCCGGCGCATTTCGAGGTGGGGGATGAGGTGCGTGCGGCTTTCCTTACGGAACAACCGTCGGCGGCATCGGCATTCGCGCGCAATCCGCGAGGCCGCTGGCAGTGCGATCTGCCGCAACTGGCGCGCCAGCGGCTCGCAGCGTGCGGACTGACGCGCATCAGCGGCGGCGAGTGGTGCACCGCAGCCGACCCGGTCCGGTTCTTCTCCCACCGGCGTGAGCAACGCACCGGCCGCATGGCAGCCCTGCTCTGGTGTTAGAATATAACAGCATGTATACCGGAAACCTCCTGCCTACGATCCTCCTCTTCACCGCCCTGGGCGGAGTGTTTTCGGCGCTGATCGCCGCCGTGTTCCTGTTGTTGCCCGACAGCAGACGCGACCGCTTGCTGCCGCATTCGGTCAGCTTTGCCACCGGCGCACTGCTGGCCACGGCGCTGCTTGCGCTCATTCCGCACGCGGTGATGGCCGCCGGTCCGCTGCGTGTGCACGGCATCGGCGTCGCCCTGCTCGTTGGCATCGGTGTCTTTTTCGTGCTCGAGAAGTTCCTGCTCTGGCGCCATTGCCACACCGAGGCAGTCGAGACCGCGCATACGCACGAGCACCATCGCCGCGAGGCTTCGGGGTGGCTGGTGATGGTGGGCGACGGGCTGCACAACTTCATCGACGGGGTGCTGATCGCGGCGGCCTTCCTGACCGATTTCCATCTCGGCGTGGTAACAACTTTCGCGATCATGGCCCATGAGATCCCGCAGGAAGTCGGCAACTTCGCAGTGCTGTTGCATGGCGGGTTCAGCCGCGCCAAGGCCCTGCTCTGGAACGTGGCCTCCAGCCTTACCGCAGTGCTTGGCGGACTGGTGGGCTGGTGGGCCCTGCGCGATGCCATGAGCTTGCTGCCCTACGCGCTTGCCGTGGCGGCGGCGAGTCTGCTCTACGTTGCGGTTGCCGATCTCATCCCCGGTCTGCACAAGCGCACCGACCTGCGCGCCAGCGCCTTCCAGCTGTTGTGGATCGGTGTCGGTATCGGTCTCGTGATGATCGCCGAGGCGCAGTTGCACTGACCGCGTGGCCTGCGCGGCGCGTACCCTTGAAAGCCACGTTGCCGCCCTAACTTAAGCGGGTATCGACAATCGGCTCACGCGGGGCGCTACCCATGCGACAGGAAAGACTTACCGAACGATTCAAGCAGGGCCTCGGCGAGGCGCAGTCGCTCGCGCTGGGTCGCGACCATCAAATAATCGAACCCGCGCACGTGCTGCTCGCACTGGTCGACCAGCAGGGCGGCACGGTGCGGCCGCTGCTCGTCAAGGCAGGCGGCAACGTGCAGCGGCTGCGAACCGACCTGCTCGCCGCGCTCGAGCGGCTCCCGAAGGTCGACGGCACGCCTGGCGAGATCCACGTCTCCAACGACCTGCAGCGTCTGCTCAACGTCACCGACAAACTCGCGCAGGGCAAGGGTGACCAGTACATCTCGAGCGAACTGTTCGTGCTCGCCGCGTTCGAGGACAAGGCGCTGCTCGGCCGCCTGCTCAAGGACGCGGGTTTTGCGCGCGCGGCACTCGAGAAGGCGATAGACGAGGTCCGCGGCGGCGAACGCGTGCAGGATGCGAACGCGGAGGAGGGCCGTCAGGCACTCGAGAAGTACACCGTCGATCTCACCCGCCGCGCGAGCGACGGCAAGCTCGATCCGGTGATCGGTCGCGACGACGAGATCCGCCGTACCATCCAGGTGCTGCAGCGTCGCACCAAGAACAACCCGGTGCTCATCGGCGAGCCGGGCGTAGGCAAGACCGCGATCGTCGAAGGGCTTGCCCAGCGCATCATCAACGGCGAGGTGCCCGAGAGCCTGCGCAACAAGCGCATTCTGGCGCTCGACATGGGCGCGCTGATCGCCGGCGCCAAGTTCCGTGGCGAATTCGAGGAGCGTCTCAAGGGCGTGCTCAACGATCTCGCCAAGCAGGAAGGGCAGGTGATCCTGTTCATAGACGAGCTGCACACCATGGTGGGCGCCGGCAAGGCAGAGGGTGCCATGGACGCCGGCAACATGCTCAAGCCCGCGCTCGCCCGCGGCGAACTCCACTGCGTCGGTGCCACTACGCTCGACGAATACCGCAAGTACATCGAAAAGGACGCCGCTCTGGAGCGCCGCTTCCAGAAAGTGCTGGTGGACGAGCCTTCGGTGGAAGACACCATTGCCATCCTGCGCGGGCTGCAGGAGCGCTACGAGGTCCACCACGGCGTCGACATCACCGACCCGGCGATCGTCGCGGCGGCTATGCTCTCGCATCGCTACATCGCGGATCGCCAGTTGCCCGACAAGGCCATCGATCTCATCGACGAGGCCGCGGCGCGCATCCGCATGGAGATCGACTCCAAGCCCGAGGCGCTCGACAAGCTCGAGCGGCGCATCATCCAGCTGAAGATCGAGCAGGTGGCGCTGCAGAAGGAAAAGGACGAGGCCACGCGCAAACGCCTCGCTGCGCTCGAGGAGAACCTCGCACAGCTCGAGAAGGAGTACGCCGATCTCGAGGAGATATGGAAGAGCGAGAAGGCCTCGCTGCAGGGCGCTTCCGGCATCAAAGAAGAGCTCGAGCGGGCCAACAACGAACTGCAGGCCGCACGGCGCCGCAGCGATCTGTCGCGCATGGCCGAACTTCAGTACGGCCGCATCCCCGAACTGGAGAAGCGGCTTGCCGAGGCGCAGGCCGCCGAGGGGCGCGAGACTCAGTTGGTACGCAACAAGGTCACCGAAGAGGAGATCGCCGAGGTCGTTTCGAAGTGGACCGGCATCCCGGTCTCCAAGATGCTCGAGGGCGAGAAGGAAAAGCTGCTGCGCATGGAAGATGCGCTGGCGCGTCGCGTGGTCGGCCAGGACGAGGCGGTGCGTATCGTCGCCAACGCCATCCGCCGCTCGCGTGCCGGGCTCGCCGATCCGCGGCGGCCGAACGGCTCGTTTCTGTTCCTCGGGCCCACCGGAGTCGGCAAGACCGAACTCTGCAAGGCGCTCGCCGAGTTCCTGTTCGACACCGAAGAGTCGATGGTCCGTATCGACATGTCCGAGTTCATGGAAAAGCATTCGGTGGCGCGCCTCATCGGGGCGCCTCCGGGCTACGTCGGCTACGAAGAGGGCGGCTATCTCACCGAGGCGGTGCGCCGCCGGCCCTATGCCGTGATCCTTCTCGACGAAGTGGAGAAGGCGCATCCGGACGTATTCAACGTGCTGCTGCAGGTGCTCGACGACGGCCGGCTGACCGATGGCCAGGGTCGCACGGTCGACTTCCGCAACGCGGTGGTGATCATGACCTCGAACCTCGGCTCGCAGGTCATCCAGGAGCACGCCGGCGAGCGCAACTACGTGCGCATGAAGAGTGCCGTGCTCGAGATCGTGCAGCAGAATTTCCGTCCCGAATTCATCAACCGTATCGACGACATCGTCGTCTTCCATCCGCTCGGTACCGAGCAGATCCGCGCGATCGTCGACATCCAGCTCGGCCAACTGCGCAAGCGTCTGATCGACCGCGGTCTCGACCTGGCGCTCGACGACAAGGCGCGGGACCTGCTTGGCGAGGCCGGTTTCGACCCGGTTTACGGGGCACGGCCGCTGAAGCGTGCGATCCAGCAGCAGATCGAGAATCCGCTCGCACAGCAGTTGCTGCAGGGGCTGTATGCCCCCGGCGATTGCATCCGGGTGGCCGTCGGCGAGGATGGCCGGCTGAGTTTCGGCAAGGCGGTGTGATCGGGCCGCGACTTCCAGTCGCTATAATCCCCCGCCATGCCGTTTTATGAATACCAATGCCGGGCCTGCGGTGCCGAGATCGAGGTTCTGCAGAAGATCAACGACAAGCCCCTGCGCAAGTGCACCAAGTGTGGCAAGAGCGCCCTCGTCAAGCTCGTGTCCGCACCCGTGTTCCGCCTGAAGGGTGCTGGCTGGTACGAGACCGATTTCAAGTCCGAACAGGACAAGAAGCGCAATCTCGCCGGCGGCGAGGGTGACGATAAGCCGAAGGCCGAGGCCAAGGACGAGGCCAAGGACGACGCCAAGTCCGAGTCGAAGGCTGCGGCGGACTCCGCTCCCGCTGCCAAGGCGGACGCCAAAGCCGACGCCAAGTCCGACTCCAAATCCGACTCGAGGCCGAGCAGCAAGCCGGCCGTGAAGGGTGCCAGGCGTTCCACTGCGGAGAGGCCCGCGAAGCCGGTCTCGCGCGCACGCCCTGCAAAGCCGCGCAAGGCCAAATGAGCGCGACGCCGCGGGCGTCGGAGCTGTCTTCACTCATCGAGCGCGAGCGCCTCGCGTTCGTCGCACGTCGACCGCGGTCGCGAACGCTCGCCGCGCGCTCGCGGGAGCACTGGCTTGCCGGCGTCCCCATGCACTGGATGAGCGACTGGGGCACGCCGTTCCCGCTGTCGGTGGCCGCGGCCCGTGGCGTGACCGTGACCGACGTCGACGATATCGACTATGCCGATTTCTGCCTCGGCGACAGCGGCGCGATGTTCGGTCATTCGCCGCCCGCCATGGCCGCGGCGCTCGCCGCGCAGGCCAGCCGGGGACTCACCTGCATGCTGCCCGACGAACGCGTGGCGGCGGTGGGAGAGGCACTCGCACGGCGGTTTCGGCTGCCGTTCTGGCAGGTCACGCAGACCGCCACCGACGCCAACCGCGCCGTGCTCCGCTGGGCGCGCGCGATCACCGGGCGCCGCAAGGTGTTGGTGTTCCACGGCTGCTATCACGGCACCGTGGACGAGACCATGGTGCGTCGGCGTTCGGGCCGTACCGTGCCGCGCGAGGGCGCCATCGGACCGGCATTCGATCCGAGCGACGCAGCGGTGGCGATCGAGTTCAATGACTTCGCAGCGCTGGAGAGCGAACTCGGTGACCCCGCGCGCGCCCGCGAAATCGCCGCAGTGATCGCCGAACCCGTGATGACCAACGTCGGCATGGTGCTGCCGGCACCGGGTTACCTCGAGGCGCTGCGGGAGATCACCCGGCGCCATCGGGTGTTGCTGGTCATCGACGAGACCCATACCCTTTCCTCAGGGCCCGGTGGCTACGCCGGTCGCCACGGAGTCGAGGCTGATTTCTGGGTGTGTGGCAAAGCCATCGCCGGTGGCCTGCCCTGTGCGGTGTTCGGCTTCACGACTGAAGTCGAGTCGCAGATGCAGGTCGTGCTTGCCAACCGCGCGGCCGGGCACTCGGGCATGGGAACGACACTGGCCGCCAATCCACTGGCGTTCGCGGCACTCTCGGCGGCCCTGGAACACCTGCATACGGAGGCTACGCACGCAGCGATGCAGGCGGGTGCTGACCGCCTCGAGGCCGGGCTGGTTGCGCTGTTTTCCCGCGCCGGTCTCGACTGGCATGTCTCGCGGGTGGGTGCCCGCGTCGAATTCGGCTTCGGTCCCGCGCCGCGCAACGGCAGCGAGGCAGAGTCGGCGATGCAGCCCGAACTCGAGCATGCGCTCCACCTGTGGCTGCTGAATCGTGGCCTGCTGGTCACGCCGTTCCACAACATGATGCTGACGGCACCGATGCTTCCGCCCGGGGCGATCGATGCGCTCTGCGCCCATGCTGCCGATTTCCTTGATGTCCTGGGTCTGTCATGAGTGACGAGCTGCAAAGATTCCTGGCACGACATCCGGACTGCGAGGCGGTGCAATTGTTCATCACCGATCCTTGTGGTGTGCCGCGCGGCAAGACCGCGAGCATCGGCGAGCTCGAGCGCCTCTACTCGACCGGGCGGCCGGTTGCCGGCTCGATCCTCGGCCTCGACATCACCGGTACCGACGT
>JBIKVA010000103.1:0-8852 GCA_044357085.1 Steroidobacteraceae bacterium | reverse complement strand
CTGGGTGCTGGTGTTCGATGATCGCGCCCAGGCGACCCTCCTGCAGCGCTCGCCCCGGGACCGGCGCGAAGCCACGGTCAGCTTCTGCGTCGACGTCCAGGGCACACCCTTTTCCCGCGCGCTGACAATTCCCTTCGTCGCCGAGGAGGAAGCGCGGGCCCTCAATGCACGCTTCCGGCCGTCGAGTCCGCCCCGGGACGAATCCGGCGCCGTTTTCGGGTAGCCTCGCGTCCTCGTACCGGACCCCAGTGACCCCAACGGAAACCGCACCGATGACCGAGAACGCCGTCGCCGCCGCCCTTGCCTCGCTGCAATCCCGAATCGGCCAGGAGGTGCACGTCAGCGACTGGCTGACCATCTCCCAGGAGCGCATCAATGCCTTCGCGGGCGCCACCGGGGACCATCAGTGGATCCACGTCGACGTCGATCGCGCCAGCCGCGAGTCGCCGTACGGCGCGCCCATCGCCCATGGCTACCTGACGTTGTCTTTGAGCGTGCCGCTGCGCGGGCTGGTCGATGTCAGCAAGCCGATCGCTCCCGGGGTCACCAACGTCATCAACTACGGCCTCAACAAATTGCGGTTTCCGAACGCCGTTCGGGTCGGGGCGCGGATTCGTGGCCGCTTCACCCTGCAGGCGGTCGAACAGGTGGCGCCCAACGTACTGCAGATCACCGAGGTGTTCACCGCCGAGGTGGAGGGCGTGACCAAGCCGGCATGCATCGCCGAGACCCTGATGCGCCTCGTGTTCTGAAGCGATCGGAGTGACCTCATGAAGTCGGTATTCCTCGATTTCGCGACGCTGAGCAACGGCGATCTCGACACTCGCGCTCTCGAGCTCGCCGCGCCCGGCCTGACACTGCTGGAAGCAGCCCGGCAGGAGGAGGTCGCCGAACGGATCGCCGGGCACGCGGTGGTGATGACCAACAAGCTCCGTATCGACCGCCCGCTGATCGAAGGCTCGCCGGCACTGCGCTGCATCGCGCTCTCTGCCACCGGCACCAACAACGTCGACCTCGACGCGGCACGCGAACACGGCGTCGCGGTCTGCAACGTCACCGACTACTGCACGCCTTCGGTGGTGCAGCACGTGCTTGGCGTGCTGCTCGCCCTGACCCACCAGCTGCGGGAGTATTCCCGACAAGCGGTGGATGGCACGTGGAGCAAGGGGCGCCACTTCACGATCCTGCAGTCTCCTATCCGCGAGTTGCGCGGTCTCACGCTGGGCGTCGTTGGCTGGGGCGTGCTCGGTCGCGCCGTCGCCGCGGCGTGCGAGACGGCCCTCGGCATGCGGGTGCTGGTCGCCAACCGCCCGGGCGGCGAAGCGATCGCCGGCCGCGTCGATCTCGACGAGCTGCTGCGTGTGGCCGACGTGGTGACGCTGCACTGCCCGCTCACGGCTGCGACCACCGGCATGATCGATGCGCGGCGTCTCGGGCTCATGAAGCCCGATGCCATCCTCATCAATACCGCCCGTGGCGCGCTGATCGACATCGCGGCGCTCGCCGCGGCCCTGCGGGCAGGCCGCCTCGGGGGGGCCGCCATCGATGTGTTGCCGCAGGAGCCGCCCATCGACGGCAGTCCGCTGTTCGCAGCCGACCTGCCCAATCTGCTGGTCACCCCGCACATCGCCTGGGGAGCCATCGAGTCGCGGCAACGCTGCCTCGACGAGGTTGCGGCGAATGTCGCCGCCTGGCGTGCCGGGGGAACTCGTCGCCGGGTGGTGTGATCGAACCCGCCATTACCCAGCGGGTGCCTCGACATGACCGAAATGGCCGCTACTGCAGTCCGGACGGTGTTCCTGATCGGAGCCATATGTGCCGCGATCCTCGGCGTCAGCCTCCCGACTCCGGCAGCGGCGGCGGACGACGCGTCCCGGACGGTCGTCATCGCCCCGGTCGAGGTGAGCTTCAGCGCGACCTGGGATCCGCGCCGCTTTGGCCACTTCGGACTTCCCGACGACGAGATCGAAGAAATCCGCCGCAACCTCGCAGTGCTGGCGAAGCAGTCCTTCGCCCGCCGGCTCGCGGCAGCCGGCTACACGGTGGTCGATGAGCCCGCCAAAGAGGCGTTGCGACTGCAATTGCGGATCTTTGACGTTTATGTGAACGCACCCGTGAGGCAGGAGGTCGATCCGCGCTACAGCTACGTCTTCGAGGCCGGGGAGATGTCGCTCGCCCTTGAATTGCGCGGTCCGGACGCCGGACTGCTTGCGAGCCTGCAGGACCGACAGCGTGACCCGGGCAACGGCTTCCTGACGCTGGCCAATGAAATCACCAACCGCGCCGCCTACCGGCGGATACTCGACGGCTGGGCGACACAGTTGGTGCGTCTGCTGCGCCAGTCCGCCGGGCCCGTTCCCGATCCGCCCGTCGCACGTCCCGGGAGTGGTGGCTGACTCAAGGGTTCCGGTTGATTCAGGGGCCTTCGGGTAGAATCCCGCTCCCTTGCAGGCACTGGCCACCGATGTCCACGATGACTCGCCGATCCCTCCGTCTGTCCCCGCTCCTGCGCCGTTCCGCGGCCGTGCTGCTGGCGTCGACCTTGCTTCTGGCCAGCTGCGCAGACCGCAAGCAGGGTGCGCCCATGGGCGGCGACCGGCCTGTCGGCCGCGGCGGTCCGCCGCCTGCGAAGGTCATTACCGCCAAAGTCGAGCGCCGACCCTTCGGGCCGGTGATCGAGGCCGTCGGCACCGCCCTCGCGCGCGAGTCGGTCGAGATCACCTCGAGGACCGCCAACACCATCACCGCCATCCGTTTCATCGAGGGGCAGCGGGTACCCGCAGGCGCCGTGCTGGTCGAATTCGATCGGGCACAGACCGCAGCGGCCGTCAACGAAGCCGAAGCCAACCTCACCGAGGCACGCAACCAGTTCAATCGCGGGCGCGACCTGTCGGTCACGCAGGCGCTGTCCAAGGCCCAGCTCGACCAGCTCGAAACCGCGGTGAAGACGTCCGAGTCCAGACTCGCTGCGGCGCGCGCACGGCTCGCGGACACCGTGATCCGGGCACCGTTCGCCGGCCGCACGGGCTTTCGCAAGGTCAGTCTCGGCGGTCTGGTGAACCCGGGTACCGTGATCACCACTCTGGACGACACTTCGGTGATCAAGCTCGAGTTCACCGTCCCGCAGTCGTTCCTCAACGATCTGTCGCCCGGACTCCTGGTCGAGGCGCGGGCCGAAGGGCTCGGCGAGCGCGTGTTTTCCGGACGAATCACCACCATCGATTCGCGCATCGACCCGGTGACCCGTGCCATCGCCGTGCGTGCCGAGCTGGCGAACGCCGATGGTGCGCTGCGACCGGGCCTTTTCATGGGCGTGCGTCTGCGCGGCAAGCCGGTCGAAACACTGATGATTCCGGAAGAGGCGCTGGTTCCCGAGCAGGGACGCAGTTACGTCTACGTGGTCGAGAACGGCAAGGCGATGCAGCGCGAGGTCCGGACCGGCGGTCGTGAGCCGGGCAGCGTGGCGATCCTCGAGGGCCTCACCGGCTCCGAGTCGGTGATCGTCGAAGGGACGCAGCGCATCCGCAACGGCGGTCAGGTCACCGCCGAGCCGCGCGCATGAATCTCTCGGAATTCTGCATCCGACGCCCGGTCTTCGCGACCGTGCTGAGCCTGATGCTGGTGATCTTCGGGCTCGTGGCGCTCGATCGGCTGCCGCTGCGCGAATACCCGGACATCAACCGGCCCGTGGTGTCGGTCACCACGATCTACCGCGGTGCCTCGGCAAACGTCGTCGAGAACAAGATCACGCAGGCCATCGAGGACCGCATCGCCGGCATCGAAGGTGTTTTGAAGCTCGAGTCCGACAGTTCAGACGAGCGCTCGAGCATCCGTGTCGAGTTCGACGTCTCGCGAGACATCGACGACGCCGCCAACGACATCCGCGACCGCATCTCGCGCGTGGTTGCGCAGCTGCCGCCGGAGGCCGACCCACCGCAAGTGGCGAAATCCGACGCCAATGCCGAGTCGGTGATGTTCCTGAGCTTCAACTCGGACTCGATGACGCAGCTCGAAGTCACCGATTACGCCGAACGCTACATCGTCGACAGGCTCTCCACGGTACCCGGGGTCTCCCGCGCGGCGCTCTCCGGCGGCCGGCGCGCGGCGATGCGCATCTGGATCGATCGCCAGGCGTTGGCCGCGCGCGCCCTCACCGTGGGCGACATCGAAACGGCCCTGCGCCGCGAGAACGTGCAGCTGCCGGCGGGCAGGCTCGAGTCGGAGCAGCGCGAGTTCTCGCTGCGCACCGAGGTCGGACTCGACACCGCCGAAGATTTCCGCAATCTCGTGATCGGCCGCGGATCGGAAGGACACCTGGTACGGCTCGGCGAGATCGCCGACGTGCGAGTCGCCCCCGAGAACGATCGAACCATGATGCGCACCAACGGCCGGGCGGGCGTGGGCATCGGCATCGAGGCCAACTCCAAGGCCAACGTGCTCGACGTGGTGTATGGCGTGCGCGCCGAGGTGGATCGCCTGCAGAAATCGCTCCCCAAGGGCGCCTCGCTGGTCGTCAACGTCGACAACGGCATCGCCATCGAGGCGGCCCTGCGTGAAGTATTGATCGCCGTCATCTTCGCATTCATCTCCGTGCTGCTCGTCATCTACGGTTTCCTCGGCACTCTGCGCACCACCATCATCCCGGCGGTGACGATCCCGGTATCGGTGATCGCCGCCTTCATCTTCGTCAACGCGCTCGACTACTCGCTCAACGTGATCACGCTGCTCGGCATCGTGCTCGCGATCGGGCTGGTGGTGGACGACTCCATCGTGGTGGTCGAGAACATCCATCGCCGCGCCGAGCTCAACGAGCCGCCAATGGTGGCTGCGATCCGCGGCAGCCGCGAGATCGGTTTCGCCGTGATCGCCACCACGCTGACGCTGGTCACCGTATTCGTACCCATCTCCTTTCTGCCCGGCGACAACGGCCGCCTGTTCCGCGAATTCGGGTTGACGCTCGCGGCGTCGGTGCTGTTCTCGGCGCTGGTCGCCCTCACGCTGACCCCGATGATGGCCTCGCGTCTGCCGCCCGAACGCGAAATGAAGCACGGCCGCTTCGCGATCTGGGTGGAGGGCTTTTTCAAGAAGCTCGCCGGTGTCTACGAACGGCGTTTGCGGCAGCTCATGCGCCGGCCATGGCTGATCGTCGGCGGTGTCCTCGGTCTCGGTCTGCTCGGAGCGCTCAGCTTCAAGGCGCTTCCGGAAGAATTCGCGCCGGCCGCCGACGCCGGTCGCGTGATCGTGACGCTGCAGGCACCGGAAGGTGCGAGCTTCGAGTACACGAGCGAGTACGGCCGCAAACTGGAAGCGATTGCACAGCGCGAGGTCGACGCGGGTGACGTCCGCCGCGTCACACTGCGCGTGCCGGGTGGCTACGACGGCGCGGGAGCCGTGAATTCCGCCCGCCTCATTCTCACCCTGGAAGACTGGAGCGAGCGTAATCGCTCGGCGCAGGACATCGCCAAGTCGATGCAGTCGCAGTTCGGCTCGCTACCGGGCGTTCGCGTCAGCACCACCGTTCCGGGCGGACTGCGCGGCGGCTGGGGCAAGCCCGTCGAGGCAGTGCTCGGCGGCCCCGACTACGAGAGCCTCGCCGTCTGGTCCGAGAAGCTCACCAAGCTCGCCGAAGACAACCCGGGACTGGTCGCGGTCGACAACAGCTATAAACCCCGCAAGCCGCAGATCCGTGTCGCCATCGACCGCGATCGCGCGGCGGATCTCGGTGTGTCGCTGCAGACGGTCGGCCGCACGCTCGAGACCATGCTCGGCTCGCGCATCGTCACCACCTTCATCGACCGCGGTCGCGAATACAACGTGGTCCTGCAGAGTCGCGCAGACGAACGTGCGACGACCACCGACCTGACGAACCTCATGGTGCGCTCCGACCGCACCGGCGAACTGATCCCGCTCGCCAGCGTCGTGCGTCTCACCGAGACCGCCGGGGCGACGGAACTCAGCCGCTTCAATCGCCTGCGCTCGGTGGAGATCGGTGCCGGGCTCGCCGAGGGCTACACCATGGGCGAGGCCGTCAAGTGGTTCGAGGAGACGGTCGCTCGCGAGTTGCCGCCCGAAGCGATCCTGATGTGGGACGGCGATTCCGGCGACTTCGTGCGCAGTAGCGGGCAGCTATGGGTCACGCTGCTGTTCGCCGTGATCATCGTCTTCCTCGTACTGGCCGCGCAGTTCGAGAGTTTCGTGCATCCGGCGATCATCATGGTCACCGTGCCACTCGCCCTGCTCGGCGCCGTGTTCGGGCTGCAGCTGCACGGCATGAGCGTGAACATCTTCAGCCAGATCGCGGTGATCATGCTCATCGGCATCGCCGCCAAGAACGGAGTGCTGATCGTCGAATTCGCCAACCAGCTGCGCGAACGCGGCATCGAATTCCGCGAAGCGGTGGTGCAGGCGGCGGTGGTGCGCCTGCGTCCGGTCCTGATGACGAGCCTGTGCACCGCGTTCGGTGCCGTGCCCTTCCTGTTCGCGAGCGGCGCGGGCGCCGAGCAGCGCGAACCGATCGGTGTCGTCGTGTTCTACGGCACGCTGGTATCGGTGTTCCTCACTCTGTTCGTGGTACCGGCGGTGTATTCGCTGGTCGCGCGGCGCACGCGCTCGAGCGGGCACACTACGCGTCTCGTCGATCGGTTGCTCGGCAACGCACCCGACAGTTCGGGCGAAGCCAAGATCTGATCAGTCGGCGGCGCCGGCCCCGGCGCCCGGGCCGACCGCCATGCTCTCAGAGCACGGGATTCGGCAGCGCATGGAAGGCGTGCCGCAGGCTCTCGCCCCAGCCGGTACGGATCATGCGGAAGTAGTCGTCGTCACCGCCAATGCTGCGATGCACCAGCACGCGCAGCGCATCGCGCTTGAGGCAGAGCAGATCCAGCGGCGGACCCACCGAGAGGTTCGAGCGGATGGTCGAGTCCATCGAGATGAGCGCGCACTTGGTGGCCTCGGCGATGCTGGACGAGCGGGTGATGACGCGGTCGATGATCGGCTTGCCGTACTTGGATTCGCCGATCTGGAAGTACGGCGTGTCGATCGTGGCTTCGATGAAGTTGCCGGCCGCATAGAGGTTGAAGAGGCGCGGCGCCTCACCCTGGATCTGCCCGCCGAGAATGAAAGAGGCATTGAACTCGATGCCGTGGTCCTTGAAGGCCTCGGCGTCGCGACGATGCACGCGGCGCAGGGCGTCCCCGACGAGCTCCGCAGCCTCGAACATCGTCTCGACACTGTAGAGGCTGCGGCGGTCGGGATGGACCGCGTCTTCGTGCAGCACGTGCACCACGGCCTGCGACACCGCGAGGTTGCCGGCCGTCAGCAGCACCAGCACGCGATCGCCAGGACGCTCGAACACGTGCATCTTGCGGAAGGTGTTGATGTGATCGACGCCCGCGTTGGTGCGCGAGTCCGAAAGGAACACCATGCCGGTGTCGAGCAGGGTCGCAACGCAATAAGTCATGGCTGATTCTACTGCGGACGGCGTGTCGCCGAGGAATCCGCCCGGCGACTATTGCTGGGCGGCGTGCTGCTGCAGCAGCCGCGGTCGTGGCGCCGCTGTGCGTCGCGAGGGGCCATCGCCCGACACCTCGACCTTCGCGCTCATGGTCTCGGCGCCACCGCCGCGACGCACGCCGCGCACCGGACAGGCGTCGAGGTAATCGCGCCCCACCGCGAGCCGGCAGTGCTGCAAGCCGCCCGGCAAACCGTTGGTGACGTCGATGGCGAACCAGCGCTCGTGGCGGGCAAGCCAGACGTCGACCCAGGCGTGGCTGGCGATATGGTCATCCCGGCCGGCAAGCAGATAGCCGCTCACATAGCGCGCCGGTACGCCGAGTGCGCGACAGCAGGCGATCATCACGTGCGCGTGATCCTGGCAGACGCCGCGATGCAGAGCGAAGGCCTGCGCCGCGGTGTCCGACACCTCGGTGACACCGGGGACGTAGTCCATGGCTTCACGCACCGCGTGCGCAAGCGCCATCGCTTGGTCGCGACCCGGCTCGGCGTGACCGTGTGTCGCAGCGAAGGCCTGCAAGGCTTCGTCGGCGACGGTGAGCGGCGTCGTCGGCACGTAGACGAGCGGCGAAAGTCGACCGCGGTTGGAGGGCGCAGCGTCCGGGACTTCTTCGGTTTCGACCGTGCCCGCCACCAGGATGTGGATCTCGTCGTGCGGCTCGTCGATCGTCAGCAGATGCATCAGGTTGCCGTGTGCA
Organism: Steroidobacteraceae bacterium; assembly: GCA_044357085.1. GTDB lineage: Bacteria > Pseudomonadota > Gammaproteobacteria > Steroidobacterales > Steroidobacteraceae > UBA964. The sequence goes on along the minus strand of JBIKVA010000103.1, from coordinate 642 downwards.
TCCTGCTGCTGCGTCTGGCGTCCGGGTGCCGTCAGGCTCCACGCGAGTACCCTCTGTCCGGCCTCGGTCCGCGGCGTCAGCCGCAGGCTCTGCACGCTGTGCTTCACCGGGCGGTCGTAGCGGTAGAGAGTCTCGTGGCGGATGTGCAGCAGCATGGTCAGCCCGTGGCGTCGGAGACGAGGAAGTCGCTGGCAATGCGCGCGCCGAGATCGCCGGTGCGCTGCAGGAAGTCGCTGAGGTAGCGTCGCAGCCCCGAAGCGAGCACATCGTCGATGCGTCCGTACTCCAGGCTGGCGTGGATCTCGCCTGCGCGGCGCAATGTTTCGCCGGAGCGGTCGTTGGCCACCTTGGTGAGCACCTGATGCACGCGGCTCATGCAATGGCGCAGCGCCCGGGGCATGCCCTCGCGCAGGATCAGCAGCTCGGCCACGCGTCGCGGCGTGATCAGGTCACGGTAGACCTTGCGGTAGATCTCGAAGGCCGATACCGAGCGCAGCAAGGCGCTCCATTCGTAGTAATCCGCGGCGTCATCGCTGTTGGCCGCCTCGGCGGCGAGCATCTCGAAGCGTGCATCGAGGATGCGTGCGGTGTTGTCGGCGCGTTCAAGGTAGGTGCCGAGCCAGGTGAAGTCTAGGGCGTCGT
>JBIKVA010000102.1:0-8863 GCA_044357085.1 Steroidobacteraceae bacterium | reverse complement strand
CCGGCAACGGCTTGCCGGTCGCGCCGGGGCGGATGTCCTCGCCCGCAGCCGAGATGAAGATGTGAATCATCTCGGTGGCCCCGATACCGTCGATGATGCGGATGCCCGTGGCCTCGAACCAGCGGTCAGAGGTGGAACGCGGCAGCGGTTCGCCGGCAGACACACACTGCCGCAGGCCAGCGAGTCGCCGGCCCTCGAGAAGCGGCAGCATGGAGCGATACTGGGTCGGCGCCGTGAGCACGCAGGTCGCCTGGTGCGCCTCGATCGCCTCGAGCAGGGCCTGCGGCGAGGGTTGTTCGATGAGTACCGCGGTGGCGCGATAACGCAACGGGAACACCAGCAACGCGCCGAGCCCGAAGGTGAAACCGATCGGCGGACTGCCGACGTACACGTCGTCGACGGAGGTGCGCAACAGGCCACCCCCGACCACCTCGGCCATCGCCAGCACGTCGCGGTGGAAGTGCATGGTCACCTTCGGTTGCCCGGTCGTTCCCGAGGTGAAAGCGAGCAGACATACGTCCTCGGCTGCGGTATCGACGTTCGCGAACTGCGGCTCGTGCCGGGCCATCGCCGCCTCGAGCTGGCCGTCGCCGAACGTCATGATGTGCCGCAGCCGTCCGCCGGCCACGGCGGCCGTACGGAGCTCGTCGACGAAGCGTGCATCGCAGATCGCGTGGTCGACCTCTGCCCGCTCGGCAATCACCTCGAGCTCGCGACTGCGCAGCATCGGCATCGTCGTCACCGCGACGGCCCCGGCCTTCATCACCGCGAGCCATGCCGCGAACAGCATCGGATTGTTCGGACCCCGCAGCAGCACGCGATTCCCCGGAACGATGCCGAGGTCCCGCACCAGCACCTGTGCGATCCGGCAGGCGTCAGCTTGCAGCGCCGCGTAGGTGAGTCGCTGGTTGCCGCAGATCAGCGCGGTCCTGGCGCCGTGCCCCTCTTCGATGGCGGCATCGAGCAGCAGCGCGGCACAGTTCAGCCTTTCGGGGAAACGCAGGGTGTCGAGTTCGAACAGGAACTCCGGCCATTGCTCGCGTGGCGGCAAACGCTCGCGCGCAAAGTGATCGACATGTGCGGTGTATCGGGTCATCTGCCGGAACCATTTGACACTTAAAACACTTTGATCGCAAGCGAGCTCCGGCAGCCGACCGCGCTGCCGGACGCCCTGCGCCCCCGGAGCGCGTTACGGCGTTCCGAAGAAGGTCAGGGCAGCCGTGGTGTAGCCCTCGACCCCGCCGCGCACGGCCGGCTCGGGCCGGATGATGAAGATCGGCGAATGATGCGGCGGCGACTTCTTGAGATCGTCGGTGACCGACCCGCCGACGTAGAAGAACACGGTGGGGATGCTGCCCCAGGACGGCGAACCGTAGTAGGCGAAGTCCTCCGCGCCCATGCCCTGGCGCTGCACCTCGGACATGCGTGCGTCGCCGTAGGACTTTGCGAGGGCATTGCGCAACTTGATCGCCGAGGGCGTGTGGTTGATGTTCGGCGGCGTGGTCTCGCGCATGATCACCACCGGCATGCGATCCTCGGGCACTCCATAGGTGCGCGCCACGCCGTTGGCGATGCGCTGGATGCCGGCGATGAGCTTGTCACGCGTCTCCATGTTGTCGGCGCGAACGGTGAGCTCGAGTCGTGCTTCCTCGGAGATGATGTTGCGCTTGCTGCCGGCCTGCATCACCCCGACGGTCACGACGCCCGGCTCGAGCGGGTCGATCGATCGGCTGACGAGGGTCTGCAGCGCCATCACGAGATCGGAGGCGACCACCACCGGATCGACCGTGGTATGCGGCGAGGCACCGTGGCCACCGACGCCGCGCACCAGGATGTCGACGCCGTCCGAACTGGAGTTGGCGATGCGCTCTTCCACCTTGAACTTCCCCGCTTCGATGTGACTCGCGACGTGCAGGCCGAGCACGATATCGGGCTTGGGAAAGCGGGTGTACAGGCCGTCCATGAGCATGGCCGGCGCGCCGCCGAGCACCTCTTCTGCGGGCTGGAAGATGACGACGAGCGTGCCACGCCACTGCGACTTCATGGCGACGAGCTGGCGCGTCGCGCCCACGAGGCTCGTCATGTGCACGTCATGACCGCAGGCGTGCATGACGCCGACTTCCTGGCCGTCCGGGCCGGTGGCACGGGCCTGCGACGCATAGGGCAAACCGTTACGCTCCGTGACCGGCAAGCCGTCCATGTCGGCGCGCAGCATCACCACCGGACCATTGCCATTGCGGACCACGCCGACGACGCCGTAGCGCCCGACACCGGCGGTCACTTCAACGCCGGGAATCGCCTGCAGTTCCTGCACGATCCGAGCGCTCGTTGCCTTTTCCTGGAACGACAGTTCGGGGTTGGCGTGCAGGTGCTCGAAGAGCGCCTTCAGGTTCGCCGTGTAGTCGGTCGCAGCGGCCTTCGAAATGGCCTCGGCATGCACGGCGGGATCTCCTGCGTTGGCAGGGAGCATCGCGGCCCCATAGAACATTCCGGCGGCGACGATCAACACGCCCGTCTTTGGATACATCTTCATGCGGCCCCCTCCAATGGAAAACATCGATCGATCCCGGACAGTACGACCATGATATGCCGGAACACATGGCCGGCAAACCGGCGCCGCCCGTGCCCAAGAATTGCCAGCCGCATCGCCGGCTGTCAAAGTGCATTCAGCCCATCTCCCGGAGGACGCGCATGTTCAGTCACGTCATGATCGGTTCCAACGACCTCGCCCGCTCGCAGCGCTTTTACGACGCCGTGCTCGGCGTGCTCGGTGCCAAAGGCGGTCCACAGCGCAACACGTCGCCCACCGGACACGAGCGGCTCTTCTATGCGCACGACCGCGGGATGCTCTGCATCACCCAGCCGATCGACGACCAGCCGGCAACCGTCGCCAACGGCGCGACACTCGGCTTCAAGTGCAGTTCGCCTGAACAGGTGAAGGCCTTCCACGACGTCGCCGTCGCCCACGGCGGTACATCCATCGAGGACCCGCCGGGTGTGCGCGAGAACTCGGTGGGCACGCTGTATCTCGCCTATGTCCGTGACCCCGATGGCCACAAACTCTGCGCGCTGCACCGCGTCGCGAAGCCCTGACGACGCCGCCTGAGCGTCTCCAGCCACAACCCGTCCAGCCACAACCGGAGCCGTAACAAATGAGTGCCGGACAGCGCATCGGGCTGCTGCTCGGCCCGGCACTCGCACTCGGCTTGCAGTGGCTGGACCCACCGCAGGGCCTGAGCAGCGAGGCCTGGTGGGTCGTGTCGCTGGCCTTGCTGATGGTTATCTGGTGGGTCACCGAGGCGATCCCCATCGCCGCGACCGCCATGCTGCCGCTTGCCCTGCTGCCGCTAGCCGGGGCCGCATCGGTGAAGGATGCCGCCGCGCCCTACGCCGACCCGATCATCTTCCTGTTCATCGGCGGCTTCATGCTCGCGGCCTGCATCGAACGCTGGCGACTGCATGAACGCATCGCGCTGTCGATCGCCGCGGTGGCGGGCGGGCGGCCGCTGCCGCTCGTCGCCTGCTTCATGCTGGCGGCGGCTGCCATCTCCATGTGGGTGTCGAACACCGCCACCACGCTCATGCTGGCGCCGATCGCACTCGGCGCCGCACGCGCGATGAGTGCCGACGGCGAAGCGGATCCGGTACTGGGTGGTGCCTTGCTGCTCGGCGTCGCGCATGCCTCGACCATCGCCGGCATCGGCACACCGGTCGGCTCGCCCACCAACCTGATTGCAGTCAGTTTCTTCGAGCGGGCCGGCGAAGCCATGACATTCGCCGAATGGATGGGGCGCGCCCTGCCGCTGATGTTCATCATCCTGCCGGTCGCATGGCTGCTGCTGTGCCTGCCACTCATCCGTCGACCCGTGGCATCGTCGGAGCGAGTGGCTCCCATGCTCCGCGACGCCCTGGCGAGACTGGGTCCGCTCTCGCGCCCCGAGGCGCGTATCGGTGTGGTGTTCCTTCTGGTTGCGCTCGCCTGGATGTTCCGTGTGCAAATCAACTCGTTGCCCCTGTTGTCGGGCTTGTCCGACAGCGGCATCGCGATCATCGGCGCCGTCGCGCTGTTCCTGATCCCCTCCGGACGTGGCGACGGCGAGAAACTCATCGACTGGCCGCGGGCGGAGCGCATCCCCTGGGGCATTGCCATTCTCTTTGGCGGCGGCCTGTCGCTGGCCGCGGCCATGGAAACCACGGGTCTTGCCGCCTGGCTCGGCGCGCGGATCGCCGGATTCGACGGCGTCTCCACTTTTGGCCTCGTCGTGCTGCTCGTGATCTCGACGATCCTGATCTCGGAACTCGCCAGCAACGTGGCGACACTCACTTCGATGCTGCCTGTGGTGGCGGCCGTCGCCGAAGCGACCGGCACACCGCTGCAGACTCTCGCCTTTCCCGTGGCGATCGCCGCGAGCTTCGCCTTCATGCTGCCCGTGGCTACCGGCCCTAACGCCATTGCATTCTCGTCAGGCGTAGTGGGCCTCAAGCGAATGCTCTACGTCGGCTTCGCGCTGAACATCACCGCGGCGATAGCCATCATTACGCTGCTAGGGCCCTGACTCCGACCGCGACGGCCTCGAAAGCGCGACCGGGAGACGAGGTGCTGACCCGGAGTCAGAGATTCCGGCGGATCAGCGCATCCAGCTTCTCGTTCTGTTCGCGCAGGTCCCGCATGACGTTGCGATAGACCACGATCCGCGTGATTACCGTGCTGCTGTCTAACAGGAATCGATCCGAAGCCAACCGGTCGCTCACGAACGGCAGGCCGAGCAGGAAACTGATCGGCACCTGCGGCCCATCGGTGGGTTGCTCCCGACCCGGAAAGTCGCGAGCCGGAATGAAGTCGGCATAAAAGCGCGAAGCCTCGGCATCGAGCAGCCGATTGTTGTCCTCGACGCGCCGCCCCAGCACCTCGTAGTACGCCGATAGCGCAACCTTCAGATCATCGGAGGCCACGATGCTGACCAGTCCCGAAGAGGACATCAGCTTGAAGCCCGCCTGATCCAGGAACAACGTCCGATACTCGTACGGCTTGCCGAGGTCGGCCTCTATGCCGCGCAGGTACTCGGCGCGGCTGATGGAGCCGCGGCGCAGCGCATAGGCGCGATCCTGCATCTGCTGCATGAACTGCAACCCCTCGTTCGAGTAATCGATGACCATGTCGATGTTGCGTCGGTCCGTCGCCAGGTTTCGCAGCACGAGTTCAAGGCCATCGTCGCGCCGCTCGGCCATGATGCGGTGCTCGAGGTAGTACTCGCCTATCGAACCGACGAACACCGCGACGGCGATCATCACGAACTCGGCAGCGTATCGGCGCCAGCCGCGGTGCCCGCCGGACTCATGCTCCTCCGGAGGCTTGGGGTGATGAACTTCCATGGATATTCCGCAGGTGGTTGACTGCGGTCAGCTTAATCAGCAGCCTCGCGGGTCACAAGCAGCGATCGACCCCACCCGCCCGAATGAACCCCATCGAGAACACCGACGCGGCGCCACCGCCGCAATGCCTCACCGTGCTCTACGACGGTGCCTGTCCGCTGTGCCGTCGCGAAATCGGTGTGTACCGCGATCTCGTACCGATGCAGCCGGTGGACTACGTCGATGTCACCGACCCCTCGTCGAACATGGCGGCACAACTGCCGGAGGGGCTCACCCGCGAGCAGTTGCTCGCGCGATTTCACGTTCGGCTTGGTGACGGGCGCATCGAGAGCGGTGCGCAGGCGTTCATCGAACTATGGTCACGCCTGCCTTACTGGCGCTGGCTGGCGCGGCTCGGGCGGCTGCCCGGCGTGACGCCGCTGCTGGAACTCGCCTACCGGGGCTTCCTGCGGATCCGCCCCGCGATGCAGCGCATCGCGGGGCGGTTCTGATGGCAGTCGCCTGCCCGCAGGCCTGACTTACTGTCCGAAGCGATAGCGGAAGCCGACGCCGTAAGTGCGCACCGACGGCTCGACCTGGACACCGCTGTAGAACGCCTTCTCGTAGGCGTTCTGGAAGTACTCCTCGTCGAACACATTCTCGGCGTAGACGTTGAGGCTCCAGCGGTCGCCGGAGATCCCGGCGCGCAGGTTGACGACGTCATACGACGGCGAGATGAACGGGAACACTTCGTAGCGCAATGCGAAGGTGTTCGACAGCTGCTCGCTGCGACGGAACCACTCCGCGCGCACGAAGCTGTCGAGTCCGGCGATCGGACGCGCGTACTCCACGTTCGCACCCAGCGTCAGCTTCGGCGCGTTGATGAGCCGCTTGCCGCTGGCGTCGATCACCGCACCATCGATGAGCGCGTTGGTGTAGCGACCGTACTTCGCATCGAGCCAACCCGCCTGCGCACCGACGCGGAAGTGCTCCGACAGCACGGCCTGCATGCTGAACTCCAGGCCCTTGCTGGTGGCGGAGGTGGCGTTGTCGACACCCGTGACCGCACGCAGCAGACCGCTGGTCGGATCGATGAACTGGAAACGGATGAACTGCTGCACATCCTTCCAGTCCATGTAGAACGCCGACAACTCGAGCCGCAGGCGGCGGTCCATGAGCTCCGATTTCCAGCCCATCTCGTAGTTCCAGAGCTCCTCCGGGTCGTACTGGTTGCGCAGCTGCGCCGTGCCCGTGGTCTGTGTGCCGCCCGCCTTGTAGCCCTTGGAGGCCGTGGCGTAGACGAGGCCGGCATCGCTGTCGAAGCTCAGCGTCGCGCGCGGCGAGAAGTCCGTGAAGCTCGTCTCGCGGTCGTTGTTGCCGGTGATGACGGTGTTCGAACGCGTCTGCCCGAGCGTGTCGATCTTGTCGCTCGAGTAGCGCCCACCGACCACCAGCTTGAGCTGGTCGGTGAAGCTCCAGGTCACCTCCCCGAAGAGCGCCCAGTAGTCGGTATCCGTGGCCGAGTCGGCACCGGTGATCTCGAAGCCGTTCGGACGCCCGAGCGGGCTCTGCGCACCGTGATAGGTCGACTGGTCCTGCACGCCGGAGTCCTTGCCGGTGATCGCACCGATGCTCCACGCCAGGCGATCCTCGCCACGCGACTGCAGGCGGATCTCGGCGCTCTTCGACTCGCGCTCGATCAGCAGGTCTTCGTAGAAGGCGTCGATGCTGCCGCCGTCGACGTCACCGAAGTTGTAGAGACTCGACTCGAGCTTGCCGACGATCGCCGTCAGCGTCACGGCGTCGAAGTCGTAGGTGAGCCGCGAGCTGATGTAGTCGAAGTCCGACCCCACCGACTGCTTGCGGTTGAAGTTCACCCGCGTGCGGTTGGTCGGATAGAAGCCGACGCCGTCCGGGCTGGCGACGTTGCCCGGGCGGTTCTGGTAGTACACCGCGCGCCAGGTGGCAGTCAGGAAGCCCGTCGGCACGCCGACACGCATGCCTTCTTCGCCCTCGGTCTTGCTGTAGTTGAACTCCCACGCGAGGCGCTCGTTTGGCGTCCAGCGCGCCGTCACGCGGCCGGTCTTGAAATCGCCGTCGTTGCCACCGCCGACCGGGTTGATGTTCTTGATCCAGCCGTCCGTCTCGCGCACCTGTCCCGAGGCGCGGACCGCGAAGGTCTCGCTGACGGGCAGGTTGACGATGAGGTGTCCCTCGCGGGAGCCATGGTTGCCGATGCCGAGGCCGACCTCCGAGGAGAACTCCTGCGTCGGCTTCTTGGTGACGACGTTGATGGCGCCGCCGACCGCGTTACGACCGAAGTAGGTTCCCTGCGGGCCGCGCAGCACCTCGATGCGCTCGAGATCGAGGATCTCGGGGTTGCTGGTGCCGACGGCCACGTTGAACTCGTCGATGTAGAACGCGTAGGTTGCCGAGCGCACGTCGACGAACGGGTTGAGCTGGTTGGAGATGCCGCGCAGGCTGATCTCCTTGCGATCGCGCGAACCGAGCGACACGAAGCTGACGTTCGGCACCTCGGCGAGCACGTCCTCGACGCCGCGGATGTTCTGCTTCTCGATCGCCGCCGCGCTGATCGCGCTGACCGCGATCGGCACGTCCATCAGCGATTCGCTGCGGCGCTGCGCCGTGACGATGATTTCCTCGAGCGCTGCGCCATCGCCCGCTTGCTGTGCAAGGACCGGCACGGGTGCGGCAATGGCAAGCGCCACGGCAGCGGCAATCGCGGCGGGAGGATGAATGAGAGGATTCGAACGGGATGTCATTGCAGATGTCCTCGGCAGTGGTAATTCGGTTGGCAACAGGCAGTGCGGAGTTCGACTCGAACGACCGGGCTCAATCGACCCAGCACTGCGGGTCCATCGGACCCTTGCCGGGCTCCAGCGTGGAGCGGACCAGCACGATGGTCGAAATGCGGTCGCCGCGCAGTTCGGCGTGGCCGGCGGCCAGCGAACAGGCGGCCTTGCCGTCACGACGGCTGCGGATCACGTGATAGGTGTAGATGCGGTCCCCGGACTGGAAGACGCGCTTGAACGGCACCACGATCTCGACCTCGCCGCCGCCCGCCTGGATGCGCTGGAAATGCGCGGCCCAGCCGTCGAGGCCGCGGATGACTTCCTTGCCCTCGAGCACCAGCGTCGCATCGGGCGTGAACCACTGGCTGAACCCCGCGGCGGTGTAACCACCGGGAACCTTGTAGGTCGCATTCCACCAGACGAAGAACCGCGACAGGACGTCGCCGGCGGGCTCGGCCGGAGCAGACGCTGCGGCAGCCTGCGCAGTGGCGGCTGGCGCGGAGAGCGCCGCGGGCGCCGCGGCAGCAAGCGTCTGCGCGCACAAAAGTACCAACACCCAACGTCGAACGGACGGCGAAATGACCGACATGATTCCCCCCGAGGATTTTTTTCGCACCGCGCCGAAACGGCGCTGACACGTAACTGCAGTGTCAGTCAGGCGTCAGCACCTTGCAACAAAAAAGGCACGACTGTTCAAG
>JBIKVA010000101.1:0-8878 GCA_044357085.1 Steroidobacteraceae bacterium | reverse complement strand
AGACTGCGTGCGTTGCCGCAGCTCGGCGACTTGCGTGTCATGACGCATTTCGCCTGCGCCGACGAACCCGGCTCGCCGCTGACCGACCGGCAGCGGCAGCGATTCGACGCCGCACTGGCCGAGATCGCGCGTACGGGATCGCGTCCGATGGCCGGCCTCGCCAACTCCGCGGCGATCCTGGATCGGCCGGACACCCACGGGGATTGGGTGCGGGCGGGAATCGCGCTCTATGGCAGCTCCCCCTTCGGCGGCCGCTCGGCCGCATCGCTGGGGCTCGAGCCGGTGATGACGCTGGGGACGCGCGTGATCGCGCTGCGCGATCTGCAGCCCGGCGACACGGTGGGCTATGGCGCCACGTGGCGTGCGGCGCGCCCGACGCGGCTCGCCACCATCGCCGCGGGCTATGCCGACGGCGTGCCGCGTCATCTGCCGAGCGGCTCGCCGGTGCTCGTCGACGGACGCCGGGTGCCGCTCGTGGGACGCGTTTCGATGGATATGGTCACCGTCGATGTGACGGAGCACGACGACGTCCACGTCGGCAGCGAGGCCATTCTTTGGGGTCGGGGTCTGCCGGTGGACGAGGTCGCGGCTGCGGCCGGGACGATTTCCTACGAACTGCTGTGCGGCGTCACCCGCCGGGTGGCGTTCGAATATCTTTGAGAGGTGGGGCCTGCGTCAGGCCGACGGCAAGCTCGAGGTCGCGAGTCGGGCCAGAACCACGCTGATGTTGTCGTGGCCGCCGCGTTCGTTGGCGGCGTCGGCCAGCTGCTGCGCGAGCGACTGCAGGTCGCGATGCGCCGGATCCGGATGCTGCGCGATGACTGCGAGGATCTGCGAGTCTTCCAGCAGGCCGCTCAGTCCGTCGGAGCAGAGGATGAAGAGATCGTCTGCGGCGACCGGCAGCGTGCGCAGGTCGCTGTCGACGGTCGGCTCGATGCCAATCGCCCGGGTGAGATAGTTGCGGCGGACCAGGCGCCGCACTTCTTCGGGGGGATACAGCCCACCGTCGATCAGCTCCTGCACGGTGGTGTGGTCGCGGGTGAGGGGTTGCAGTTCGCCTGTACCCGAGGCGCTCTTGCGGTAGCGGTAGAGGCGTGAGTCGCCGACGTGGGCGATCACGAGCTGTGGTGTGCCGTCCCCCGTGCGGGTGAACCATGCTGCCAGCAGCGTCGTACCCATGCCGATGCATCCCGGGAGGGTGTTGGCCGCGGCAAAAACCTGCGCGTTGGCCTGTGCGACCGCCGACTGCAGCAAGTCGGCGGGCGAGGCACGGGGCAGCGTCGGCGGCAGCGCCGGCACGGCGTCAGACACCACGCGCATCGCGGCCACCAGGGCGGCGATGGCGAGGCGGCTCGCGACGTCGCCTGCGAGGTGACCGCCCATGCCGTCTGCCACCGCGACGAGCCCGGACTGCGGGTCGATGTGGATGCAGTCTTCGTTGCGCGACCGTACGCGACCGAGTTCGGTGACTGCGGCGCAATGGATGGGCGGTGGACGATGCACGGATGTTCCTCGGCGGCCAGTGTAGGCCGGGAGTGGCGCGAAGCCCCGTGGCGTTTCCGGCGTAATTGGCGCGCTAGCCGCGGCTGTCCGCCGCGGACTTGCGCTCGACGACGCGCACCGTGCGGATCGCGTTGTCGGCGATCTGCAGCACCTGCATGTCTAGTTCGCCGACGCGCAGCGAGGTTCCGGCCTCGGGGATGGTCTCGAGCTTCTCGAGCAGCAGGCCGTTGAGGGTCTTGGGTCCGTCGGTCGGCAGCTGCCAGCCGAGCGCCCGATTGAGCACGCGGATATGGGCCGACGCGTTGACGATCAGGGCTCCGGAGGGTTCGCGATGGATGTCGCGATGCGACACCGTGGCCGGGTCGCTGGTGAACTCGCCGACGATCTCCTCGAGGATATCCTCAAGGGTCACGAGTCCCTGCACGTCGCCGTATTCGTCCACGACGAAGGCAAAGCGCCGCCTGTCACGCTGGAAATTCGCGAGTTGCACGCTGAGCGCGGTGCCGTCGGGGACGTAGTAGGGCTCGCGCTGCGCGGCTATTTCTTCGAGTCGCTCGCGGCCCAGGGTGCCGCGGGCGAGTTCCTGCGCGATGCGCCGCATGTGCAGCAGGCCCACCATGTGATCGAGATCGCCGCGGTACACGGGCAGCCGCGTGTGCGGCGTCTGCCGCAACTGCTCGAGAATGCGCTCCCAGTCGTCCTCGAGGTCGATTCCCGCGATGTCCTGGCGCGGGATCATGATGTCGTTGACGGTGATGCGCTCGAGGTCGAGCACGCTCATCAACATCTGCTGATGCTTGAGCGGAATCATCACTCCGGCCTCGGCCACGACGGTGCGCAGTTCCTCGCGGGACAGCGCGGTTTGCTGCGTACGGCGGTCGACGTGGATGCCGATGAGTCGCAGCGCGCCGTTGGTGATCCAGCCGATCACGAACACGACCGGTCTCAGGACCCACTGCAGGGCGATGTACACGTAGGCCGAATTGACCGTGAGGTTACGCGGATGCAGCGCGCCCCAGGTCTTCGGGCCGACCTCGCAGAAGATGAGCATGAGCAGCGTCAGCACGCCGGCCCCGACCGCGACCCATTCGTCGCCCCACAGCCGCAGCGTGATGAGGGTGACCAGGGTGGCCGCGAGATTGTTGGCCAGGGTGTTGCCGAGCAGGATCAGCCCGATGAGACGATCCGGACGGTCCAGCAGTCGCTCGGCCAGGATGGCGCCGCGGTGGCCCGCCCGCGCCATGGTCCGCAACTGATGGCGGTTGAAGCTCATCAGGGCGGTTTCGGTGCCCGAGAAAAAGGCCGAGAGCAAAAGGCACAGGCCGAGCAGGCCCAGCAGAGACAGGAGCGAAGGATCACCCACGGCTATAATGATGGTGTGTTCGAAAACTTGAGTCAAAAACTCGCCCGCACCGTCCAGAACCTGCGGGGCAAGGGTCGGATCAGCGACGACAACATCGCCGAGACGCTGCGCGAGGTGCGTCTCGCCCTGCTCGAGGCCGACGTCGCCCTGCCGGTCATCAAGACCTTCATCGATGCCGTGCGCGCGAAGGCGCAGGGCGCCGAAGTGGCGACCAGCCTGACCCCCGGGCAGGTTTTTGTCAGCATCCTGCACCGCGAGCTCGTTGAACTGATGGGCGGCGCCCGCGAGGGCTTCGAGCTGCGCGCGCAGCCGCCCTATGTGGTCCTGCTGGCGGGTCTGCAGGGTGCCGGCAAGACGACAACGGCGGCCAAGCTCGCTCGGTGGCTGATCGAATCACGCCACAAGCGGGTCCTGCTCGTCAGCACCGATGTCCGCCGGCCCGCGGCGATCCTGCAGCTGCAGCGGCTCGCCGAGCAGGTCGGCGCCGGGTTCCATCCGGCGGATCCGGGTGGCGATCCGGTGGCGATCGCAGCCACGGCCGTCGAGGCGGCCCGGCAGGGCGTCTATGACGTGCTGATCGTCGATACGGCGGGTCGTCTGCACGTCGATGCGGAACTCATGGACGAGGTTCGGGCGATCGAGTCCCGGGTGGGTTCGCACGAGCGCCTGTTCGTGGTCGACGCCATGGCGGGCCAGGACGCCCTCAATTCGGCCAAGGCCTTCGGTGCGGCGCTCGAGCTCACCGGCATCATCCTCACGAAGGCCGACGGCGACGCGCGGGGCGGCGCGGCCTTGTCGGTGCGGCAGGTCACCGGCAAACCCATCGTCTTCGTCGGCGTCGGCGAAAAGACCGACGCGCTGCAGCCCTTCGATCCCGAGCGCATGGCGAGCCGTATCCTCGGCATGGGCGACGTCGTTGCGCTTGTCGAGCAGGTACAGGGCAAGGTCGACGCTGCGGAGGCCGAGCGCCTCGCCAAAAAGGTCGTTTCGGGCGGGAAGTTCGACTTCTACGACCTGAAGGGCCAACTGGAACAGCTGCAGAGCATGGGGGGCCTCGAGTCGCTCATGGACAAGCTTCCGGCACAACTCGCCAAGGGCGGCATGCCGAGCGGGGTGGGTGACCGTGAGGTCCGCAGGCAGATCGCGATCATCAACTCCATGACCCACCGGGAGCGGCGTCGGCCGGAGATCATCGACGGTTCGCGTCGGCGGCGGATCGCCACGGGGTCCGGGACGCAGGTGCAGGACGTCAACCGGCTGCTGAAGCAGTTTGCGGACATGCAGCGCATGATGAAGAGCATGAAAGGCGGCAAGTTGCGGCGCATGCTCGGCGCCCTGAAGGGTGGCGGTCTGCCCCCGGGTTTTCCCCCGTCGCGCTAGCGGCGCCGGTCACGCCAGAAGTTGGCGGCGGGACGCTTCCATCAAGTCCCTGATTTCTGTAGACTCCGCGCTCTTTTTGGAGCCCCCCGGCGGTTGCGTCGGGGCGGGATGACCTCAGACCCGAGAGCATATTGACTATGGTGACGATTCGTCTGACCCGGCGCGGTGCCAAGAACTCGCCCTTCTATCATGTCGTGGTGACCGACAGCCGCAAGCGTCAGGGTGGCCTCAGCCTCGAGAACGTGGGCTTCTTCAACCCGGTGGCGCGCAAGAGCGAGCCCCGTTTGAAGCTCGACATCGCCCGCATCGAGTACTGGCTCAGCAAGGGTGCCAAGCAGTCCGATCGCGTGAAGACGCTGGTCTGCGACTACCGCAAGCAGGCGGCTCAGGCCGCGGCCTGAGGTTTTCGCCACCCGCGAGCGCGTGGCGACGTCCCGCGTGGACTGGGTGGAGCTGGGGCGTCTCGGACGCCCGAAGGGGCTGAAGGGCTGGGTACACCTCCAGTCATGGACCGAGCCACCCGAGGCCGTTTTTGACTACCCCGGCTGGTATCTGCGCGATGCGGCAGGGCGGCGGTCGCAGTGCGAGGTGGCCGAGGCGCGATCGAATCCTTCGGGGCTCGAGGCGCGACTCGAGGGTGTGAGTACGCGCGAGGGCGCGGAGGCGCTGGTCGGAACGATCATCGAGGTACCCCGCGCGGCACTGCCGGCGACGGCACCGGGTGAGCACTACTGGATCGACCTGATCGGCTTTCGAGTGGTGAATCTCGAGGGCGTCGAGTTCGGGGTCATCGAACGGTTCGAGGACATGCCGGCCAATGCCGTCATGGTGGTGCGTGGCGAGAGGGAGCGCTGGTTGCCGGTGACCCGTCAGCACCTGCAGTCGATCGATACCGCGTCGCGCTGCGTGCGGGTTGATTGGCCGGAGGATTTTTGAGTGACCGCGCGGCCGGCGCCGTTGCGCATCGCGCTGGTCACGCTGTTCCCGGGACTGATCCGGGGAGCGTTGGAGTTCGGAGTGCTGGGTCGCGCCCTCGGGCGTGGTCTGGCGAGCGTCGAGTGCGTCGATCCGCGCAGTTTTGCGGGGGATCCGCACAAGACGGTGGATGATCGGCCCTATGGCGGGGGTCCGGGCATGGTGGGTACCCCACCACCCTGGGCTGCAGCCATCGACGCGGCGTCTGCGGGACTGCCGGCGGGAGCGCTGCGCATACACCTGTCGGCGCAGGGCCAAAGATTCGACCAGGGTGTGGCGCGGGAACTCGCGGCCTTGCCCGGGTTCGTGCTGGTGGCGAGCCGCTACGAAGGGCTCGACCAGCGGGTGATCGACTCGCGGATCGATCGCGAACTGTCGCTCGGAGACTACGTGCTCTCGGGCGGGGAGTTCGCGGCACTCGCGATGATCGACGCGGCGGTGAGGCTGCTGCCCGGGGCGCTCGGCGACGAGCGGTCCGCGGTGGAAGAGTCCTTCACCGCGAATCGGCTCGACTGGCCGCATTACACGCGGCCGCTCGAGTGGGAAGGCCGGACGGTGCCGGAAGTGCTGCAGGGTGGAAACCATGCGGCGATCCGGCGATGGCGGCTGCGGGAATCGGTGGGGCGCACTTGGCTGCGCCGGCCCGATCTGCTGCAGCCGGGTGGATCGGGTCGTGCTCTGTCCGACGAGGAGCGCGGGCTGCTGGATGAATATCTCGCCGGGCGAGAGGTGGATGAACATGGGTAACGTCATTGCCGAAATGGAACAACGCCGCACGACGCGTCAGCTGCCGGACTTTCGTCCGGGGGACACGGTCGTGGTGGACGTCAAGGTGGTCGAAGGCGATCGTGAGCGCGTCCAGGCCTATGAGGGCGTGGTGATCGCGCGCAGCAATCGCGGCTTCAACTCGTCGTTCACCGTGCGCAAGATTTCGCACGGCGAGGGCGTGGAGCGCACTTTCCAGGCGCAGAGCCCTTCCATCGCCGGAATCGCGGTCAAGCGCCGCGGCAACGTGCGACGCGCGAAGCTCTACTACCTGCGCGACCTGTCGGGCAAGGCTGCCCGCATCGAAGAAAAGGTCTGAAGCCGGCCGCCGGCCGGTGCGCCGCGCGATCCGTCACGGGTCGCGTGGCACCGGCACGGGGCTGTTGCTAGACTGCGGTCCACGCGGTGTCCTCCGCGTTTCCTAAGGAAAGGGAGTCCATGTTCCCGGGCCCGTTCAAGTCTCTGGCTGTCACGCTGGCTCTCGCCTTCGCTGTGCTGGGTAGTCCCGGTCCGGCTGTTGCCGCAGCGCCCGATCTCTCGCAACTGCGACTGCCCTCGGGGTATGCCGTGGAGATCTGGGCCGGCGACGTTCCCAATGCCCGCTCGATGGCCCGCTCGGCGCGGGGCACCGTTTTCGTGGGTACCCGCACCGGCGGTGGCCGCGTTTATGCGGTCCGCGAGGGGCAGGGCGGTCAGCGCGAAGTTCGGGTGATCGCCAGCGGCCTCAACGCGCCCAATGGCGTCGCGTATCGCAAGGGTGCGCTCTATGTCGCCGAAATCGATCGCATCACCCGCTACGACGACATCGACGCGCGGCTCGACCACGCAGGCACGGCTTTGCCGGCGCCGGTCACCATCGCCACCTTGCCGCAAGATCGCCATCACGGCTGGCGCTACATCGCCTTCGGTCCCGACGACAAGCTGTACGTGCCCATCGGCGCGCCCTGCAACGTCTGCGATCGCGACGACGACGGCTACTCCATGATCACCCGCATGAATCCTGATGGCAGCGGTCGCGAAGTGGTCGCGCGCGGCGTGCGCAACACCGTGGGCTTCCGTTGGCACCCGAAGACCGGCGAACTCTGGTTCACGGACAACGGCCGCGACATGATGGGTGACGATGTCCCGCCCTGCGAGCTCAACCGTGTCAGCCGCGTCGGCGAGCACTTCGGCTTTCCGTTCTGTCATGGTGGCGACGTCGTCGACCCGGAGTTCGGCAAGCTCGGTCAGTGTTCGCAGAGCACGCGGCCGGTGCAGTCTCTCGGCGCCCACGTTGCGCCTCTCGGCGTGCTGTTCGACCCCCGCGGCGATGCCATCGTCGCCGAGCACGGCTCGTGGAACCGCAGCGAGAAGTCCGGATATCGCCTCACCCGGGTTCGACTCGAGGGCAACCGTGCGGTCGGCTATGAAGAATTCGTCGGCGGTTGGCTGCGACCCGATGGCAAGGTGACCGGACGTCCGGTCGACCTGCTCGCTCTGCCTGACGGCTCGATGCTCGTGTCCGACGACCTCGCCGGCGTGATCTACCGTATCCATTCCCGCTCAAGTGCTCCCAGGAGCGACAAATGATTCGCAAGTTCTTCCGCGGTTTGTTCAAGGGTCTCGATGGCCTGCGCAAGGTGCTGCACCTGCTGTTGCTGCTGCTGATCTTCGGTTTCGTGATCGGCGCCTTGCAGGGTTCCATCCCCAAGCTGCCGTCCGATGCCGCGCTCGTGCTGCGTCCGCAGGGCGAGATCGTCGAGCAGCCCACCGCTGATCCGTTCGAACTGGCGCTCGCCGAGGCGCGCGGCATGGGTCGCAGCGAGACGACGCTGCGCGATCTCACCGACGCGATCGCCGCGGCAAGCGACGACAAGCGCATCAAGACGCTGTTGATCGAATTCGATGAAATGACCGGTGCCGGACAGCCCACGCTCGACGAGTTTGCGCGGGCCATCACCGACTTTCGCAAGTCCGGCAAGAAGGTCGTGGCGACCGGCCTCGGCTACAGCCGTGACACCTATTACGTCGCGGCGCATGCCGACGAGATCTACCTCGATCCGCAGGGCATGCTCGTGCTCGAGGGCTACGAGCGTTTCCGCAACTACTACAAGGACGCGCTCGACAAGCTCGGCGTCGACATCAACGTATTCCGCGTCGGTACCTACAAGAGCGCCGTGGAGCCGTACATCCGCAACGACATGTCGCCCGAGGACCGCGAGGCGAGCCAGGCGTTCGTCAATTCGCTCTGGGACACCTACCTTGCCGCGGTGGCCAAGGCGCGCGGGCTGAAGCCCGAGGCGATCCGCAGCTACGTCGATACCTTCTCGCCGCAGGTCAAGGCCGCGCGGGGCGACGCCGCCAAGGTGGCGCTCGACGCCAAGCTGGTGACCGCGCTGAAGACTCCGCTGCAGGTCGAGGAGCGGCTCATCGCGCTGTCCTCGAAAGACGAGGAAAGCGAGTCGTTCCGCTCGGTCGATCTCAAAGATTACCTGCGGGTCGTGCGTGCAGAAGACAAGATCGCCAAGCACCCGAACGCACGGGTGGCGGTGGTCGTCGGTTCCGGCGAGATCGTCGATGGCAGCGGCGGCGGCGGTGTCATCGCGGGCGAGGACATGGCCAAGGTCATCCGCAAGGCGCGGCTCGACAAGGACATCAAGGCACTCGTGCTGCGCATCGACAGCCCCGGCGGCAGCGTCACGGCTTCCGAACAGATCTACCGCGAACTGCTCGCCTTCAAGCAGACCAAGCGGCCCGTGGTCATCTCCATGGGCGACCTCGCGGCGTCGGGCGGCTACTACATCTCCGCCCCGGCCGACGAAATCTGGGCGAGCCCTGCGACCATCACGGGCTCGATCGGCATCTTCGGCCTGTTCCCGACCGCGCCGCGCACCTTCGAGAAACTCGGCATCG
>JBIKVA010000100.1:0-8908 GCA_044357085.1 Steroidobacteraceae bacterium | reverse complement strand
GTCGTAGGCCCGGTTGGTGACGATGACGGCGGTACCCGAGCCTAGCGTCCAGGAAGCGTACTGCCATCCGTAGTTCTCGGCGTAGGCGATATTGCCGAAGTAACGGGTCACCAGCACTGCGATCACATCGAGCTCGGCGCCCGCCGCAAGCCCGATGCATACCGCGGCCAGCAGCGCCGTCGAACCGCTGGCATCGAGCGCGAGCAGCGTCACGCCGATCAGGGGAAAGGCGAGGATCGCCGCAGCCACGAGCGGCGCAAAGAACCGGTCCATCAGGAACCCGGCGAAGGCCCGACCGATGATGAGCGCGAGGCCCAGCGCGCCCTGCACCGCTGCCGCCTGCTCCGGATCGATGCCGCGGGCGCGCAGGATGGGAACCAGCGGGATGAGTACCCCACCGAGTCCGAAGGCCAGCAGCAGGAACGAGAAGAACATCAACCAGAAGCGCGGTTGTCGGCGCGACTCGGCGGCCGTGTAGCCGACCAGCGTCGGCAGGGCTGCCGGCGCCGTCTCGACCGGTGTCGCGGAGGCTGTTGCCGGCGCCCCGGCCACCGGGGAAGCGTTCGCGGCCGCGTCATCGGGGCGTCGCCCGTCGAGACACAGGCCGACGTCGGCGGGCGAATCGCGCAACTTCAAAAAGATGATCGGCAGCGTGAACACGAGCATCAGCACGCCGAGGCCGACGTAGGCGCCACGCCAGCCAACCGTGCCGATGAGGAACTGCGAGTAGGCCGAAAGCACCGCGCCACCGATGCCGATGCCGGCGAGCGCGGCGCCGAAAGCCTGACCGCGCCGACGGTCGAACCATGCGGCGATGACGCGCGAGTAGGCGATCGACGACGTGCCGGCACCGATGAGCGGCATCAGCGCGAACACGGCATAGAAATGCAGCAGGCTGTCGGTGAGCCAGTACAGGGAAATCATCGCGGCAGCCACGAGCACCACGCCGATCAGCGCCCAGTAGCGCACGCCCTGGCGGTCGAACCACTTGCCGATGTAGAGCGAGGACACCACTGTCACCACGGTGCCCACCAGCGTCACGATCGCGTATTCGGTCTGGCTCCAGCCGAACTCCGCCGTGATGGGCCCCTGGAAAATGCCGATCGCGAACAGGTTGATGGAGGCGATGCCGGTGGCAAGGCCGATCATGGTGGAGAACACGAGCCCGCGCGTGCCGAGCGGCAGAGCCGCGAGCACGGCCGCGACGATGGCGAGCGCGATCACCGCGCCGCGAAACAGTGGCGGCACCACCAGGGCGCCGGCGAGCATCAGTATTGCGAGAACGACGAAACGCTTGTCGAAGCGCACCGCCTCGTGCGCGACTGCCGTGCCAGGCTGCTGCATGTCACCCCCCGTGACCGGCCCGGTACAATATCGGGCCTCGCAAGATCATACCGGAGCCGCCATGCGCATCACTCTCTCGGTTGTGCCGACCGTTTGCCTGCGGGTCGCGGTGCAGGTCGTTGTGCTGGTCGCCGCCCTGTTGCCCCTCTCGGTCGCCGCGGAGGAACGCAATAACATGATTGCCATCGCCATCCACGGCGGCGCGGGCGTGATCCCGCGGGAAGCACTCGGTGCCGACGGCGGTGCGGTCTACAAGGCCGGGCTCGCCGAGGCACTGGATGCCGGCTATGCGGTGCTCGAGAAGGGCGGCAGCAGCCTCGATGCGGTGACGGCTGCGGTGCGGCTGCTGGAGGACAACCCGCTCTTCAATGCCGGCAAGGGCGCCGTCCTCGCGCACGACGGCTACGCCGAACTCGACGCCTCGATCATGGATGGCAGCAATCTCGCCGCCGGCGCCGTCACGGGCCTGCGGCACGTCAAGAACCCCATCGACCTCGCGCGGCGTGTCATGGAGAACTCACCGCACGTGTTCCTGGCCGGCGCCGGCGCCGAGGAATTCGCGCTCTCGCAGGGGCTCACGCTGGTACCCAACGAGTACTTCGTCACGCCGATCCGCAAGCAGCAGCTCGAGCGGGTGCTGCAAGGCCAGACGCGACCGCGCAACGAGCTCTCGGGGCTCGGCACCGTGGGTGCGGTGGCCGTGGACGCGCGCGGCAACGTCGCGGCCGCGACCTCGACCGGTGGCATGACCAACAAGCGCTGGGGGCGCATCGGCGATGCACCCGTCATCGGCGCCGGCACCTACGCAAACAACGCCAGTTGCGCCGTCTCGGCCACCGGCCACGGCGAGTACTTCATCCGCTCGGTCGTCGCCTACGACATCTGCGCCCTGGTCGAGTACCGCGGCTGGTCGCTGGACAAGGCCGCGCGCGAGGTCGTCAAGAACAAGCTCGTGCAGCGCGGCGGCGAGGGCGGGGTCATCGCCGTCGACCCGCGCGGCACGGTGGTGATGGAGTTCAACAGTCCCGGCATGTTCCGCGGCATGCGCGACGCGGCCGGCCGGCGCGAGATCGCGATCTACGAGAAGTAAGCGGCGAGGAACGCCTCGAAGTCCTGTTGCGGCGCGCGCGCCATCGACTCGGCCGCCGCGAGCGACGCAGCCGCCGCATCGGCGAATTCGCGCAACCGGGGCTCGTCGGGCTGGTGCAGTTCCAGGAAATAATCCTTGTGCACGGCAGAGGTGCGCAGCGCCAGATCAAAGAATGACTCGCCCGTCTGCTGCAACTCCGCGATCAGCCGCGCCGAAGGCGTGAGCGCGACGTCATCGAGCTTCGCTGTCTGCACGGCGAGAGCCGCGGCATAAGGCCGCTGCGGGTCCCCTTCGTCGAGCAGCTCGCACACGCCCTGCATCTGGTCGAGAATCTCGCGCGCCCAGTCGAGCATGGGCACGCTGCGGCCGTCGCGCACCAGCGTCAGACCGGGCTCGCGCCCGCGGCGGGCCACCGTGACGTGGTTGCTATCGAGTGCGGACTGCTCGTTGTCATCCATCAGCGGGCTGTCGCGCATCAGGCACAGCGCCAGGAAGGCCTCGAGGAAACGCATCTTGTTCTGGTTGACGCCGACCGGATCGAAGGCGCTGACATCGAGTGCGCGGACCTCGACGTATTCGACGCCGGCCCGCAGCAAGGCCTTGGTCGGTCGCTCGCCCGAGCGCGCCACGCGCTTCGGGCGGATGAAGGCGTAGTACTCGTTCTCGATCTGCAGCAGGTTGGCGTTGAGCTGGCGCCAGACGCCGTCGACCTTGACGCCGAGCCGCTCGTACTCCGGATGCGGGATGCTGATCGCGCGGGACAGGTCGCGCACGTACTCTTCGAGGCTGTTCATCGACACCTCGAGGCCTGCCTGGTTGCGGTTGCGATAGCCGAGGTCGCTCATGCGCAGCGAGGTGGCATGGGGCTCCCAGCCCGTGCCGCGACCGAACTCGGGCAAGGTCTCGCCACGCGCACGCAGGAAAGACTTGCAGACCGTCGGCGAGACGCCGAAGAGATAGAGCACGATCCAGCCGTACCGCCGGTAGTTGCGCAGCAGGTCGAAATACGCCGCGGACACGAAGCCCTGGCCGGACTCGTGCGACTCGCGCGCGGCGGCCCAGACGGGCCAGAGCCGCTGCGGGAAGGAATAGTTGAAATGTACCCCCGAGATCGCCTGCATCACGCGGCCGTAGCGCAGCCCGAGCCCCTCGCGGTAGACGGTCTTCATGCGCCCGACGTTGGACGGTCCGTATTGCGCGATGGGAATGCTGGCGTCGCCGTCGACCATGCAGGGCATGCTGGTCGCCCAGAGCAGTTCGTCGCCGAGGTGCCGGTACACGAACTGGTGCAGGTCGCAGAGGTACTGCAGCAACTCCCAGTTGGTCGTGAAAGTCGGCGTGACGAGTTCGATCAACGCCTCGGAATAGTCGGTGGTGATGTGGTCGTTGGTGAGGGCCGAGCCGAGCGCCGCCGGGTGCATCGTCGTGGCGATGCGGCCCGCGGGCGTGACCCGCAGGGACTCTTTCTCGACTCCTCGGCGCCCGCCCTGCAGCACGCGGCGCTCCCCGCTGTTGATGACGGCGGCGAGACGCCTTTCGAAGACACGGTCGATGCGACTGGCGGACATGGATCCCCCGAATGACGGAAGCGGCGTTACCAGGGGATGCGGCCCGTGAACACGTCACGGGCCATCGTGAAGTCGCCGCGCAGGCTGTAGAGCGGGTGCTTGAAGGTGGCGGGGGTGTTCTTCTCGAAGAAATAGTGCCCCACCCACGCGAAACCGTAACCGGTCACGAGCCCCGTGAGCAGCAGCAACGGATTACCCATGACCAGCGCCGCCGGCAGCTGCAGCAGACCGGCCGAGGTGCCGATGACGTGCAGCCGCCGCGAGGTGCGATCAGCGTGTTCACCCAGATAGAACGGGTAGAACTCCTCGAAGCTCCTGAACGACATCATCCCTCTTTTCGGGCAGCGCCCCGCGCGACCCGGTTGTCCCGAACGATTTGATCGGGCATCTTGCCGTGCCGGCCATGACGGACGCAACCGCAGTCCCCGGGACCGGATTGCAAACCAGGGAGAGTCCAGTCCATGACTCGCAGTTCGACGACCCTCGCAATGCTCGCAGGCCTCACGTTCACGCTGTCAGCATGTTCGGCCACGGCAGTCCGCCAAGGCGCAGCCTCGGAAAAGACCGCGGCACCGACGGCAAACGCCCGTCCGCCAGCACCCTACCCCTCGACGTATCAGCCTGCGCCGTCCTCACCGACACTGATCCGCGGGGCCACCGTGCTCGTCGGCAACGGCGATCGGATGGACGACGCCGACGTCCTGATGAGCGACGGCAAGATCGCCGCCGTCGGCAAGGGTCTCGTGGCGCCATCGGGCGCACGCGTCATCGACGGCCGCGGCAAGTGGGTGACGCCGGGGCTCATCGACGTGCACTCGCATCTCGGTGTCTATCCCTCGCCGGGCGTCGAGGCCCACAGCGACGGCAACGAGGCCACCGCGCCGGCGACGCCGCAGGTGTGGGCGGAGCACTCGATCTGGCCGCAGGACCCGGGCTTCGAGGCTGCGCTCGAAGGCGGCGTCACCACGCTGCACGTTCTGCCGGGCTCGGCCAACCTGTTCGGCGGCCGCTCGGTCACGGTGAGGAACGTCCATGCCGTCACCTACCAGGCCATGAAATTCCCCGACGCGCCGCAGGGCCTGAAGATGGCCTGCGGCGAGAATCCGAAACGCGCGTACGGCAATCGCCGTCAGCTGCCCTCGACCCGCATGGGCAACGTCGCAGGCTGGCGCACGCAGTGGATCGAGGCGCAGGAGTACATGCGCGACTGGCGCCAGTACGAAGCGCGGTCCGCCGCAGGCGCCAAAGATTTGCGGCCGCCGAAGCGCGACCTGCGACTCGAGACGCTCGCCGCGGTGCTGCGCGGCGAAGTGCTCGTGCAGCACCACTGCTATCGCGCCGACGAGATGGCCATCGTCATCGACATGTCACGCGAGTTCGGCTACCGCGTGAGCGCATTCCATCACGCCACCGAGGCCTACAAGATCGCCAACCTGCTCGCCGACAACAAGATCTGCGCCGCAGTGTGGGCGGACTGGTGGGGCTTCAAGATGGAGTCGTACGACGCGATCCCGGAGAACATGATCCTGGTCGATGCCGCGCCGGGTAGCTGCACGGTCGTGCATTCGGACTCCTCCGAGGGCATCCAGCGGCTCAACCAGGAGACCGCAAAGGGCATGGGCTTCGCGAAACGCATGGGCGTGGACATCACGCCCGAGCACGCCATCACCTGGCTGACCCGGAATGCCGCGCGCGCG
Organism: Steroidobacteraceae bacterium; assembly: GCA_044357085.1. Classification (GTDB taxonomy): domain Bacteria; phylum Pseudomonadota; class Gammaproteobacteria; order Steroidobacterales; family Steroidobacteraceae; genus UBA964. The sequence continues at coordinate 3,209 of JBIKVA010000100.1, read as the reverse complement.
ATCGGCATCGAGTCGCGCATCGGCACGCTCGAAACCGGCAAGCTGGCCGACGTGATCGTCTGGAACGGCAATCCGTTCAGCGTCTATGCGCTCACCGAAAAGATCTGGATCGACGGCGCGCTGCGTTTCGATCGCGCCGCGCCGCGCATTCAGCCCGAATCCGACTTCCTGCTCGGCCAGCCGGCCATCTCGGGGGTGATCCGATGATCCCGTATCCTTTCCGCGGCGCGCGCCGCGACACCGCCCGGACCACGATCCCGGTCGCCGCCGGCCTGCTCGCCGCCTGCCTGCTCACGGCCGGCATCGGCACCACCACGGCCCTCGCAGACGATGCAGCGGGTGCGGGTACGGGCAGCACGCTGCTGGTGCGCAACGCAACCGTGTACACCATGTCGTCCACGGCCGCCGCGCCGCTCGCCGCCACCGACGTGCTGGTGCAGGAGGGTCGTGTCGCCGCCATCGGCAAGGGCCTTCAGGCACCCGCCGGCGCGCGTGTGATCGAAGCCGACGGACGCGCGCTCACGCCGGGCATCTTCGGCGGGCTCGGCCACATCGGCCTCGAGGAAATCGGCCTCGAGCAGACGACCGGCGATTTCGCGCAGCGACTCGGCCAAATGCGCCCCGAGTTCGACGTCACGCTCGCCTTCAATCCGGAGTCGATGTCGATCGGCGTGAACCGCAGCAATGGCATCACCTTCAGCGTGCTCGCCCCGGCCTCCGCGAGGGGCGGAAGCCTGGTGGCCGGTCTCGGCGCGCCCGTGGGACTCGACGGCTCGCCGCCGGCGCCGCCACGGGCGATGTTCATCGACCTCGGCGGCGACGCGAATGACCTCTCCGGCGGTTCACGCGCCGCGCAGTTCATGCTGCTGCGGCAGGCGTTCGTCGAAGCGCGCGCACCCAACCTCGTCATGGTCCACGACGAGCGCCTGCTCTCGCCGTCCGGGCGGCAGATGCTGCTCGAGTTCCTCAAGGGCAGCGGTCTCTTCGTGTTCGACGTCGACCGCGCGATCGACATCCGCAATACCCTCGCCTTCGTGCGCGAGGAAAAACTCAACGCGGCGATCCGTGGTGGTGCCGAGGCCTGGCGCGTGGCCGCCGAACTCGCCGCCGCGAACATCCCGGTGATCCTCGATCCGCTCGACAACCTGCCCGACTCCTTCGACAAGGTGGGCGCGACGCTCGAAAACGCAGCGCGTTTGCGGGCGGCCGGGGTCCGGGTTGCCGTCTCGCTGCGCGACACCGACATCGATGACGCCGGCAAGACCCGCCAGGCCGCGGGCAACGCCGTCGCCCATGGCATGCCACGCCTCGACGGTCTCGCCGCGGTGACCCGGGTGCCCGCCGAAATCTTTGGTGTCGCCGATCGCTTCGGCAGCATCGAGCGTGGCAAGCCCGCGGATCTCGTGCTCTGGTCCGGCGACCCGCTGGAGGTGTCGAGCCTGCCCGATCTCGTCGTCGCCGGCGGACGGGTGCAGTCGCTGGAATCGCGTCATACGGCGCTGCGCGATCGCCACTACCAGCGCGTCAAGGCCGGCACGGCGCGCTGAAGGAGCAGTCTCATGCTGGTGGGCACGCAGGTTCGTCGGGTCGCCGTCATCGGCGGAGTACGCATTCCGTTCGCACGTGCCCACGGCGCCTATGCACACGTCGGCAACGCGCAGATGCTGACGGCCGCGGTGCAGGGCGTGGTCGATCGCCACGGTCTCGCGGGCGTCCGTCTCGGCGAGGTCGCCGCCGGCGCGGTGATCAAGCACTCGCGTGACTTCAACCTCGCCCGCGAGTGCGTGCTCGGCACCACTCTCGATCCGCGCACGCCGGCCTTCGATCTGCAGCGTGCCTGCGGCACCAGCCTGGAGGCCGCGATCGCCGTCGCCAACAAGATCGCGCTCGGGCAGATCGACGCCGGCATCGCCGGTGGTGTCGACACGGTCAGCGACCCGCCGATCGTCTACCCCGACAGCTACCGTCGGCTGCTGATGCAGGCATTTCGCGCGCGGAGTCTCGGCGGACGGATCGCGCCCTTTCTGTCCCTGCGGCCACGGCACTTCAAGCCGGTCATTCCCGACGCCAGCGAGCCACGCACCGGACTCTCGATGGGCGCGAGCTGCGAACTGATGGCCAAGCGCTGGGGGATCACGCGCGACGCGCAGGATCTGCTCGCGCTCGACAGCCATCGCCGCGCGGCGGCGGCCTGGCAGGCCGGTTTCTTCGACCAACTCGTCGTGCCCTTCGAGGGCCTGCGGCGGGACGACAACGTGCGCAGCGACAGCTCGCTCGACAAGCTCGGCAAACTGCGTCCGAGTTTCGATCGCTCGGCTGCCGGCACGCTGACGGCGGGCAACAGCACGCCGCTGACCGACGGCGCCGCCGCCGTCCTGCTCGCGAGCGAGGGCTGGGCGCGCGCACGCGGGCTCCCCGTGCAGGCCTGGCTGACGTTCGGCAAGTCGGCAGCCGTCGATTTCGTCGGCGGTGATGAAGGCCTGCTGATGGCGCCGGCCTATTCCGTGCCGGCAATGCTCGCGGATGCGAATCTCGGTTTGCAGGACTTCGATTTCTTCGAGATCCACGAAGCCTTCGCCGCGCAGGTGCTGTGCACGCTGGCGGCGTGGGAATCGGCCGACTGGTGCCGCGAACGCCTCGGGCTTGCGCAGCCGCTCGGCGCCATCGACCGCAGCAAACTCAACGTCAACGGCAGCAGCGTGGCCATCGGCCATCCCTTCGCGGCCACCGGAGCACGCGTCCTCGGCACGCTCGCCAAGCTGCTTGCCAACCATCCGCAGTCGCGGCGCGGCCTGATCTCGGTGTGCACCGCAGGCGGCATGGGCGTCACCGCCATTCTGGAACGAGCCTAGAACGCGGCGTTTCCCGCCTCTCGAAAGCTATCGCCTCCCGAAAGCTATCGCGTTCCGGGCGCTATTGCGTCCCGGAACTGCCGAAGCCGCCGCTGCCACGCGCCGTGGCGGCGAAGTCCTCGACCACTTCGAGCTCGACCTGGACCACCGGCACCACCACGAGCTGGGCGATGCGCTCGCCGGGCTGCACGGTGTATGCGCTGGCACCGCGGTTCCAGCACGAGACCATCAACTGCCCCTGATAATCGGAGTCGATCAGTCCGACGAGGTTGCCGAGCACGATGCCGTGTTTATGGCCGAGACCCGACCGCGGCAGGATCACGGCGGCGAACTCCGGGTCGGCCACCCAGATCGCGA
>JBIKVA010000099.1:0-8927 GCA_044357085.1 Steroidobacteraceae bacterium | reverse complement strand
CAGCGACTCGAAACTGTCGATGACGAAATAAGTCTGCTGGAAATCGTCGATCCGGTAGCGTGTCTGCAGCACACGCGGCAGGTCGAAGGCGATGCGGTTGGGACGCGGATCATCGAGCGCGTAGCGGCTCTCGGCGTGACTCGAGGTGATGCCGGCGCCGTAGATGCGCAGGCCCGCGGCGGTCTGCAGCAGACCGAACTCCACGGTGTACCAGTAGAGCCGCGCGAGCTTGTGCAGGCTGCCGAACCGCATGCTGCGCAAGCCGCCCTCGCCGTAGGCCTGCATGTAGTCGGCGAACACCGGGTGCGTCAGCAGCGGCACGTGACCGAACACGTCGTGGAAGACATCGGGCGCCTCGAGATAGTCGAGTTGATCGGGTCGACGGATGAACCGGCCGGCGACGAAGACGCGGTTCGCGAGATGACGGAAGAACACTTCTTCGGGAACGAGCCCCTCGACCGCCCTCACCTGCCAGCCCGTCAAGTGCCACAAATCCGCCGACAACTCGTCGAAATCGGGGATGCCGCCCGCGCCGAGACGCAGGCGCTCGAGACCCGCGAGCACCTCGGGCGCTGCCCGTCCACGCAGCACCTCCGCCTGCCGTGCGTACAGCAGGTCCCAGGTGGCGTGCTCGGCCACCGTGTAATCGGCCCAGCGCTGGGGCACGAGCAGGTCCATGCAGGCGATGCTAGCGCCGACGGCGATCGCTGCAGCGCAACCCTTGATCGTTTATACAAGTCGGGAGCCTCCCTGACGCAATCCAATTGCGTACCAACAACTGAACGCGCAATACTCGTCCGCCGACCAACCGGTCCGGCTCGGCATGGACCTGTTGTTTCCCGGGAGTAGCGCAACTGGATACCTCACTCGACGCCATCGACATCCGCATCCTCGATCAATTGCAACGCGACGCGTCGATCACCAACCAGGAACTCGCGGCGCGGGTGCACCTCTCCCCCGCACCCTGCCTGCGGCGTATCCGGCGACTCGAGGAGGCGGGCTTCATCGAGCGCACCGTGGCCATCCTCGATCACCGCAAGCTCGGGCTCGGCGTGGTCGCCCATGCCTTCGTCACCCTGGAGGCGCAGCGCTCCCTGCAGCAGTTCGAAAACCTGGTGATGAAGCGCCCGGAGATCGTCGAGTGCGTGCGGCTGAGCGGCGCGTACGACTACATGCTGCGGGTCATGGTCGCCTCGATGGAGGAATACTCGACCTTCCTCGATCGCCACCTGTTGCGCTGCCCGCACGTGCGCGGCGTCAACACGAGCTTCGGGCTCGGCAGCCTCAAGCGGACGACGGCCCTGCCGCTGAGCCCCCGCGGCGTCTCCAGCGCAGGGCGAGATCAGCCAGGTGCGCCAGCAGCGACGTCAACAGCCACGCGGCGATTTGCTGCCACGGAGCATCGAGCAGGGCCGCCCTCACGGCGAGCATGAGACAGGCACCAGAGACGAGATTGCCAAGCAGTTCGCGGGGCGCAACGCCGACACCGCGCGACCGCCATAGCCAGATCAGCAGGATCGCCTCGAGCAAGACGAGCAGGGCGATCAGCGCGAGCAGACTGCCATCGGCGAAGGCGGCGGCGAGACGATCCACGAGCGGATCCCGGGGGATCCCCGGTCAGGCTACCTTGGCGAAACCGAGCAGATGCGCGAGGTCCTTGAAGAACACGCGTACGTGAGCCATCGGGCTGCGACGCACCAGTTTCTTGTGCATGTAGGCCTCCCAGGTGAGCCGCTGCACGTCCGGATCGCGGCACATCTTCACGAAGCGCTCGCGACGGCGATCGTTCACGTACCAGAACTTCTGCAACAGTCCCAGCACCCAGAATACGCGACCGTGCGCGCTCATGAATTCGCGGCGCGCCTCGCGCAGCGCGTGCGCGTTGCGCGTTACCAGACAGCGGTCGAGCGCGCGCGCAGCCATGCGTCCGCAGGCCATGGCGTAGTAGATGCCCTCCCCGGAGGCGGGTGCGACCACCCCGGCGGCATCGCCGGCCACCAGCACATCGCGACCGTTGTCCCAGCGGCGCAGCGGGCGCAGCGGGATGGGAGCACCCTCGCGGCGGATCACCTCGGCGTGCTCCAGCCCGGCAACGCGGCGCAGGTCACCGACGGCGTTGCGGATCGAAAACCCCTTCTGCGCAGTGCCCGCGCCGGCGCTGATCGTTTCACCATGGGGGAAAACCCAGGCGTAGAAATCAGGCGACATCACGCCGTTGTAGTAGACGTCGCAGCGACTGCCGTCGTAGCCGGCGGCAGGGCTCGGAGGCGTACGCAGAATCTCGTGGTAGGCATAGACGAACGGGGTCTCGCGGCCTCCCGCGATGCACTGCCGGGCCACCTCGGAGCGTGCGCCGTCGGCGCCGAGCACGAGCCGCGTGCGCACCTGCCGCGCGGCGCCGCCCGCGCGCTCGTCGAAGTGGACGATCGCGTCGCCATCGGTATCGCGCTCGATGCGGACGAACGTGCCGTCGATCCGCACCGCTCCGGAGTTGCGGGCACGCTCGCGCAGCCACTCGTCGAACACGTCCCGATCGACCATGCCGACGAAACCGCCGTCGATCGGCATGTCGACGGCGCGCGCCGCCGGCGAGACCATGCGCGCCGAGGAGATCCGCGCCACGAGCAGCTCGGGAGGAATGGCGAATTCTTTGATAAGCTGCGGCGGGATGGCTCCGCCGCAGGGCTTGATGCGCCCCGCTCGATCGAGCAGCAGCACGCGCCAGCCCGCTTTCGCCAGATCGTCCGCCGCCGTGGCGCCCGAAGGCCCGCCGCCGACGACCACCACGTCGAACTCGCCCTCGGATCCGTATTCCTTTGCACTATTCATGATCACCCCCTCCCCGCCTCGGCGACGTACGCCGCCGAGACACCCTTGACGTCTATACGAACGGAAGCCTGCGTGTCTTCGCGGCTGAGCCGCATCGCGAACGCCGTGGCCAATACGAACAGGGCCGCCTCGGCGACGAACACCGCGCCATAGGCGGCGGGCAGCGAGCCGGTAAGCACGCGCGCGAGGTCGACGGCGCCTGTCGCTGCAATGCCGCCGATGCCGAAGGCGAGCGCCTGGGCCGCACCCCAGAGTCCCATGCGGGTGCCTTCCCGCGACTCACGACCGCGACCGACGAGTCCCATCATCGAGCCGATGGCGGCGACGGCGTAACCGCCGTTGGCGAGACCAAGCAGGAACACCGTCGGTGTGATCGGCCAGGACGGGCCCACGAAGCCGGCGACCGCGAGCGCAACCAGCATGACCGCCGAGGCGACGCAGCCACCAATGGTCCAGAGCCGCAGCGCACCCAGACGACCGCGGGCGCCCACCGTGCACACGATGGCCACGAGCAGCATGCCGACGAGGGTCCCGCTGCTCATCACGCCGGACAACTGCGTGGACTGGCCGGGGGTCATGTGGAACACGGCGCCGGCAAACGGTTCGAGGACGAGATCCTGCGCGCTGTACGCGAGCATCGATACGAACACGAAGCTCGCCAGACGCCGTGAATGCGGCTCCGCCCAGACCTCACGCAAGGCGACGAGGAAGCCGACATGCGCATCCGCGCGCGTGTTGTCGGCGCGGGGTGCCGCGCTGCGATGCGATTCGAGGCGATAGACGGCCACGCAGGTGACGAGGAAAGCGGCTGCCGCAACCGTCGCGGTCACCTCGACGAGGCGGATGAGCGAGAACGGATCAAGCATACGGCCGGCGATCACGGTGGTGACGATGAAGCCGACGATCATCATGACCCAGGTCACCGTGGCAGCCGCCGCGAGCCGCTCGCGGGGCACGCTGGTGGACAACAGCACCAGCATCGTCGTGCCGCAGGCGCCAACGCCGAGTCCGACCGCGACGAACGAGACGACCGCGCACGCCACACCCAGCCAAAGATTGGCGGGCATCATGGTCGTGGCGAGCACGGCGCCGATCGCGCCGAGACCGAGCACCGCCATGCCGCCGATGATCCATGGTGTGCGGCGACCGCCGAGATCGCTGCCATAGCCGAGCCGCGGGCGCAGCACCTGCACGAAGTAGTGCAGCGCGACGAGCAGCCCCGGCAACATCGCCGGCAGCGCCAGTTCGACGACCATCACCCGGTTGAGGGTCGAGGTGGTAATGACGACGACCGCCCCGATCGCGGCCTGCACGAGGCCGAGGCGGAAGATGCCGAACCATCCGATACTGGTCATCGCGGGGGACGTTCCCATGTTCGACTCCTCAGGAAGTTCAGCGCCCCGCCCTGCTGGAAGGCGAAACGCTCAAGGCAGTGCCCGTACCGCGACGGCACTGACCATCATTCCAAGCACGTAGAGCGGAACGCCGAGCGCGTTGTACCAGACGTCGAGTTCCGCAGGCCGCCGCAGCAGCCTTCCCATCATCAGCACCTGGCCGATCAGCAATCCGCCGATGAGCGCCGCGTGCAGCGGGCGGTCCCAGCCGAGCAACAGTCCGATCACGGCGACCTGCGCCACGACCATGACGCCGCAGGCAACGCGCGCGGCGGCATCGACCCCGAGGCGCACCGGCAGCGAACCGACGCCCATGCGCCGGTCGCCCTGCACGGACTTGAAATCGTTGAGAGTCATGATGCCGTGCGCGCCAAAGCTGTAGAGCAGCGCCAGGGCAAAGATTTCAGCGCGCGGCGGCACGCCGGTCATGACAACCACGGCGGTGAGCCAGGGCACCCCCTCGTAGCAGATCGCCACCGCCGAGTTGCCCCACCAGCCGTTGCGCTTGAGCCGGAACGGCGGCGCGCTGTAGGCCCAGGCGAGAGCCATGCCGACCAGGGAGGCCACGAACACCCAGGGCCCGAGCATGCCGGCGACGGCGAGCGACACCGCAGTCCATACCACCGCGATGTAGAGGCCCCAATGGCCAGGCATGCGACCGGAGGGAATCGGCCGTCGCGGTTCGTTGATGGCGTCGACGTGACGGTCGAACCAGTCGTTGACCGCCTGGCTGGTGCCGCAGATCAGGGGACCGGCAAGCAGCACGCCAGAGAGGATCAGCGGCCATTGGCCGGCGGGCGGGACACCCGACGAGACGATGCCGCAGAGGAACGCCCACATGGGCGGAAACCAAGTGACCGGCTTGAGCAGTTCCAGCATGGCGGGCCATGCGGGACGCCGCTCGGTCAGAAGCCTGCTCGCGGGCCGTGCCATGACTGGAAAATAGCCATGACACTGCGAGGTGTCAATTAAAGATTACACCTGATCGCCTGAATTCCCGTCGAGATCGCCAAGACCGTAGCGTCGCAGCTTCACGTAGAGGCTCTGGCGCGAGAGACCGAGCATCTCGGCGGCCGAGGCGCGGTTGTCACGCGTCAACTCCAGCGCGGCCTCGATGCAGAGCCGCTCGATGACGTCGGTGGTCTCGCGCACGAGTTCCTTCAGCGACACCCGACCGACGAGTTCGGTGAGCTGTTCAACGGAGCGCGGCAGCTCGCGGCCAGGCCGGGAATCGCTGGGACGGCGGCGATCGACGTTGCGGATCGAGAAGCCGAGGCAGGGATCGGTGCCATCCTCGATCGCCACCGCGGAAATCTCGACGTCGGTCACCGCGCCGTACTCGCCGCGCAGCGTCGTGGCAAAGAGGCGCACGCTGCCGTGCTGCTTGAGGTTCGCGATCAGCACGCCGAGATCGACGCCCGGGCGACCGAGCCACCGTTCGAGAGACTCGTTACGCACCTGTTCGTCGGTGGCGAGTTGCACCAGATCGAGAAATGCGCGGTTGCTGGTGAAGATACGCCCGTCGGTGCCCGTCACCAGGATCGCATCGGGCAAGCGCTGCATGACCGCGGCGAGGGCGCCGGGGCCCTGAACCGCGGCGTGCCGCGCGGCCGCTGCATCACCGAGCGGCTCGAGGCGCAGCAGCGCGTGCGAGGCGTTCTCATGGCGAAACAGGATGCCGTTGAGGCGATAGTCGCGCGTCGCGCCCGTCGGCCGCAGGCGCAGCGGTTCGGCGCGACCGGCCGTACGCAGGCCGGTGAGCCAGTCGCCCACCAGGCGCCCGGTCTGCGCATTGAACGACTCCGCGAAGGTTCGTCCGGCGAGGCGTTTCGGCTCGTCGCCGAGCAGCCGGGCGGCGGCAGGATTCACATCCACGATTTTCTGTGTGCCCGTATCGACCGTGAGCACGGCCTCGCCGATCGACTGCAGCAACAGACGATAGCGGGTCTCGGCAAGGCGCAGCTTCGAGTAGTCGCGCTCAAGGGACTGTTCGGCTTCGATGAGCCGCTGCTGCAGGGCGGCGATCGCCCGCAGGTCGCGGCCCTGCGCGATGCAGCGACCGTCATCATCGAGTGCGGAGAGCGCATAGACGATGGGGACGGTGCGACCATCGGCCAACGGATGATTCACCTGCCGTGCCCGGACCTGGCCCGCGGCAAGATCACGCAACAGCAGTTCGATCTTGGGACGGCTGTCTTCGGTGACGACTTCGGACAAGGCGCGGCCGGTCCACTCGCCGCCGAGTTCCGCGAGCAGTTCGTCGTTGGGGATCGCGACGTCGCGGATGATGCCGCGGCGATCGAGGATCAGAGCGATGTCAGCCGAAGCTACGACGAGGCCAGCTACCGTCTCGGCATCGAGTCCGGTAAGGGCCTTCCTTGGCGCCTTGAATTGTTTCACAGATTGTCCGTGTCAGTTCCCTTGACCCAGCAACTCCAGCAGATGCTCAGCCCGCTCGACGGCATCCCGGCCGTCAATAGCCGTGGCGTCGGCACCGACTTTTCCGACTCGTTCGGGGTGCCCCACGAACGGCAGTCCGCCGGCCATGATCCGCACATCGCGATTGAGCGAGACGCGACGTACCTTGCGGATGAGTGTGGTGAGCGCCGGCAGTTGCGAGGCGGTGCTGATCGAGAAACCGACCACCGCAAACCATTCCTTGCCCACCAGCGACAGGATATCGGCCTCGTCCGCACCCGGCGCGTCCCAGACGTCCCAGCCGGCGCGGCGGAGGAATTCGCCGACGAGTTGTGCACCGAACACATGCTGCTCGCCGGGCAGCGCGACGAACAACGCGCGTCGACCCGCCTTGCTGCGACTGGCCGGGGTATCGAGATTAGCCTCGCTCAACTGGTGTGCGAGATCCTGCAGCTTCTGCAGACCCAGCGTCACTTCGACGAAGTCGCTGCGCTCGTCTTCCCAGAGCACGCCGAAATGCCGCGCCACGGGCGCTAGCAACTCGAGGTAGATCGTTTCCGTGCTCATGCCGAGGGTCTGCAGGCCGCGCAGGTAGGCGAGCGCCTCGACCTTGCTGCCACGCAGGATGATGCGCGCGAGTTCGACGACGGCTGCGGAGCCCGGCCGCAGCGGGCTGGCGAGATCGTCGCAGCGGTTACCGTCGGGCACGGCACGGTGGGCCAGGATCAGGCGAGGAATGACCTCCCCCTCGATCGTGCGTAGCAGCGCCGAATGACCGTCCCCGGAGTCCCGGTCCAAGAAAGCGTCCGTCATCGAGTCACCCTCGACCAATGAGGCGGCAACCAGGCCACCGCCAAAAAAGGCCCCCGCGACGACTTCCCTGTACCAGTTGTAGGGGTTTTTGTTCCAAGTCAACCCCCGATGCGTCGCACATTCGCACATTAGCCCCCTCGCCGCTACCTGTCAATTAAGGTGGACGTAAATCCACGTTGACAGTTTGATCACCCTTCTCTAGATTTGGGCCGGTACCTTTATCAATAGGCGCCAGCACGCCCATGTCGGATGTCACCCCGCGATCGGCCGGCCTGCAGCTCTACACCCCTGAGGAGAGGGCGCGGCGGGACCGGACTCCGTGGACCCTGGTCCAGGGGGTGCTCGCGCCGCTGCAACTGCTCGCCTTCCTGGTCAGCCTGTGGCTCGTGCTGCGCTACCTCGGCAGCGGCGAGGGCGCAGAGGCGGCGACGATGTCGGTCATCGTCAAGACCGGCTTCCTGTACGCCATCATGATCACCGGCGCGATCTGGGAAAAGGAAGTCTTCGGCGTCTGGTTGTTCGCGCGGCCTTTCTTCTGGGAAGACGTCGTCAGCATGGCGGTGATCGCGCTGCATACCGCCTACCTCTATGCCTGGCTGACCGGTGCCCTCGAAGTGCGCGGGCAGTTGCTGCTTGCGCTCGTGGCTTATGCAACCTATGTCGTCAATGCCGCGCAGTTCTTCTACAAGCTCCGCGTAGCGCGCCGCGAAGCGGCTGCCACCGGCGGCGGCAAACCTTCGGGCACCATCGCGGAATCCGCCGAGCGCTGGGTGACGACGCCATGAAACTCTCGCGTCTGCGCTACGACCCGCGTTTCCTGCCCTTCGCCGACGCCGCCAGCGACGGCCTGCCGCTCTCACGCCTGTTGCGACTGTCACTGTTCCAGGTATCGGTCGGTATCGCGCTCGCGCTGCTCAACGGCACGCTAAACCGCGTGATGATCGTCGAACTGCACGTGCCGGCCTGGCTCGTGTCGACCATGGTCGGGCTGCCGCTGCTGTTTGCGCCACTGCGCGCTTTTCTCGGCTTCCACTCCGACCAGCATCGGTCGGTGCTCGGCTGGCGCCGCGTGCCGTACATCTGGTTCGGTACCCTGCTGCAGTACGGCGGACTCGCCGTCATGCCGTTCGCGCTGCTGGTATTGAGTGGCGGCGGTCGCGGGCCGGTGGAGGTAGGTCAGGCCGGTGCAGCGATCGCCTTCCTGCTGGTCGGCGCCGGACTGCATTCGACACAGACCGCCGGCCTCGCGCTCGCGAACGACCTCGCACCCGCCGAAACCCGGCCGCGCGTCGTCGCGCTGATGTACGTCATGCTGCTCGTCGGCATGGTGGGCTCCTCGATCGCCTTCGGCTGGTTGTTGAGCGGCGACTTCTCGCCGCTGCGGCTCATCCAGACGATCCAGGGCGCGGCGGTCGTCACCTTCGTGCTCAATGTCATCGCGCTGTGGAAGCAGGAGCCGCGCGATCTCGAACG
>JBIKVA010000098.1:0-9049 GCA_044357085.1 Steroidobacteraceae bacterium | reverse complement strand
ACGACCTCGGACTGCAGATCGGCTTCGAATCGCTGGGCGATTCCCTGCGCATCTCGCGTCGGGCCGAGGGCGACTTCCACGCCGAGGTGGCCGGCAGCCCGGTTAACCTGCTGGCCCTCGCCGGCGCCCAGGGCGAACGTCTGCTGAAGACGGGGGCCGTGCAGTTGCGCGGTGACGTCGAGTTGCTGCAGCAGTACCGCGATCTCGCGCTGCTGCTGCGGCCCGACCTCGAGGAAGAACTCTCGCGGCTGATCGGCGACTCGCCGGCACACCGTCTCGCAGGTCTCGCACGGGCCGCGCTCGCTTTCGGCCGGCGCGGCGCCGACACGGCGGTACGCAACACCGCCGAATACTTTGCCCACGAGACCGGTGACCTGGTGCCCCGGGCCGAAGCCGAGGTCTTCCTCGGCGACGTCGACCGCCTGCGCGAGGACGTTGATCGCACCGCTGCGCGGCTCGACGCACTGCTCGGACGCCTGCAAGGCAATGCGCCAGCGGGCGCGCCTGCCGCCGGAGGCACGCCGTGAAGCTGCGCGTGCTTGCCCGGCTGATCCAGATCCAGCGCGTGCTGGTGCGGCACGGACTCGACGAGTTCGTCGCCGAAACGCACCTCTACCGGCCGCTGCGCTTCGTGTTCCTCGCCTCGCCCTGGACCTGGTTCGAGCGTCGCAAGGGCGCCTCGCGCGGCGAACGCCTGCGGCTCGCGCTCGAGGAACTTGGGCCCATCTTCATCAAGCTCGGCCAGGCGCTTTCGACACGACGCGACCTGCTGCCGCACGATATCGCCGAGGAACTCGCCAGGCTGCAGGATCGGGTGCCGCCCTTCGACGGCGCGCTCGCCCGGGACATCGTCGAACGCGCCTACGGCAAGCCGATCACCGACACCTTCGCAAGTTTCGACGAAAAACCGCTCGCTGCCGCCTCGATCGCGCAGGTGCACGTCGCCACGCTGCGCGAGGGCACCGAGGTCATCGTCAAGGTGCTGCGCCCCGGCATGCGCGAGATCATCCATCGCGACCTCGAAGTGATGCACGCGCTCGCCGGGCTCGCGAAGCGCAACTCGACCGAAGCGCGCCGCCTGCGCGTCGACGAGATCGTCGACGAATACGAGAAGACCATCTTCGACGAGCTCGATCTCATGCGCGAAGCGGCGAACGCCTCGCAGCTGCGGCGCAACTTCGAAGGCTCGCCGCTGCTGCACGTGCCCGCGGTGTATTGGGACCACTGCCGCGTGAACGTGATGGTGATGGAACGCATCCGCGGCGTGACCATCAGCGACATGGCGACGCTGCGCGCGATCGGCACGAACATCCCGATGCTGGCCGAGAACGGCGTGAAGATCTTTTTCACGCAGGTCTTCCGCCACAACTTCTTCCACGCCGACATGCATCCCGGGAACATCTTCGTGCTGGTCGACGACCCGGCACGGCCGCGCTACGCGGCGGTCGACTTCGGCATCGTCGGTACCCTCGACCTCCGCGACATGCACTACCTGGCGGAGAACTTCCTCGCCGTCTTCGACCGCAACTACCGCCGCGTCGCCGAGCTGCACGTCGAGTCCGGCTGGGTGCCGCCCACGACGCGGGTCGACGAAATGGAATCGGCGATCCGTACCGTGCTCGAACCGATCTTCAACAGGCCGCTCAAGGACATTTCCTTCGGCACGATCCTGCTGCGGCTCTTCGACATCTCGCGGCGCTTCGACATGCGCATCCAGCCGCAGCTGATCCTGCTGCAGAAGACGCTGCTCAACATCGAGGGACTCGGTCGCGATCTCTACCCCGAACTCGATATCTGGCAGACCGCCGCGCCCATCCTGCGCGAGTGGATGCGCGAACGGCTCAGCCCGCGCACCCAGCTGCGCCACGTCCGCGAGCATCTGCCGGCGCTGGTGGAGGTCGCCCATGCGCTGCCGCCGCTGCTGAAAGTGGCGGTGCAGAAGGCTCAGGACGGCAAGCTGCACATCGGCGCCCAATCCGAGGACGTCGCGCGACTGCGCGAGGAAATCCGCGCCAGCGAGCGACGCCGCAATGCGACTCTGGTGGCGAGTGCACTCGCGCTCGGCGGAATCCTCTGGCTGGACCCCGGCCCTGTGGCCTCCGGTCTCGCGCCGCTGCTGCTGATTGCAGCAGCCGTCGTCTACTGGCGCGGGCGGCGCTGAGCGGGACGACGGGCCGTCAGCCGCGCTGCGGCGTCACGGATCGACCCTCGGGCAGCGGTGCTGCCGTTCTTTCAACCATGACGCAGCGTGTTCAACCACGCGGTCGGGTCCTCGCCCCGCTCCAGCACCTCGACCAGTGCGGAGCCGACCACGACACCCGCCACGTGTCCGCGCAGTTTCTCCACCTGCTCGCGCGAACGGATGCCGAAGCCCGCACACACCGGCACCGGTGAAGCCGCGGCGACACGGTCGAGATAGGCGACCACGGAGTCGGGCACCGCGACGTTCTTGCCTGTGGTACCGGTCATGGTGACGGCGTAGACGAAACCCTCGCTCGCTGCGCAGACGCGGGCAAGACGCTGCTCGGTCGTCACGGGCGTCACCATCTGCACCAGCGCGACACCGGTCGCCGCGAGTGCCGCGCGCAGTTCAGCCCCCTCGTCGAAGGGCAGATCGGGGACGATGAAGCCGCAGACCCCTGCTGCGGCTGCGTCGCTCGCAAGACGGTCGTAGCCGTACTGCAGCAGCGGGTTGAGGTAACTCATCAAAACCAGCGGTGCCGCAGGGCGCTGCATGGTGGCGAGTTCGCCGAGGATCCAGCGCAGGCTGACGCCCTGCCTGAGTGCTGCCTGGCTCGAGCGCTGTATGGTCATGCCATCGGCCATGGGATCGGTGAATGGGACGCCGATCTCGACCACGTCGGCGCCGGCGGCAACCGCCAGCAGGTCCTCGCGGAACCGCGCGATGCTCGGGAACCCGGCGGTCATGAAGGCGACGATCGCGGGTTCGCCGCGCGTGGCGGCATCGCGGATCGCTGCACTCAGGCGATCGTGCGGCTTCACGACGCGACTCCCGGCGTCGCGGCGAGCAGTGTGCGCTGCAGCGTGGGCATGTCCTTGTCGCCACGGCCCGACATGCAGATGACCACGCGCCTGCCCCGATTGGATGCTGCCCAGCGCCTGGCGCCGTGCAGGGCATGCGCGGTCTCCAGTGCGGGCAGGATGCCCTCGAGGCGGGAACATTCTTTGAGTGCGGCGAGTGCTTCCTCGTCGGTGGCCGACTCGTAGCGCACGCGGCCGGCAGTCATCAGCAACGCGTGTTCGGGACCCACGCCGGGGTAGTCGAGACCGGCGGAGATCGAATCCGTCTCGTGGATCTGGCCGTTCTCGTCCTGCAGCAGCAGCGAATAACAGCCCTGCAGTACTCCGGGCCAGCCGTAGGAGAGGCTCGCGGCATTCTGGCCGAGTGCCGTACCGCGGCCGCCTGCCTCGACGCCGACGATCTCGACATCCCGATCGGGTATGAACGCGTGGAACATGCCGATCGAGTTGGATCCGCCTCCCACACAGGCAAAGACCGCATCGGGCAAGGCACCGTTGCGTTCGAGGAACTGGGCGCGCGCCTCGCGGCCGATGACGGACTGCAACTCGCGGACGAGATACGGATAGGGATGTGGTCCCACCGCCGAGCCGAGCAGATAGAAGGTACCCAGCGGGTCGGCCACCCAGTCGCGCAGTGCTTCATCGATGGCGGCGCGCAAGGTTTGATCGCCGCCCGTGACCGGCACCACCTCGGCGCCGAGCAGGCGCATGCGCCCGACGTTCGGTGCCTGCCGTTCCATGTCGATCGCGCCCATGTACACGACGCAGGGCAGGCCGAGCCGCGCACAGGCCGCAGCACTCGCCACGCCATGCTGGCCGGCGCCGGTCTCGGCGACGATGCGACGCGCCCCGAGCCGCTGTGCGAGCAGCGCCTGGCCGAGCGCGTTGTTGATCTTGTGCGCGCCGGTGTGCGCGAGGTCCTCGCGCTTGAACCAGACCTCCGCGCCCCAGGCCGCGGACAGCCGTGGCGCGTGCGACAGCGCCGTCGGTCGCC
This sequence comes from Steroidobacteraceae bacterium, assembly GCA_044357085.1. Taxonomy (GTDB): domain Bacteria; phylum Pseudomonadota; class Gammaproteobacteria; order Steroidobacterales; family Steroidobacteraceae; genus UBA964. The sequence goes on along the minus strand of JBIKVA010000098.1, from coordinate 5,013 downwards.
CGACCCAGTTGCGCAACTCGTCGGTGAGTTGCCGCTGGAAGTCCTCGCGCTGCAGATGCTCACGCATGCCGGCCTCGAGCCGTTCCAGCGCGGGGATCAATGTCTCGGGCACATAGCGACCGCCATAGGGCCCGAAGCGGCCGCGAGCGTCCGGAAATGTTCCGGCGAGTTCGGCCTCGAGCAGGCTCTGCTGCTCGGCAGGACTGAAACGGACATGGGCATTCATGTGGACGACTCCCGAAAGACCGTTCGCGCGGCCGCAACGAAGTGGTGGATTCTTTGAGTGGATTTCTTCCCCGGTGCAGACTCGACCCCGCTCGACACGTCGACACCCCAGGGGCGTACGCTGCGGATCGCCGCGGCGACGTTGTCGGCCGTAAGCCCGCCGGCCAGCACGACCCGGGTGCGCGTCGCTGCGCGCCGGGCGAGTTCCCAGTCGGCAGTCCGGCCGGTACCGCTCAGCCTGCCTTCGAAGAGCAGCGTCTCCGGCAGGATCTCGGGCAGCGGCTCGTGCTCGCGATAGACCGGCAGCAGTCGATGTGGCGCCGTCACCGGCAGCGACGCGGCATCGCCATGGTCCAGCTGCAGCCAGTCGGGTGCGAAGGTGGCGAGGACTTCCTCGACCGCGGTGCGGGTCGGCTGTTTCATCACCGCCACGCACAGCGCGCGACCCCGCGCCGGCTGCGCGAGCTGCGCGGCTTGCTGCGGCGAGACGCGCCTCACCGAGGGCGCGAACACGAAGCCAAGCGCATCCGCGCCGGCCTCGAGCGCGGCCGTCACGGCGTCCTCATCGGTCAACCCGCAGATCTTGATGAACATGACCGACGCATTCCGCGACCCGCCTGGAGCATCTGCGCGGCGAGTTCACCCGGGTGATCGTCGCCCATCAGCGCACTGCCGACGAGCGCGAGGTCGTAGCCTGCCGCCGCGAGGCGTGCGGCATCGGCCGCCGTGGCAAGACCGCTCTCGGCGACTTTGGGCAGAGAGCCGGGCAAGTACGGTGCCATGTTCTCGAGGCGACCCGGCACCACCTGCAGCGTGACGAGGTCACGACAATTGACGCCCAGCAACACCTGGCCGTTGGCAGCAGCGGCACGCGACCCGAGCAGGCTCATCGCGATGTCGACGTCCTGCTCGTCGAAGGCCTCGAGCAACACGAACAGCTGCTGTTCGAGCGCGGTGTCCAGCAAGGCGCCGAGCTCGCCGCGGTCGAGCATGCGCAGGATCAGCAGCAGGCCCCCCGCGCCGGCGGCACTTGCCTCGAGCACCTGGTACGGGTCGACGAGAAAGTCCTTGCGCATCACCGGCACGGCAAGCGGCGCCAATGCCGCGGCAGCACGCTCGAGATGCGACAGCGCGCCGTCGAAACGCGCAGGCTCGGTGAGCACCGAGACCGCTGCGGCGCCGGCTTCGGCATAGCTGCGCACGCGCCGCTCGAGATCATCCGTGCCGGCATCGCGCAGCTGTCCGAGAGCGGGCGAACGCAGCTTCATCTCGGCGATGAGATCGAAGCCTCGCGGCGACAAGCGCAGCGGGGGCGGCGGCGGTCGATCGCGCAAGCGGGCGCGCAACTCGCCCTCGGGCAGGGCGACCCGCGCCAGCGCCGCCCGCTCACGACTGCCTGCTGCCATGGTGGCGAGGAAATCGGCACTCACGGGGCGAGCGCACCGATCTTGTCGAGCAAAGCGGCAGCACGACCGTCATCGATGGCCGTCGACGCAATCGCCATTCCCTCGAGCGGCGTAGCCACGCGGCCCGTGCACTCGAGCGCGAGGGCTGCTCCCATCACGAGGGCATCACGGTGGGCGCCACGATCCTCGCCCCGCAGCACCGCCGACAGGGCCGCGGCATTGAATGCCGCATCGCCGCCGACGAGGGCTTCGGGGGCGCAGACATCGAGCCCGTACTCCTCCGGCGAGCGCCGCAGCCGCGTGGCCCGGCCGGATCGGACGTCGAACATCGTGAACGGCCCGAGCGGCGTGGGTTCATCCCAGCCATTGGCGCCGTGGATGACGAAGGCCCGCGCGAGCCCGGGCATGCCGGCGAGCGCCTCTGCCATCAGTTCCGCGGTCAATTCGTTGAAGGCACCCACGACGGCGAAAGGCGGCGCCGCGGGATTGGTCAAGGGACCGAGGACGTTGAAGACGGTGCGAACACCGAGCGCCTGACGCACCGGCGCCACGGCTTTCATCGCCGGGTGGTAATGCGGTGCGAACAGGAAAGTGAAGCCGGTACGCGCGAGGCAAATGCCGGCACGGGTTTCATCGAGGGGTAGCGGCAAACCGAGCTTCTCCAGCACGTCGGCACTGCCCGACTTGCTGGAGATGGAGCGGTTGCCGTGCTTGATCACCGGCACACCACAGGCGGCCGCGAGCAGTGCGGTACCGGTGGAGATGTTCACGCTGCCCGAGGCATCGCCGCCCGTGCCGACGATGTCGATGGCGTGGCTGCGCAGCGACTCCGGGACGATCGGTCGTCGTGCGAGTTCACGCATGCCGCGCGCGAAACCGCGCAACTCGGTGCCGCTCACGCCTTTGGCACGCATTGCCGCGAGCAACGCCCCCGCGAGCGCCGGCGGTGTCTCGGGGTTGGTGAGCGCGACCAGGATCGAGGCCGACTCGCTCTCCGCGAGGTCGCGCCGCTCGAGCAGCCGTTCGAGCAGCGGTCGCAGGCTCTGCATGTCGCTCATCGGCGTCCTCCACGTTGTTCGAGGAAGTTGCGCAACAGACGCGGACCCTCGGGCGTGAGCACGCTCTCGGGATGGAACTGCACGCCTTCGATCAGCAATTCGCGGTGCCGCAGACCCATGATCTCCCCCTGCCCGGTGCGGGCCGTGACGAGCAGGGAGGACGGCAGCGATTCGGGTTGCGCGATCAGCGAGTGATAACGACCGACCTCGCAAGGATCGGACAGCCCCCGGAACAGGCCCTCGCCATCGTGCGTCACCAGCGAGGTCTTGCCGTGCATCTGCCGGTCGGCACGCACCACCTTGCCGCCGAACGCCTCGGTGATCGACTGGTGGCCAAGGCAGACGCCAAGCACCGGCACCTTGCCGGCGAAGGCACGGATGACGTCGATCGAGATGCCGGCATCCCGGGGCGCGCCGGGACCGGGCGAAATGCACACGTGCGTCGGGTCGAGTGCCAGAACGCCGCCGATGGAGAGCGCGTCGTTGCGACGTACGTCCACCTCGGCACCCTCGATGAGGAAAGCCTGCACAAGGTTGTAGGTGAACGAGTCGTAGTTGTCGATGAGCAGCAGCCGCAGGCCCGCTCCCGCCGCACCGCTCACGCGACTTCTCCTGCCATCTGCAGCGCCCGCGCCGCGGAACCGCTCTTCGCGAGTACCTCTTCGTATTCGCTCTGCGGCTGGCTGTCGGCGACGATGCCGGCCCCGGCCTGATAGGAATACTCGTCACCCCGGAACACGAGCGTGCGGATCGTGATCGCCTGGTCCATGCCGCCCTGGGCACCAAAATAACCGACCGTGCCGCCGTAGAGTCCACGCCCCACCGGCTCGAGTTCGTCGATGATTTCCATGGCGCGCACCTTGGGCGCGCCGACCAGGGTTCCGGCAGGGAATGCCGCCGCGAACAGATCGAAGGCGTCACGTCCCGGCGCCAACTCACCGCGCACGCCGCTGACGAGGTGCATGACGTGGCTGTAGCGCTCGATCGACCTGTAGGGCTGCACGTGCACCGAGCCGGCGCGCGCCACCCTGCCGAGATCGTTGCGCGCGAGATCGACGAGCATCACGTGCTCGGCGTTTTCCTTGATGTCGGCCAGCAGTTCCTGTTCACGCCGCCGATCTTCGGCATCGTCGGCCGCGCGCGGTCGTGTGCCGGCGATCGGCCGCAACTCGGCCTGTCCGCCCGCGAGCTTGACGAGTGCCTCTGGCGAGGACCCGACCACGGTCAAGTCGCCGAGCGCGAGGTAATACATGTAGGGCGAAGGATTGATGAGACGCAGCGCACGGTAAGCGTCGAACGGATCGACCGAATGGCGGCCGCCGAAGCGCACCGACAGCACGAGCTGGTACACGTCGCCGGCGGCGATGTGTTCCTTGGTGCGCGCGACGCCACGGAGAAATTCCGTCTGCGACATCGAGGCCTCGGCCGGCGAGAACCCGGCGGCCGCGCGCGACGGCGGCACCGCGCCGCGCAGCGCAGCGATCACTTCGCGCCGCAGCGACTGACGCTCGGCTTCGCTGCCCGAGTGCAGCAACGCGATGCCGCGCGTCAGGTGATCGAACACCAGCAGCGACGACGGCGCCACGTAATGCATGTCCGGCACCGGCGACGCCAGCGCGCGCCGGGCGGGCAGGCGCTCGAACCAACGCACGACGTCATAAGCCGAGTAACCCACCAGCCCGCCCGCGAGCGGAAAACCAGGTCCTGCACCAGGAGCCGTCGGCCTCGGTGCGCGGGCGAGGGCATCGCGCAGCATGGCCAGCAAGGCCGCCTGGTCGGGTGGAACCGGCAACTGCCGTCCTGCGAACCATTGTCCCGCGGCATCGAGACGCAGCTCGAAGGCCGCGTCACCGAAGCCGATGAAAGAGTAACGACCAAGCCGCTCTCCCCCTTCCACGCTCTCGAGCAGGAACGTCGGCTTGAACGCCTGCAGCTTCAGGAAGGCGGAAACCGGCGTGTCGAGATCGCCGGAAATGTCGAATGGCGGCTTCATAAACGCAAAAACCCATCCCGGAAGTTATCCGGAGATGGGTCGGGTAGCTGAACCTCGTGATTTGTTTGGTCGAACAGCGTCGCCCGCGCCCACTCCGTCAGGAGGGGCGCCACCACCAACCGCGGCAGGTGCGGTGCGTGATCCGGGCGTGCAACGTGCTCATGTCGGGATCGAGTATCGGCCCGGGGCGTGGCAGTCGTCAAGGCGACGCCGGGCGCACGAGCCGGTGAGCGGCGCTCATCTGCTATCCTCACCCGCAGAATCCGCTGGCATAGAAGCCTGATATCCATGCCCTTCAAAAAAACAATTCCGGGTCTGTTGCTGACAGCGG
>JBIKVA010000097.1:0-9085 GCA_044357085.1 Steroidobacteraceae bacterium | reverse complement strand
GCACCAGACCCTGTACCACGCGGCCGAGGTGCTTGACCTCGCGGTACTTGTCGGCGGGGCGCTCCTGCGCCGCAAGGCGCGAGGCGATGTAGCCGATCTTTTCGCACTCGTCGCCCATGCGCTCGAGATCGGTGATGGCCTTGATGATGGCGACGATCAGGCGCAGGTCGCTCGCTGCCGGCGCGCGCGTGGCGAGGATGCGCGAGCACTCCTCGTCGATGGACACTTCCATCTTGTTGACCTGGTAGTCGTCACGGGCAACCGTCTCGCCGAGTGCGCTGTCGCCCTCGACCAGGGCCGTGACGGCACGGGCAAGCTGCTGCTCGACGAAGCCGCCCATGTTGAGGACCTGGGTGCGCACCCGGTCGAGGTCCTCGTTGAAGCGGCGCGAGATGTGCGGAGAGAGATCTGCGGTTTCCACGTTGTCTTGCTCCCAGAGCCATGAGGCGCCCGACGCCGCGCCCGCGGCGAGGCGATCAGCCCTCGTTGGCGCGAGAATAGCGAGTGTCGCCGCCCATTGCGACCGGTTCCGACACCAGCCGCAGGCGCGGGAAGTGGCAACTGAAGGTGCTGCCCCGACCCTCCTCGCTCTCGACGCGCAGTTCCGCCCCATGCCGCTGCAGCACGTGGCGCACGATCGCAAGGCCGAGGCCCGACCCGCCGGTGTCACGGGCCCGACCCGGATCGACACGGTAGAAGCGCTCGGTGAGTCGCGGCAAGTGCTCGGCGGCGATCCCGGGACCCGTATCTTTGACCGCGAAGTGTCCGCCGAGTTCATCGCACCACCAACGCAGCGCGATCGCGCCCCCGGCGGGCGTGTACTTGGCGGCGTTGTCGGCGAGATTCCAGAAGGCCGAGTGGATGAGACCGGGATCGCCCATCAGGCCGTCGGGCGACTCGACCGACACGGTCACCACATGGCCCGCGCCGGCACGCGCGGTCAGGTCCTTGCGCAGCACGGCGAGCAGGGCGACGACATCGATCGGCTGCCCCACCACCTGCTCGTCGCTCGCCTCGAGACGCGACAGCTCGAGCAGGTCCGCGACGATCGCCGTCATACGCTCGGCCTGGCGGCGCATCTCCAGGATGGGCAGCCGGATGTCCTGCGGCAGATCGCCATCGAGGGCGAGCGTCTCGAGATAGCCCGCGATCACCGTCAGCGGCGAGCGCAGTTCGTGCGACGCGTTGGCGACGAAGTCCTTGCGCATGGTCTCGAGCTGCTCCTGGCGCGTGACGTCGCGCACCAGCAGGAACAGCTGCCCTTCGCCGTAGGGCACCCCCTGGAACTCGAGGCAGCCGGGCTCACCGATACGCGGATGGATGCGCAGGCTCGAACCGGCGGCTCCGACCTCGAGGTAGCGGGCGAATTCCGGTACGCGCACGAGACTCGCCAGGCTGATGCCGAAGTCCGTCTTGCGGCGCAGCCCGAGGAGTTCGGCGGCCTTGCGGTTGAACCAAAGAATTTCCCGCGCCGCGTTCAGGGCAATGACGCCGTCGGGCATCGAGGCGGTCGAGCGCCGCAACTCGCGGAACAGCCGCAGGATGCGCTGCTTGTGGAACTGCTTGCGACGATGCAGGCGCGACACCAGCGAGACCACATCGCCCCACAGGCCACCGGCATCGGGCGGATCGCGGTGGTTGCGGTGGCGCAACCAGTCGAGGAAATCGTGCAGGTTGGCCAGCTGCCGGGCGAGTTCCAGCGCCAACGCGGCGACGATGCCCCACCAGACGTGGCCGACGAAGAGCCCGATCAGCGCGCCCGCGCCCCCGACGAGCACCACCCGCCAGAGGGCAAACCCCCAGTCCTCGAGAGGATTCCTCAGCAACGTCACTCCGCCTGGGTCGAAAAGCGGTAACCCGCGCCCCTTACCGTCTGCACCATGCGATCGTACCCGAATTCCTCGAGCGACTTTCGCAGGCGGCGGATGTGCACGTCGATGGTCCTCTCTTCCACGTAGACGTTGCCGCCCCAGATCCGATCGAGCAATTGCTCGCGCGAATAGACCCGGTCGGGGTGGGTCATGAAGAACTCCAGCATCCGGTACTCGGTCGGTCCGAGCGCGACCGGCCGTCCCTTGGCGAGAACCCGGTGGGCGACCGGGTCGAGACTGAGGCCATCGAACTCGAGTACCGTGCCCTCGACCGCCGGATCGATGCGCCGCAGCACGGCGTTGATGCGCGCGACGAGTTCGCGGGGCGAGAACGGTTTGGTGACGTAATCGTCTGCACCGCCCTCGAGGCCGGCGATCTTGTCCGACTCCTCGGCGCGGGCCGTCAGCATGATCACCGGCAGGTCGCGCAGGTTGGCGTCACGCTTCAGCTGCCGGGTGAACTCGAGGCCACTCGTGTCCGGCAGCATCCAGTCGACCAGCACCAGGTCGGGCCGGCGGTTCGCAAGCTCGGCGCGTGCACTGCGGGCATCGACCGCCTCGCGCACCTCGAAACCGGCACGGCGCAGTCCGAAGCCGATCATGTCGCGAATGGGTTTTTCGTCCTCGACAACGAGAATCTGTTTGGCAGCCATCAGGGGGAGTCGTGAAGTCCTTGTTTCAGTCATATTTCAAACGACTCGTGTTGCAGGGGGATGACAGCGCCCCTGTCATGTCGCCCTTGGCACCTTGGCGACCTCGTCCCTGACGTACACGGGCACTGCGGCCGTCGGCGCGAGCACCCGACCCGCCGCCACTTCCGGGAGCGCCAGCGCCAGCACCTGCGCCGCGTGGGGCAGCAGGTCATCGAAGACCTCGCCCACGAGTCCCGCGAGCTGCGGATAAGCCCGAAACCCGTGACCGGCGCCGATCCAGCGCGCCGCCTCAGGTGCTGAGGCGGGCAACGCCACTGCGGCGGGCAGCGCAACGGCAGCGGGCGGCAGCACCTGCTCCCCGCCCATGGGCAGCGCGACGGGTTCGCTCGCGCCGGACGCCGGACCCCGCGCGTATGCCGCCGTGTACACCTCGTCCATGCGCGCATCGTTGCAGACCAGCACATGGGTGACTGCCTGGTCCGCACGCAACAGCGCCCGCAGTGCGACCACCTGCAGCGTCGAGACCGGTACCACCCCGACGCCCGCGCCGAAGGCGAGTCCCTGCACGACGCTCGCGGCGAGCCTCACACCGGTGAAGCTTCCCGGGCCGCGCGCGAAGGCAATCGCATCGAGGTCGGCGAGCGCAAGGCCCGCTTCGGCGAGCAGTTCATCGACCATCGGCAGCAGCAACTCGGCATGGCCGCGCGGCGCCTCGACATACCGCGAGCGCACAGCGGCCGCGGCACCCGGCAGCAGTGCCACCGAGCAGGCTTCGGTCGAGGTGTCGAGGGCGAGGATCTTCATCGGAGCTTGCGCAGGAACCGCCGCGCCTCGTCGCGATCTTGCGTCACGGGCATCTCCGGCAGGCTCGCGCGGAACGTCCGTCCGTAACCTTTGGTGAGCAGCCGCGGGTCGGCGATGACGATCATGCCACGGTCCGTCTCGCTGCGGATCAAGCGGCCCACGCCCTGCTTGAGCGCCAGCACCGCCTCGGGCAACTGATAGTCACGGAACGCGTTCTCGCCGCGACGCTGCAGGTGGGCGATCCGCGCCTTGGTGAGCGGATCGTCGGGCGACGCGAAGGGCAGCTTCTCGATCACCACGAGCCGCAGCGCATCGCCCTTGACGTCCACGCCCTCCCAGAAACTCGAGGTGCCGAGCAGCACCGCGTCGCCGTGGTCACGAAAGTCGCGCAGCAGCCGTTCGCGCGGCCCCTCGCCCTGCACCAGGATCGGCACCAGCGCTGCGCCATCCCAGCGCGCGCGCAGCAAGGCCGCACCCTGCGACAACGCGCGGTGGCTGGTGAACAGGATGAACGCACCGCCCCCGGACGCCTCGAGCAGCGGGATGCTGGCGCCGATCACCGCCTCGACGTAACCGGGCGTCGTCGGCTCCGGCATGCCCGCCGGCAGGTAGAGCATGGCCTGCGAACCGTAATCGAAGGGGCTCGCGATGCGCAGCGCCTCGGCATCGGCGAGACCGAGGCGCGAGGCGAAATGGCTGAAGTCGTCGCCGTCCGCGGACTTCTGCACCGACAGCGTCGCCGAAGTGAAGATCCAGGCCGCCGGTCGCGCCTCCACCAGGCCGCGGAAACGCGCCGAGATATCGAAGGGCAGCAGCCCCAAAGAAAAACCCCGCCCATTGGATTCGCTGGTCCGCGCGCCCTCGTCGTCGGTGCAGAGCGCGATCCGCTCGAGCGCCGCGGCGAGTTCGCCGGCCCGCTTCGCCACCTGCTCGACCGCCGGCTCGCGTGAGGCGTCACCGAGTGCGGTGCCGTAGTCGCGCAGGGCCGAGGCGGTCGCGAGCGTCGCCGACTCGGGGTCGGCACGCGCCGCGAGCGCGGCGAGAACGGCGCTGATCGCCGCCTCGACGGCCCGCCCGGCCTGGCCGATGTCCGCAAGCGAACCGCCCGCACGCAGCAGCGCGGCACGTCCCTCGGCGAGCACGTGCTCGAGCTGTCGACTCGACACCTGCACGCCAAAGAATTGGGTGGCCAGATCGGGCAACTGATGCGCCTCGTCGAGGATCACCGCGTCGGCCGTGCCGAGCAGGTCGCCGAAGCCGTCCTCCTTCAGGGCGAGATCGGCGAGCAGCAGATGGTGATTCACGATCAGCAGATCAGCCGCCTGCGCCTCGCGCCGCGCCGCCACCACGTGGCAGTTCGCGAACTCGGCGCAGCGTGTGCCGAGACAGTTGTCGCGAGTCGAGGTCACCTTGGGCCAGAGCGCATGGCCCTCGTTGAGCCCGGACACCTCCGCGAGATCGCCCGTCTTGGTCACCAGAGCCCAGGACTCGACGCGCTCCAGCAGCGGGTCGCGGGGCGCGACACCCTCGAAGGCCCCCTGCGCGAGCTCGCGCTTGAGGCGGTAGTTGCAGAGGTAGTTGGAACGCCCCTTGAGCAGTGCAACACGCGCCGGCGTTCCCATCGCCCCGGCCACGAGCGGCACGTCCTTGGCGAAGAGTTGATCCTGCAGCGTGCGCGTACCGGTGGACACCAGCACCCGCAGGCCTGCGAACAGCGCCGGCACCAGGTAGGCGAAGGTCTTGCCGGTGCCGGTCCCCGCCTCGACCAGCAGCGGCCGGCGGGCTTCGAGCGCCGCCGCCACCGCGGCCGCCATACGCAGTTGCGCCTTGCGGGGGACAAAGCCGGGCAGGTGCCGGGCGAGCGGCCCGGCGGGGCCGAATATGTCCTCGATCGCCTGCATGGGGGGCGCACGCTAACCCTCGGCCAAGTCCTATACAAGACCCGCGGCGCGGCCCCGCTGAACCGGCTTCCGGGGACGGTCGAAAATCAAGTCGCTATACTCCGCGGCTCCCCTGAAAACCTTCGAAATAGGGACACCTTGATGGCCACTGCCGCATCGACCATGCCCCCCTTGTCGGGAATCTCCAAACCGGTCTCCGACTGGGTCGCGTCCGTACGCGAACTCACCCAACCGGATGCCGTTTACTGGGTCGAAGGCTCGGACACCGAATACCACTCGTTCATCGACCAGCTGCAGAAGGGCGGCGAGCTCCACAAGCTCAACGAGCAGCATTACCCCAATTGTTTCCTCGCCCGCTCGCACCCCTCGGACGTCGCTCGCGTCGAGCACCTCACCTTCGTCTGCACGACCGACAAGGACGATGCAGGCCCGAACAACAACTGGATGGCGCCGGCCGAGGCGCACGCCAAGATGCGCGCGCTCTTCAAGGGCTGCATGAAGGGCCGCACGCTCTACGTGGTGCCCTACTGCATGGGCCCCATCGACTCGCCGTACTCGCGCTGCGGCGTCGAGATCACCGATAGTGCATACGTTGTCATCAACATGATGCTGATGACGCGCGCCGGTCGACCGGCCCTCGAGCGCATCGCCCGCGAGGGCAGCTTCGTGAAGGGTCTGCACTCGATCGGCGAACTCGACCCGAACCGCCGTTTCATCATGCACTTCCCCGAAGAGCTCGCCATCGAGAGCTTCGGCAGCGGCTACGGCGGCAACGCCCTGCTCGGCAAGAAGTGCCACGCACTTCGCATCGCCAGCCACCAGGCCCGCAACGAGGGCTGGCTGGCCGAGCACATGCTGATCGTCGGCCTCACCAACCCCCAGGGCGAAACCCGCTACGTCGCAGCCGCCTTCCCCTCGGCCTGCGGCAAGACCAACCTCGCCATGCTCATCCCGCCCGACTCCATGCCGGGCTGGAAGGTCACCACGGTGGGCGACGACATTGCCTGGCTGCATCCCGGCCCGGACGGCCGCCTTTATGCGATCAACCCCGAGGCCGGCTACTTCGGCGTGGTGCCGGGCACCAACGCGCGGACCAACCGCAATGCCTTCGAGATGATCCAGCGTGACACGCTGTTCACCAACGTCGCGCTGACCGCCGACAACCAGCCGTGGTGGGAGGGCCTCGAGAGCGGGCAGCCCGTCACCGACTGGCAGGGCCGGCCCTACGACGCTGCCAACGGCCCGGCCGCGCAGCCGAACTCGCGCTTCACGGTCTCGGCCAAGCGCAATCCGCGCTACGCCCCCGAGGCGGACAGCCCGCGCGGCGTGCCCATCTCGGCGATCATCTTCGGCGGTCGACGTCGCGGCGTCGCGCCGCTCGTCTACGAAGCGCGCGACTGGGATCACGGCGTGCTCGTCGGCGCCTCGGTAGCCTCCGAAACGACGGCCGCGGCCATCGGCCAGGCAGGGGTACTGCGCCGCGACCCGATGGCCATGAAGCCCTTCGCCGGCTACAACTTCGGCGACTACTGGGCGCACTGGTTCTCGATGGGCCGCAAGCTCAAGCACCCGCCGAAGATCTATCACGTCAACTGGTTCCGTCGCGATGCCGACGGCAAGTTCCTCTGGCCGGGTTTCGGCGACAACCTGCGGGTGCTCGACTGGGTCCTCAAGCGCTGCGCCGGCAGCGCGGACGCCAACGAAACGCCGATCGGCAACCTGCCGCGGGCTGCGGACCTCAACCTCGCGGGCCTCGACATCGCTCCGGCAGCGCTCGACGAGCTGCTATCGGTCAAGGCCGAGGAATGGCGCGCCGAGACGGCGGACATGGACAAGTATCTCGATGAGTTCGCGGGCCGCACGCCGGCCCAGCTGCGCGCCGAGGTAAAGGCACTGCAGCAACGTCTTGGCTGAGGCCACTGCCTTGCTGACGCTGCCCCGCGGATCCCGTTCGTTGGCCGTGATCGCTGCGACCCTGCTCGCAGGGGCGGCAGCGCCGTCACTCGCCCAGGGCGTTGCTCCCCAGCCGGTCACCCAGCCGGCCACGCAGCCAGTCACCGAGCCGGCTCCGCCACCGCCGGTGGTGCTGTCGCGCGAGGCACTGGCCGGCGCGGTCGGCGTACGCGAGACCGCGCAGCGCTCGGACGAGGGCTACCAGCTCCTCGAAGAGCTCACCACCGAAGTGGGGCAGCGTTTTGCCGGCACCGCAGGCGACAAGGCCGGCGTCGACTGGGCCGTCAAGAAATTGCAGGACCTCGGCTTCGCCAATGTCCACACCCAGGAAGTGATCGTGCCGCGCTGGATCCGCGGCGAGGCCGGTTTCGAGGTGGTGGCACCCTACGCAATGTCGATGGTGACCACTGCAATCGGCGGCAGCATCGGCACCCCCGACGAAGGACTCCAGGCACCGATCGTGATGGTGCAGGACATCGCCGCCCTGCAGGCACTCCCCGAAGGCACCGTGCGCGGGAAGATCGTGTTCTTCAACGGCCGCACCGAGCGTACGCGCGACGGCAGCGGCTACGGCAAGGCCGTGCGCTCGCGCACCGAAGGGCCGAGTGTCGCCGGCGCACTCGGTGCGATCGGCGTCGTCATTCGCTCGATCGGCACCAGCAAGAACCGCATCGCCCACACCGGCACCCTGTCGTACAACGTCTCGGCACCGCGCATCCCCGCGGTCGCCATCTCCAACCCCGATGCCGACCTGCTCGAGCGGCAGGTGGCGCAGACCCGACCCGGCGGCAAGGCGGCCGGGTCGCAAGTGGCCGTACGCATGCGCATCACCGCGCGTGACCTGCCGCAGGTGCGATCGGCCAATGTCATCGGTGACATCCCGGGTACCGACCTCGCCAATGAAATCGTGCTGATCGGCGCGCATCTCGACTCGTGGGACACGGGTCATGGCGCGCAGGACGACGGTGCCGGTGTGGCCATCGCCATCGCCGCCGCGCGCGCTGCGGCGAGCGCCAATCCGAAGCCGCGGCGGACGCTGCGCGTGGTGCTGTTCGCGAACGAAGAATTCGGGCTCTCGGGCGCCGCGCGCTACCCGGCTGCAGCGGGGGACGAGAGCGTCGACCTCCATGCCTTCGCCATGGAAGCCGACCTTGGTGACGGCCCGGTGTGGAAACTCTCGGCGCGCGTACCTCCCACCTATTGGGCGACCATCGAGCAGATCCAGAGGGTCGTCAAGTCCCTCGACGTGGAACTTGGTGACAACACCTCGGGCGGTGGCGCCGATCTCGGCCCGCTGCGTCGGCAGGGCGTGCCCATCCTTGCGCCGCAACTCGACGCGAGCACCTATTTCGACGTCCATCACACCGTCAACGACACGCTCGATCAGGTGGATCCGGCGCACCTGCGACAGTCCACGGCCGTGTTCGCCGTTGCGGCCTATGCCGCGGCCATGGTCGATGGCCCCGTGCCGCGCCTCGCCGAAGACCAGGCCCGCTGAGCCATGCGCGAGTTCGACGCCGACGCCGTGATCGTGGGCGCCGGGGCCGTCGGGCTCGCCTGCGGCTACGCGCTCGCGCGGCGCAACCTGTCGGTCATCGTCCTCGAGGCCGGGCCGCGGATCGGCGAAGGCGTCTCCTCGCGAAACTCCGAAGTCATCCACGCCGGCTTCTACTACCCCACGAATTCATTGAAAGCGCGCCTCTGCGTGCAGGGGCGCCGCCTGCTCTATCCATTCCTCGAATCCCACGGCGTGCACCACTGGCGCTGCGGCAAGCTCGTGGTGGCGACGCGCGACGACGAGATTCCGGCCATCGACAAGATGTACCGGCAGGGACTCACCAACGACGTCGAAGGCCTGCGGATGCTGAGTGCAGCCGAGGCGCAGATCCTCGAACCCGAACTG
>JBIKVA010000009.1:0-28637 GCA_044357085.1 Steroidobacteraceae bacterium | reverse complement strand
AGTTGAACCGACGACCTACCGCTTAGGAGGCGGTCGCTCTATCCACTGAGCTACGGGGGCGGGCCGATCGATCGGCGGGATCGACACTGCGCCCGAAGTTTACACCTGCGGCGCCGGGCTTGCGGGGGACGGCGGCGGAGTGGTGCGTCGCGCCAGTGCCGGAGAACGGGCCACGGCTGGACCGACAAAGGGAAGTGGTGGAGCGGAGGAGGATCGAACTCCCGACCTTCGCATTGCGAACGCGACGCTCTCCCAGCTGAGCTACCGCCCCACGCGAGGGTGGCGATTCTAGCACTCCGTCGCGCGCCGTCGACCCTTTTAATGTGGCGGCCAGCCGGGGGGCTGACGCGGACCCGGCGCCCGTCGGCTTGCTCTATATTCGGCGCGTGAACCCCATCGTCTATGCCATCCCGGTGTTCATGGCCTCGATCCTGCTCGAGGCCTGGATCGCACGGCGCCGCGGCCTGCGCGCCTACGACATCCCGGATGCGATCACGAGCCTCAATTTCGGCATCCTCAGCCAGGTCGCCGGCGTGTTCCTGCGGGTGGTCACCTTCGGGGCCTATGTCTGGGTGTTCGAGCACCTGCGGATCGCCACCCTGCCTGTCGATCGGTGGTGGGTGTGGGTGGCGGCACTCGTCGTCTACGACTTCATCTACTACTGGGTGCATCGCTGCGGCCACGAAGTGAATGCGATGTGGGCTGCGCACCAGGTCCACCACTCCTCGGAGTGGTTCAACCTCTCGACGGCGTTGCGCCAGACCTCCACGGGCGCGTTCCTCTCCTTTCCGTTCTACCTGCCGATGGCGATCGCCGGCGTGCCACCCGTCGTGTTCGGCACGGTCGCGCTCATCGATCTGCTTTACCAGTACTGGGTGCACACCGAGCTCGTCCGCAAGCTCGGCTGGGTCGATCGCGTGTTCGTCACGCCCTCGAACCACCGTGTGCACCACGGCCAGAACGACTACTGCATCGATCGCAACTACGGCGGCGTGCTGATTGTCTGGGACCGGCTGTTCGGCACCTTCGCCGAGGAGCGTGACGACGAACCGGTGGTGTACGGCATCCGCAAACCGCTGGCGAGTTACAACCCGCTGTGGGGCAATCTCAACGTGTACGTCGATGTGCTGCGCAAGTCGCTCGCAGAACGTTCCGTGGGTGGCGCGCTGCGCACCTGGTTCGATCCGCCCTCGGGGCGCGGCGCCGCGCTGCCGCACCTCGATGTGACAACAGTCAGGCGCTACGACACCGGAACACCGGTCGGCGTGCGCCGTTACGCACTCGTTCAATACGCCTTGCTGGCGCTGGCGGTCACGTGGTTCCTGGCCGTCGCGCCGCGCCTCGAGTTCTCCTTGCGTGCAGCCTGCGCAGTCGCCATCGTGGCCTCGGCGGTGAGCCTCGGCTGGCTGCTGGAGGGAAAGCGCCACGCCCGGGCGTTCGAGGTCGCGCGCCTGCTCGGCATTGCCGGCGGCATCCTGCTCGTGTTCCCGCTCGTGTAGTCTGCGCCGATGGCGCAAGACCCGATCGATCGAGGGCAAAGGACCGGACCTGCACCTGAGTTCGCAAGCCGGTCACGGCGGCGCACCGTGCTGCTCATCGTTGCCCTGCTCATCGTGGTGGTCGGGACCGTCGCGTGGTTCTGGCGTGGCGAAATCGCGATCCGGTTGGCGACACGCGAGATCGACCGGCTCGCAGCGGCAGCAGATCCGGCGGCGGGTCTCGCCGATGGACTGCATGTCGGGCTCTGCGGCACCGGATCACCGATGACCGACGCACGGCACGGCGGCCCTTGTACGGCCGTCATCGCCGGCCGGAAGATGTTCATCGTCGATGCCGGTTCCGGCAGCGCCGCAAGCCTGAACCGGATGCGACTCAACCCGGCGCGCATCGAGGCCGTGCTGATCACGCACTACCACAGCGATCACATCGCGGGTCTTGGCGATCTGCTCATGCAGCACTGGGTCGCGGCCTCCTCGAAGACCCCCCTGCCCGTCTACGGCCCGCCCGGTCTCGGTCAGGTGCTGGAGGGCACGCGCGTGGCCTTCGAGCTCGACAACGGCTACCGCACCGCGCACCACGGCGAGCGTATCGCGCCAACGAGCGGGCGCGGCGCCGAGGCGCGCGAGTTCGTCCCGGCGCAAGACGGCCGCGTCGTGCTCATCGAGACCCCCGATCTCGTCGTGACGGCTTTCCTCGTCGACCATGGTCCGATCCGACCCGCCGTAGGCTACCGATTCGACTACAAGGGTCGCAGCGTGGTGCTGAGCGGCGATACCAAGGCGAGCCCCGCGGTCGAACGCGAGTCACGCGACGCGGATCTGCTGATCCACGAGGCGCTCTCGCCGCGACTGCTCGCGCTGCTGGAGAGCGGGTTTGCGCGCCATGCACGCAGCACCTATGCACAAGTGATGCTCGACATCCGCAACTACCACACCTCGCCGGCAGAAGCGGCGGACATCGCGCAGCGTGCCGGCGTGCGCATGCTGGTTTTCAATCATATCGTGCCGCCGCTGCCGAGCGATCTGCTGGAGCCGGCTTTCCTCGGCGACGCGCGCGAGCGCTACAAGGGCCCGCTGCACGTCGGTCGGGACGGGGATTTTTTCTCGTTGCCGGCGGGGTCGCGATCGATCGAAACCGGAGCGCGGCCGTGAGCAACCCGCGAGAGCAGATGCGGCGCCGCCTGATTTCACTCGCGGAAATCGCGTATCGGTCCGGTCGCCACCGGAACCCGGCAGGCTGATGATCCGCCCACATGCTTGCCTCCGTAGAAACCTTGATCCGCGAAGTCCGCAGCCTCTGCGGTCGCACGATGACTCCCGCGGAACGCTGGAGCACCGCGGCGGATCGCGTGCGCGACCTGCTGGCTGATCCGCAATTGCAGGAGCACGCGCGCAGTTGGCCCATCAGTCCTGCGGTGCTCGGCCTGCAGGGCAAGCACGCCAACCTGCTGTTCTACGAGGACCCCGACTACGGCTTCGTGCTGAACGGGCTCATCAAGCGCGCCGATGCGCGAACCACCATCCACGATCACGGCCGATCCCACACGATCTACGGCGTGGTGTTCGGCGCCGAGAAAGTCGCACGCTACGAGGTTCGCGATCCGCAGGCTCTGGACGGCGCCGCCGAGCCGCAGTTGCTGGCCCGCGCCCGCGTCAGCGCCCTCGACGAGCTCGAGGTCGGGGCCGGTCATGTCGATTACATCGCGCCCTGGGAGGTACACGCCGAATTCAACGGCGCTGCGACCACCGCAGCCCTGATCCTGCGCAGTCAGCGCAGCGGCACATTCGTGCAGAACATCTTCCACGCCGATGCCGGCACCGTGGAGCAGTACCACGGACCGCGGCAGATTCCCTACTCGCTGGGCTGAGCGCAGGCATGTCGGCGTGAGCATCGAGCGGCAAGTTCCCCTCTGGCGCAAGGCAGGCTACGGGGCTGGCTCGATCGCCGACAGCATCTACTTCTACTCGTGGGACCTGCTGGTCCTTTTTTATTTCACCCAGGTCCGGGGGCTGCCCGGGACCCTCACCGGCATCGCCATCCTGATCGCGCTCGTCGTCGATGCGATCTCCGACCCCTACGTCGGCTACCTCTCGGATCGTCTGCACGGCACGCGCTGGGGGCGACGCAATACACCGGTGATCCTCTCGGCCCTGCCGCTGGCCTTGTCTTTTGCGCTGCTGTTCATGCCACCGGCGTCACTCGGCCATACCGGCCTCTTCCTCTGGCTGCTTTTCTTCGGCGTCAGTTCGCGGTTGTTGCTGACCTTCTTCGTCATTCCCTACAAGGCCATGGGCGCGGAACTCAGCCGCTCGGTGGTCGAGCGACCACGCATCGTCGCCGCCGCAGCCATCGGCAACACCATTGCCCGCGTGGGCTTGCCCCTCGTGACGTTCGGCATCTTCTTCGTCGAGAGTGCTCGCTACGAACGGGGGCAACTCGATCCGGCGAATTACCCACCCTTCGCCACCGCTGCGGCGCTCGCCATGCTGGCGTCGATCGCGCTCGTTGTAGCCGCAACCCTGGGTCCGCTGCGTGGCGACGAACGGCGCGAAGCGCCGGCCACCACCGGCAGCCTCTCACTGCGCGCTGCGTTGCGCGAGGTCCTGCAGGCGATGACCCTGACACCCAACGTTCGTCGGTTGTTCGTGCTCGCATTGTTCGTGTTCGTCTGCATGGTGTCGATCACGGTGCTGAAGATCCACGTGCTGACCTACCTGTGGCAGGTTCCCAAGGATCTTTCCAAGTGGGTGATGTCGGCACAGGGCTTCGGAGGCGCACTGGGCGCCGTCCTGCTGCCGCTGCTGATGCGCGAGTTCGACCGGCGTCGCGCGATCATCATCGGCATCGGCGGTTTCACGATGATCAACGCGTTCGCGGTGCTGCTGCCGGTGTTCGGCGTGGGACCCGAGATCGGCAGCCGCGAACTGGCCACGTGGGTGATCGCGGCGATGTTCATGGGCGGCGTTTTCCTCGGCGCCTATCTGGTGTCGATCGGGGCGATCAGCAACGACGTCGCCGACGAGCATGAGGTCGCCACCGGAACGCGGCAGCAGGCCCTGATTGCAGGCTTTCTGACTCTGGCCATCAAGGCGGCCGGCGGCCTGATGTCCCTCGTCACCGGCATCTATCTGGATCTGATCCGTTTCCCCAAGGGCGTCCCGGCGGCGGCAGTGCCGCAGGAGTCCGTCTTTGCGCTCGGCGCATTCGTTGCGGCGTTCTGCGTCATCGGCGCCGTCGGAGTCATCGCGGCATGTCGGCGCATCGACTCATCGATCGCCAAGCAGCGCGACATCAACCGCCGTCTCGAGGCGGGTCTGAGATCGAGCTGATGAACGCCGCCAGGTCGGTGTCGAAGCGCTGCGACTCTTCGGCAAACGGGGAGTGTCCCGAGTCCGCGTAGACCTGGACACGCGCGGCGGGGTAGCGGCTTCGATACGCCTCGGCGAGCGCGGCACCATCGCTGAGCGCATCGCGCCCGCCAGTGACCACCATGAGTGGCAGCTTGATCGCGTCGGCAAGATCGGCGTTGCTGCTGATCGGCTTGCCGTCGCGCCCCACCAGGTCACCGGTGAGTCCGCGTCGTACGTAGGCCGGCAGGCGCAACAGCGCAGCGACCGTTTCGTCGTACCACGCGGGATCCGGTGGCGTGGCTGTCATCAATACCGCGAAGTCCCGGGCGCCCTGCAGATTACGTCGCAGGTCAGGGTCGACCATGGCCCGCGCCGCAGCCGCCGCGCGCTGCGCTCCTGCCGTGGGTGCAGCAGTTGGCGGGGTCACCAGCCGACCGGCTGCCGTAGCCACGAGCACGAGGCCGCGCAGTCCGCCCGCACCCTCGCAGCGCAGGTAATGCATCGCGACGAGACCGCCGAACGACCAGGCGACCAGCACCGGGCGCTCGAGTCCGAGTGCCTGCTGCACGGCGCGGACGTCATCCGCCCAGCGGCAGACTTCGCGATAGGCGACGGGATCGGCGGGCTTGGCGGAGTCGCCGTGACCGCGCAGATCCATCGCGACCAGGCGCAAGCGTCCGGCGAGCGGTCCCTCGAGTTGTTGGCGCCAGCTCAGCCAGGACTGACCGACCCCGTGCAGGAACAACACCGGCGTGCCCGCAGCGGGACCCGTCTCGACGACGTTCAGCATCACGCCATCGGCGGCCCGAACCGAATGGAAGCGCAGCGACGACGGCTCGGCCGCCATCACCGCAATCGGCGCGCAAGACAGAAAGGCGAGCACCGCGAGAGCGGCGGCCCGCGGGACAGTGAGTCGCGACGTTGCGGCGACCGAGGGTAGCGGGAAAGTCATGCTGCGAGCATACGATCACCACCCACGCCGCCGATTTCATTCGATGAAATCGATACGATGGTCCGATGGCTGCCTCGAGGTGTGCGGACGAAGATTGTCGGGGAGGTCAGCGCAGTTGATTCAGGGGACGTTCGAACTTGCCGGTCCGTTCCGGATCGACCGGCTGGTCGAGTTCGAGGGGCCGTTCCGGGCGGCGACGCACCTTTTCCCGCTCGCCACGGACCGCGAGGTGCTGGCCACCGCAACCTCCCGCGACCCGCGTTTCTTCGACCTCGAGCGCGGCCTGCTGGTGATGGCGTTTCACGCGCTGCTCGTGCGCACACCGACGCACACGATCCTCGTCGATACCTGCCTCGGCAACCACAAGCCGCGGCCACTGGTGCCCGAGTGGAACCAGCGCAGCGGGCAGTTCCTGAGCGATCTCGCGGCACTCGGCGTGCGCCCTGAAGACGTCGACGTGGTGCTCTGTACCCATCTGCACGCGGACCACGTCGGCTGGAACACACAGCTCGTCGATGGCCGCTGGGTGCCGACCTTCCCCGCGGCGCGTCATCTGTTTGCGCGCAGCGAAATCGAGCATCTCGAGGCGCGGGTCGCACGCGAGGGCGCGCTCGTGCACCACGGCATCTGGCACGACAGCGTTCTGCCGGTGCTGCAGGCCGGACTCGCCGAGCTGGTGGCGGACGATGTGCACGAAGTCGTTCCCGGCGTCAGCCTGCATCCGGCGCCGGGACACACGCCCGGCTGCGTCATGGTGCGCCTCGACGATGGCAAACGTGTCGCCTGGTTGATCGGCGACGTGATCCATCATCCGATGCAGGTCGAGCGTCCCGACTGGTACTCGCGGTTCTGCGAAGATCCGGCCGCAGCCTGCGCGAGTCGCCAGCGCATCCTCGAGCAGGTCGCCGACTCCTCGGCACTGCTGATCCCGGCACATTTCCCGACGCCCACTTGCGTGCGCATCCATCGCGACCCTGCCGGTTATCGCGTCCACACCGACCGTCCATAGCCCGGAGACCTCAGCCATGCAAAGTACCGACACGTCCGTTGCCGACAAGAACCCGGTCGACAGCTTCGATCGCCGGACGATGCTCGCAAGCGCGGGCGGCTGGCTCGCCGGGGCGGGTGCATTGCTCGCCGGCGCCGGCGGCTTGATGGGCGCGGGATGGCCCGCGACTGCAAACGCGGCAACCAGCGCCGGTGACGACTGGATGAACGATCCCGCGCGTCGCTTCGAAAATTTCCTGCGCGTTACGGGCGATCTGTCGGGCCGCGTCTCGCCGCAATGGTGGCGCGGCGTCTACATGGGCATCGTGCCCGGGAGTCAGCCGCGCATTCTGTTCCGGCTGCAAGGTTGCGAAATGAAGCGGCTGTTCCGGCGCAGCGCGACGGAGTGCGAACTGCAGTACCGCCTCTTCACGTCCTTCGATGATCCGGTCACCGGCGAGCCGCTTGCAGGCAAGCGCTGGCTCAATCCCTACACGAATCAGGAAGTGGTGGTCGAGCCCAACATCGGCACGGCTGACACCATCGTCAAGTTGACCGACCGAGGCATCGTCGAGACGCCGCGTGCCGGGGGCTTCGAGGGGTTGATCCACCTGCAGTGGGCGGCGCAGGACTCGACGGTGATGATGGCCGGCAACAAAGACCGGCCCGCGAGCACGCCCGCGCCCACCGGTGAGTATGCGAGCCACTGGATCGATCGTCGGGCCGCAGCCGATTTCGCCGCGCCGCGACTGGAGATGAACTTCTGCTCCACCTTCATGATGGGCTTCCGCAAGTTCCTCGGCATGCCGCCGGACAGCGGCGTCACCGTGTGGCATGCGGCGGGCATCAAGGCGCGTTCCGTCGACGAACTGCCCGAGGTCTACCTCCGGGAACTCTGGCGCCACCGTCCCGAATTGCGGGAATGGATCAAGGCGGGAGGCTGAGCCGATGTCGACCTTGCTCATTTCCTCCCGCCCTTGGCTTGCGCAACAGGCAAGCCTCGCCGAACTCGTCGACGGCGCGATGGCATCGCACCGTCGTCGGGAATGGTCCGAGCCGCCGGGACCGGCATTGTTGCTGTTGCCGGTGTCAGGCGATACGCCGCTGCAGTCCCTCGAGGTACTGCGGGACGCCCTCGGTGCGACGGCGCGCCGTCATCACCTTTGCATTGCGGGCGCGGTACGGGTGCGTGCCGGCGACGCCGGGGAGTTCATCACCGCCGGATTCCTCTGCGATGCCGAGGGCGAGTTGCGCATCGTCACCCGCAAGCGCAGTCCGGATTTCGTCGCTGGCGTGATCGATGGTGCGACCATCGTCGCCGACGAAGCCGCGCCGCTTGCCTTTGCAACGCCGCTCGGTCAAGTCGCCGTGCTGCCCGGCGAGGATGTCCTATATCCACAGCTCGTGCGCGCAGCCGTGTTCGGCGGTGCGGAAATCATCCTCAACCCGGCGGTGGAAACGAATGAACCGCTGGCGCAGTCACGCCGCGTAGCGCGCCGTGCCCGCGCCTGGGAGAACACCGCTTTCCTCGCCACCGCGAGCGCCGCGAATGCTGCTGCCGGGCAGATTGCCACGGCATTCCTCGTCGACTGGAACGGCATCGAGCAGGAGCCTGCCGCGCAGGACGGACTGCTGTTCTTCGACCTCGACATCGAGCGCCTGCGCCGGCGTCGGGATTCGATCTTCGCGGTTCAGCCGCTGCATCTGCGCGCGAAGCTGTATGCGGACGGCTATCGTCGCCTGATGGACAGCGAACGCGCCGCCGGCGCGTCGCCGGCTCCCGCGCCGCCCGCCCCCGCGTCGCGCGCCGAGTGGCAGGCCGAGGCGGCACGGCGACTGGCCGCGCGCACGCCACCGGCACGGCCGCCCGGGTTCACCGAGCAGTACGACGTGATCCTCGCCCAGACCGTGACGCGGATCATCCAGCGCGAGTCGGACGTCGTTGGTCAAAGAATGGAGAACATCCGTGCGGCACTCAAGCTGGCGGGCCGGCTGGCGGGCAATCCCGGCAGCAAGCTGGTGGTCTTCGGCGAGTTCTTCATGCATGGCCAGGGCGGGCACGGCTATCGGTCACCGATCACGCTCCAGCGCCTCGCGATCCGCTACCCGGGCCCCGAACTCGAGTTGCTGCAGGACTTCGCGCTCAAGCACCGCACCTTCGTGGCCGGCTCCTCGTTCGAGATCGATGACCGTTTCCCGGGACACGTCTTCAACTCCGCCTTCATCCTCGACGACTCGGGCGAACTGATCCATCGATATCGCAAGATCCAGTGTGCCGACGTCTGGGGATCGCTGCCCGATACGACACCGGGGAGCATCTACAGCCGCTACCTCGACGTCTACGGCTACGACTTCCTGTTTCCGGTCGCCAACACGCGCATCGGGCGGCTCGGCACGATGGTGTGCTTCGATCAGGCGCACCCTGAAGTCGCGTGGATGCTGGCGCGCTGCGGCGCGGAGGTCATCATCCATCCGTCCTCCGAAGGGCACGGGTCCGGCAGACAGGGCTGGGACAGCGCCCGGCGCTCGCGAGGGTTCGAGAACACCGCCTATGTGCTCTCGGCCATGCCGGGTGGGGAATACTTTGATCCGGACTCGTCAGACCTGCCGACCGTGCAGATGCGCGGTCACAGCAAGATCATCGGTTTCGATGGCACGGTGATCGGCGAGGCCGACACTGCCGGACCTTGCGTGCTCACCGGCACCGTGGACCTGCGCGCGCTGCAGCGCGCCCGAGCCAATCCGCGGATGCACCTTGCGCTGTGGGACGACCCGGCAGCGTATGTGGCCGCCTACGAGGCGGGAGTCGGCCTGCCCAACGACTTGTGGGGCAAAGACCCTCTAGACAACCCCTACCGCGGCTTCGGGCCCCTGAAGCGCCTGCTGGCCGACTACTACGCGCGCGGCATCTTCGTCGCACCCGCCGGCCGCACGCCGGGCAGCGCCGCACCATTGCCGGCGCGGATGCACGTCGATGCGCCGGTTGCCGCTGCGACCGCGGCCACACGCCTTGCCGATCAGGGAAAAATAGATGGCGAACACATCCAGATCTGACAGACGACACCGGCGCGTCGGCGCCGCGACGCTCGCGCTCACCCGGCGCGACGTGCTGCAAGGCGCAGCGGTGCTTGCCGCCGGCGCGCTGCTGCCACGCACGGTGCGCGCGGCGCCGATGCTCGACGTCATCGTCATCGGTGCGGGACTCTCGGGACTCAATGCCGCGATCCTGCTCGAGGAACAGGGCCTGCGAGTGCGCGTGCTGGAGGGGCGCGGCCGGGTCGGTGGCCGGATCGAAAGTCTGCGCAGCGTCGAGGGTTCGCCGGAAATGGGCGGCGACAGCATCCTGGGCGGCTATGGCCGCATGCAGTCGATGGCGCGCCGGCTGGGCCTGAAACTCGTCGATCACGAGGGGCGTCGCGACCTCTCGCCCGAGGCCCATCTCGATCCGCGCAGCGTCGAACTCGCCCTCGGCGGCAAGGTGATCAAACGCGCTGACTGGCCGCAGCATCCGCTCAACGCGATGCCCGCGGATGCCCGCGACCGCTTCCCCGGCAGGGGTTACTTCCAGGGGGTGATCGCCGCGCACAACCCGCTGGCGAACTTCGAAGACTGGTGGCGGCCGGGGAGTCGCCCGCTCGATGTTTCCGTATACGAGTTCTTCAAGAACCTCGGCTGGAGCGACGCGGCGATCGACCTCAACTACAACACCAACGTGCAGTACGGCACGTCGGCGCATGACGTCTCCGCCCTGATGTGGTTCTACGTGCAGGCCTGGTTCAAGCTGCAGGGCGCCCGTGAACGCGTGGCCTACAAGGCGCCGGGCGGCAACCAGTCGATCCCCGAGGCGATGGCGGCGAGCCTGCGCGGCGACGTGATCAAGAACGCCGAGGTGCTGGCGCTGCGCAGCACGGGCAACGGCGTCGAAGTCCGCTGCGCCGACGGCAGCGTGCACACCGCTCGCCGGGTGGTCTGCTCGATGCCGCTGCCGACCTTGCGCTGGCTGCACTTCGACCCGCTGCTGCCACCGGCAAAGTTGCGGGCCATCCGCACGGTGCCCGTGATGCGCATCACCAAGGTGGTGCTGGTGCCGAAGCGCCCTTTCTGGCGCGAAGACGGCATGGCGCCGGCGATGTGGACCGACACCGCTGCCGGCGAGATACGTGCTCTGCGCGAAGCCGATGGTCACGACGACGTCACCTGTCTCATGGCGTGGGCGCGCGGCTTTCTCGCCGATCGTCTCGATGCCATGGGGCCGCAGGCCGCTGGCGAGCGCGTGCGGCGCGAGTACGAGGCGCTGCGTCCCGCAGCCAAGGGGCAACTCGAGGTTGCCGGCGTGAAGTCATGGCAGTCGGATCGCTACTCGGGCGGCGACTGGGTTTGCTGGGCACCGGGACAGGTGACGGACGCGGTGCCGGCACTCAAGGAACCCGCCGGCCTGATCCACTTCTGCGGCGAACACACGGCGCTTTCCAATCGCGGCATGGAGGGTGCGATGGAATCCGGCGAACGTGCAGCGCTCGAACTGCTGGAGTCGATCTGAGCATGGCCGCGGCAGCAGACGACGTCATCGTCATCGGCGCGGGCCTTTCGGGGCTCTATTCCGCGTGGTTGCTCGCGCGCGAGGGCGCGCGGGTCAAGGTGCTGGAGGCGCGGACGCGCGTCGGTGGCCGGATCCAGAGTGCGCGCGACGTTCCGGGCAGTCCGGAGATGGGCGGCGACAGCATTCTCGCAGGATATGGTCGGCTGAAGAGCGCTGCGCAAGCCGTCGGCGTCAAGCTGGTGGACAACGAACCGCGGCGCGCACGGTCGCGGCCGGAGCTCGCGCTCGGCGGCGAGATCATCCGCCGCGCCGACTGGGCAGGACACCGTCTCAACAGCATGCCGGCCGCGGATCGCGACAAGCTGCCGGGCCGTGCGTACTTCGAATCGGTGGTCGCCAGGCATCTGCCCGCGGGCATGGATCCGACCTGGTACTCGCCGAGCAACCTGGCCCACGAGCGCTCACCCTACGACTTTCTCAAGAGCATCGGGTGGAGCGACGCTGCCATCGAGCTCAACTACGAGACCAACATCGCCCGCGGTACGAGCGCGCACGACACCTCGATGCTGATGTGGTTCTTTCTGACGGGCTGGTTTCGGGGGCAGGGCGACCTCGGCAACGAGGCCCTGCGGGCGGTCGGCGGCAACCAGGCGATCGCCGAGGCGCTTGCGGCCGCGCTGCCCCGCCCGCCGCAACTCGGCGCGCCGGTGGTCGCCATTCAGCGTGACGCAAGCGGCGTGACGGTCATCTGCGACGACGGGACGAGACACCGCGCGGCAGCCGCGATCTGCTCGCTGCCGCTGCCGCCGCTGCGCCACGTGCGCTTCGATCCGCCGCTGGATCCGCGCAAGGCGAAGGCCATCCGCGTCGTCCCTTCGATGATGCTCACGAAGATGGTGTTCGTGCCGCGCAAGCCCTTCTGGCAAGAGGACGGACTCGACCCGGGCATGTGGACCGATGGTGTTGCGGGTATCGTGAGACCGCTGCGTCAGGGCGAAGGCGAAGAAGAAGTCACGGCGCTGATGACCTGGGCACGCGGCCATACGGCGCAGCAACTCGACACGCTCGGTCCGCGCGGCGCACAAGAGCGGGTGATCCGCGAGCTCGAGAAGTTGCGCCCGGCAGCCGCCGGACAACTCGAACCCGTGGCCTACAAGGCATGGCATACGGATCCCTGGGCAGGCGGCACCTGGTCCGTGTGGACGCCAGGGCAACCGAGCGAGTTCTTGCCGGCGCTCGCCGAAGCCGAAGGTCGGCTGCATTTCTGCGGCGAGCACACCGCCCTCTCCAATCGCGGCATGGAGGGCGCCATGGAATCCGGCGAACGCGCGGCGCTCGAGGTTCTGTCGGCGTCGTGAGTCGTGTCGTATCGACGTCAGCGGCCGTGAGCGGTTCATGAGCGACAGTCAGACAGGATTCGCGCTCGACCGACGGCAAGTGCTGCAGGGCCTCGCCGCGGTCGTCGGCGTCTGGTCGCTGGGTGCCGACGGCAAAGTAGCGGAGTCCCCCGAAACGAGCGCGCGGTTCGGCGCCATGCTGCGCATCGCCCTCGACGGGACGACGACGATCGTGGTGCCGTCGGCCGAGATGGGCCAGGGCGTGTACACCACCCTGCCGATGCTGGTGGCCGAAGAACTCGACGCCGACTGGGCACACACCGTGATCGAGCTGGCGACGGCCGATCCGGCTTTCGGCAATCCTTCGCGGCGCGGCATCCAGGTCACGGGCGGTTCGGACTCCGTGCCGGGTTTTCACGCCGCGTTGCGTCGACTGGGGGCCAGCGCGCGCCAGGCCCTGGTGCAGACCGCTGCCGAAGACTGGAAAGTGCCGACCACCGAATGCACGACCCGAAGCGGCATGGTGATCCACGTGCCCTCCGCGCGGCGTCGCAGCTATGGAGAACTCGCGGCACGGGCTGCGCAGTTGCCGCCGTCGCAGTCGCCACCGCTCAAAAAGCCCGCCGATTTCGTCCTGTTCGGCCGTTCGCCCGGACGAAAAGACACGCCGGCCAAGTGCGACGGCAGCGCCCGCTTCGGTGCCGACCTGCGGCTGCCGGGCATGCTCTTCGGCGCCGTGTTGCTGGCTCCGGTTGCCGGCAGTCGTCTCGTCAGGTTCGACGCTGCAGCGGCACTGCGCCATCGCGGTGTACACGCTGTCTTGCCCATCGATGGCGGTCTCGGTGCCGTTGCCGAAACGACCTGGGCGGCACGGCAGGCCCTGCAGGACGCCGCGCCGCAGTTCGCGCCCGCCGCAGGCACGGTGGAGTCATCAGCCGACGTCGCAATCGACTTGCGACGGATATTGCACGCTGTATCCGCTCCGTCGGCGACCGACTCGGCCGTCGGAGCCGCACCGCCGCGCCGCCTCTCGGCCAGCATGGCTGATGAGGTCGAGTCCGCCATCGCGGCGGCCAGTCACAAGTTCGATATCACCTACGAAGTGCCGATGCTCGCGCACGCCTGCATGGAGCCGATGTCGACCACGGCCTGGATCACCGCCGAGGGCGAGTGCCGAGTGTGGGCACCCAGCCAGCGTCAAGGCGCCGCACGCGAGGCAGCCGCGCTCGCAAGCGGCTTGCCGCCGGAGCGGGTGACCCTGCAGGGCACGTTTTGCGGCGGCGGCTTCGGCCGTCGGTGGGAGACGGACTTTGTCACCCAGGCGGTACAACTCGCTGCCGCAGTACGCGGCCGACCGGTGGCCATGAGCTGGGACCGCGAGGCTGACCTGCGCGGCGACTTCTTCCGCGCACCCTATGCCTGCCGCGTACGGGGCGCCGTCACCGACAACGGGAAGGCCGCTGCACTGCACGCCACCATCTGCGGGCCTTCATTGCTCGCCTTTCAGCGACGACCGATCGCGGCGCCCGATCCGTCGGCGATCGGCAACCTGATCCTGCCGCAGTATGCAATCGGGCGCCGGCGCGTCGAGTACATCGAACGGCCGATCGCGCAACGGATCGGCTTCTGGCGCGCCGTGTCGCTGTCGCAGAATGGTTTCTTTGGCGAAAGCGCCATTGACGAGCTCGCCCACCTGGCCGGCGAGGACGGGTTCGTCTTCCGCCGACGGCTGCTCGCCACGGACCCACGGGGTCTCGCCGTGCTCGACAAAGCCGCGGCAGCGGCCGGATGGGGCAAACCGTTGCCCCCCGGCTGCGGACTCGGCATCGCCTTCTCGACGGGCTTCGGCAGTTATCACGCACAGGTGGCGCGGGTGCGCGTCGACCGCAACGTCGTGCACGTGGAACGGGTCGTGTGCGTGCACGACTGCGGGTTCGCTTTCGATCCCGACACCGTGCGTGCGCAGATGGAAGGCGGCATCGTGTTCGGTCTCTCGGCGCTGACCCAGTCCGTGGAGATCATCGATGGCGTGCCGCAGCCGGGCAATTTCGATCGTTTTCCCATCCTGCGCAGCGCATCGTCACCCACGATCGAGGTGCAGCTGATCGATAGCGGCGCCGAACCGGGCGGCGTAGGCGAAGCCGCTACCGCCGCGATCGTGCCGGCGGTCACCAACGCCGTCTTCGCCGCGACCGGCCGACGGATCCGCCGCCTGCCGCTCGCACTGGAGGGATTCGATCTCGCCTGAACGGTCGGCGACCGCGGTTCTCAGCGACCACGGCGAACGGTCCGTACCGCTTCGCGTGCCGCGAATGCTTCCTCGAAGCGCTGGCCGATCGCCTTCGCTGTCGCCCGCAGCCGCGGAATGATCTCGCCGATCAGTCTCACCTCGCGAATTGCGCCTTCGGTGTAACGCAGACTCAAGGTGGCGAGCAGACGCTCGTTGGCGAACACCGGCACGGCGACCGCGCGCCAGGGACGCACCCGGCCAGGTCTGCTCGAAATCGCGTAGCCGATATCGCGTACGGCCTTCAAGTCGCGCAGCACCGCCTGCGGGCGACGCGCTGCAGCATCACGCGGATCGTCGGAGAGCGCGAGCAGATCGAGCAGCGTGTCACGCTGCTCTTCCGGGCAGAAGGCCAGGAATACGCGCCCGGAAGCGGTGTCGAGCATCCCTACCCGGCGGCCCGGCAGGACCGGTCGGATGGTCAGCGGACTGCGCGCGTCGGTGGTCTCGTGAACGACCATTGCCGTGCCGACAACGGAGGCGATCGCCACCGGCCACAACAACTCGTCCCCCAGTTTGGCCAGCAGCGGTCGCGCACAATCGGCAATCGAGGCGGCCTCGTCGAAGCCGACGCTGAGCGCCCGCACCCGCGCCGCGGGGCGATACAGCTTGCTCGCAGAGTTCTTCGAGACGTACCCCTCGACCAGCAGGGTCTGCAGCAACCGATAGACCGTGGGCGGCGAGAGATCGAGTTCGCGGGCAAGCGTGAGATTGCTCGCCTGCCCGAGGGAGTTGAGCATCTCGAGGGCTCGCAGCAAACGCAGGCCGGTCCGATGGGTCTTGACGCTCACGAGCCGATGTTAACCCCGGTGCACTCGGGACGTATCACTGCTCAAGGCTCGACGGTGGCCGTTGCATCCCGGATGAACGCGCGTTTTCGGGTCAGGACCGTGAGCAGCAGCGAGACGACACCCGCCACCCACAGGGCCGAGTCGACACCGTAGTGGCGCGCCAGCCATCCCCATGTCGCACCACCCGCGGCCATGGCGGCCATGCCGGCGGCGTAGACGATCGACAGGCCGCGGGCACGCGACGCCTCCGGCAACTGCAGTTGCGCTGCGGTCATGATGCCGTTCGACATCGCAAACCAGGTGCCGCCGCAAATCACCAGAGCCGCAGCGACCAGCAGCGGACCACCGGCGAGTCCCAACCCGATCATGGCGAGCGCATGCATGCACTGCGCGGCGATGGCCCGCTGCTCACTCCCCCGCGGGGTGCGCGGTCGACCGATCATCAGCAGGCTTGCGAGTGCGCCGACTCCGTACAGCGACAGCATCAACCCGTACTGGGTCCCGGTGCCGACCAGCAGCGGCAGCAGCGCGGGCACGGCAGCGGAGCAGGCCAGGAAGGCCGCAAGGCGCAGCAAAAGATTGCGCTTCCAGCCGAATTCGACGAGCTGTCGTCGCTCCTCGCTGACGTCGTCGAAGAACTGGCGCAGTGTCAGCCGGGTCTCCTGGCGTTTCGGACCGGGACCCACCGTGGCAAGCATCGCGCCGGCAATGAAAAGTCCGAAGCTGGCGAGCGCAAGCGCCGCGAACACGCCGCCGAAACTCAACAGCACGCCCGCGAGGGCGGGTCCGATGATCCGCGAGATATTCAAGCCCATCGCGTTGAGGGCAACGGCCGCACCGAGCGCCGGGCGCTCCACGGTGTCGATCACCAGCGAACCGATCACCGGCATGCGGATCGCCTGGGTGAGCGCGATGGCCGGGGCAACGAGCAACAACAAAGTCGGCGTCAGTCTGCCGTTGATCGCCAGCGCGGCAAGCAGGCCGGCAGCCAGCGCGATCCAGGCATGGCTGACGAATATCAGACGGCGTCGATCGACGATATCCGCCACCACCCCGGCCGGCATCACGGCGGCCATCACCGTGAATTGCATGAGCGCCGGCACCAGCGACACCAGAAACGGGTCGGCATCGCTCATGAGCCGCATCTGCCACGCGAGACTCGCTTCGATCAGCCAGTAGAAACTCATCGACGCTGCACCGCCCAGCCAGAAGCGCCGGAACTCGGCGCTGCGCAACGGCGCCCACGGTCCACTCAGGGCCGCTGCAGTCGAGTCGCCGTCGGGGGTGGTAGCACTCATCGGGCGCGCATTGTCCGCCGTTCCCGCCGCGGCTCGCGAGACGCCGGACGCTGCAAGCTCCGTCGATTTCGTTGGATGAAATCTCGGGAGCGGCTGCGGGAGCCTCGCCCGGGCCCGGTATAGGCTGCAAGCGATCGGTAAAAAACCGGTCTTCTTTCTTGGAGGGGAGAATGAAAAACCGCATTGCCACGCTGCTCTTTTCCGGCGCCGGCGCCGCCATACTGTCGCAGCCGCCCGCGCAGGCCCAGTCCGCGCCCGAGACCCGTGAAGGGCTAGAAGAAATCACCGTGACGGCTCGACGACGCGAGGAGTCCCTGCAAGAGGCACCGCTGTCGATCACGGCATTCGGATCCGAACAGATCGAGCGCGCCGGCATCGCGGGCTTCGGCGATGTCGCCAAACTCACGCCCAGCCTGGTGTTCGATCAGGACTTCGGCGCCAACGACACGCGTCCGTCGATCCGCGGCCTGCCGGCGACCCGTGGCAGACCGCCGGTCGGCATCCTGATCGACGGCATCGACGTCTCCTCGGAGGCGATCGCCACCGCAGGTGGCGGCAACCTGCTGAATCTTCGGCTGCTGGATCTCGAGCGGATCGAAGTCGTCAAGGGGCCGCAGAGCGCCCTCTACGGCCGTGTTGCTTTCGGCGGTGCGGTCAATTACGTCACGGCACGTGGTGGCGACACCGTCTCCGGCAAACTCAGCGCCGGTGTCGGCTCGGGCGACAGTTACGAGCTCAGCGGCTCGGTCGGCGGCCCGGTCGGTGAAGGCGGTCTGCGCGCACGCCTCTACGGCGGCTACTCGCGTGCCGACGGCTTCCATCGCAACATCGTCTCCGGCGAGAACCTCGGCGGGCACGAAGCGAAGCAAGTCTCGCTGTCCTTCGACTACGGCAGCAGCGACGACTTCGCCTTGCGCGGCTTCCTCTCGTGGGGCGATCAGCAGGTCGAGCAGCAGCCCTATTACCAATACTCCACCATCGACAATTCGTCGGCGGTGCTGCCTTTGCCGGCCAGCGTCGCGGGGCAGCGTATCGGCAACCTGACCCTGCCCGCTTCGATCCGCTCGCTGCTGCCGGGCGCCTTCCAGCCCCGCAGCAAGGTTGAAGTCAGCGTCGACCCGCGCACCAACAAGGACTACGAGGGCTCGACCCTGCAATCCACGTTCGCCACGGTGCAGGGCAGCTGGAAGATCGGCTCTGCCCGCCTCGATGCGACACTCGGCTTCCTCGACGCCGACTCCAGCAATCTGCAGGACATCGAGGGCTATGGTCGCGCACTCACCCAGGTCACCCTGCCCGCGCCCGGCGGCCTTGCCGAGCCGCTGGGCTCCGCGTTCGAGTTCAACACGATCGACAAGGTACGACAGCTCACGCAGGAGATCCGATTCAGCAATCTCGACGACGAGACCACCCGCTGGGCCGTGGGCGCCTTGCACTGGTCCGAAGATGCCACTCAGGAGAATCGCTCGATGGCGACGATCCTCTCGGCGCCCGGAGCTTCGGCGGGTCTCAACCAGCGCGTCATCAATTCGAACATCACCCCGTCGCTGAACGGTCGCGATATCCGTCACTGGTCGGTGTACGGGCTGGTCGAGCGCAATTTCACATCCCGGCTTTCCGCAAACCTGGAGGCTCGCTATTACTGGGAAGATTTCGAATACGACTTCCCGACCAGCGTGCTCATCCTCGGTGCCGGCACGACGCCGATCCCGGCTCCGGCGCGTGCCGCCCAGGTGAAGGACATCAAGCTCGATGCAACCTATTTCGCACCGAAGTTCACTCTCCAGTTCAAATCCAGCGACACCGCGATGTACTACGCCAGTGCGGGCAAGGGCGTGAAGCCTGCCGGCATCTCGACCGTGGGTACGTTCAACAGCATCGCCGACAACAGCTACAAGGCCGAAAGCCTGTGGAACTATGAAATCGGCGCGAAGACGTCCTGGCTCGACAACCGCGTCGTGTTCAACGTTGCCGCGTTCTTCATGGACTACAAGGACAAGCAGGTCTCCGCTCTGGTGGTCGACCCGACGCAGCCCACAGGTCTGCGCTCGGTGATCTCCAACGCGAGCGGCGCGGAAGTGAAGGGCCTGGAACTCGAGACCAGCGTGTTCCTGAGCCGGCAGCTGCGCCTTACGGCGGCCTATACCTGGCTAGATGCCAAGTACACGGACTTCAACGAGTACAGCCGCAATTCTTCGAACATCGCGCTCGCCCGGCAGTGCCAGATCGTCACGCTCGGTGCGGGGTCGCAGAGCACGCAGTGCCTGCTCAACCTGTCAGGCAACGTCCTCGAACGCGCGCCGCGGCACGCGGGCAACGTCACGCTTGCGTGGACGGTCCCGCTGGGCAATGGCGGTGCGGTGATCAGCGAGCTGGCGGCGCAGTACCAGGGCAAGCGCTACTTCGACCAGTACAACTCGCAGTTCTTCGACGCCTACACCAACGTCGATGCGCGTGTGACCTGGGAAGGCGGGCCGTGGACGGTGACCGCCTATGCGAACAATGTGCTCGACGACGACACGATCCGCAGCGGCTTCACGCAGGGTGACTTCTTCGGGCTGTTCTCGAGCCCCGGCAGCCGCTCCTACGTGCTGATCGCGACCGAGCCCGTACGCGGCGGACTGCGGGTGTCCTACCGCTTCTGACGTTCGAGCCCCTTATGCGGTAGGCTCTGGCCGGTGAGTACCGGCCAGAGCCTTGCTGCCCGCGTCCGTTCGCGAAACCCTTGCTGCGACTGATGCAGCCTCGCGTCGCGATCGGGAGAATGATCACGCGCAGCGTCACGAGTCCGTGGCGCCTTGCCGGTTCACGTCGACTTCATGCCTTGCGTCGTACACTGTCGGGTCGAGCGCCGACGGTGCATTACTTCCACCAGTTCGACGACCCCTACAGCCAGTTGGCCGCGACGCAACTCGGTCGGCTCGAGTCGCGCTACCGTATCCGTGTAGAGACCTATGCCGTTCCGCCTCCCGAGACCGCTGCGGCACCGGCAGCCGAGGCGCTGCGCCTGTGGTCGGCCCGCGATGCGGCGCGCTGGGCGCAACATCACGGCCTGCCCTGCCCCGAGGCCGACCACGCGCCGCCGGGTCTCGCCGCCACCGAAGAGTCCCTCGAGTCGGGACGGCGACTGCGCCGGCGCCTCGGGCACTATCTGGGGGCGATGCTGCACTTCGAAGGCGAGTGGTACTGGGGGCTGGATCGGCTGCATTACCTCGAGACCCGTCTGATCGAGGCAGGACTGAACCGCGACTCGCACGGTCCCTGCCTTCCGCCACCGATGCTGCGATTTCCGTCCATCGGGTCCGACGCGCCGGCCGGTCGCGACCCGACGACGCTCGATTTCTTTTGTTCGCTGCGCAGTCCGTACACCTGGCTCGCGGTCGACCGGGTGCGCAGGCTCGCACGCCATTACGGGGCCACCTTGCGACTCAAGTTCGTGCTGCCGATGGTCATGCGCGGGCTGCCCGTGCCGCTCGACAAGCGCCTGTACATCCTCGCGGACGCCAAGCGCGAAGCGCTGCGTCTCGGGCTGCCGTTCGGCGATGTCGCCGATCCGGTCGGACAACCCGTCGAGCGCGGCCTCGCCCTGCTGCATCACGCGATCGGTCGGGGCGTCGGCGAGGAATTCCTCGACTCGTTCCTGCGCGGCGTGTTCGCCGAAGGCATCGATGCCGGCAGCAGGCGCGGACTCGCGCGTCTTGCGGCGCGGGCAGGTCTCGGCGAGACCGACATCGCGACCGCACTGGCCGACGGTTCCTGGCGCGATGCGGCCGCTCGCCACCGCGAAGACCTGCTCGCGACCGGACTCTGGGGCGTACCCTCGTTCCGGGTCGGCGATTTACCGGCCGTATGGGGTCAGGATAGGCTCTGGATGGTGGAAGAAGACCTCATTTACCTGACCCGACCGACGCCGCAACCCCCGGTGTCGTCGTGAAATTGTCGTCATGAAGCGCCGCACGCTCTACGTTGTTGCCGGCATACTCGTTTTCTTTGGCGTCGCGGCGATCGCATTCGAGGTCATCGGCGGCCGCGTCGGTGTGGCCCTGTGGTACGTGCGGCATTTCCGGCGCGAGGACAACGCGGCGTTTCGCGAAGTGCAGTGGCAGCAAGCGCCCACCGCGCGCAACGAAAGCACGACTCAATCGCCGCGCAAGCCCAACATCCTGCTCGTGGTCGTCGATGATCTCGGCTATGACGATCTGACGGTGCTGGGTCGCGGCGTTGCCGCGGGCCGCGTGCCTACGCCCAACATCGACAGCCTCGCGCAAAAGGGCGTGAGCTTCGACGTCGCCTATGCCGGCAACGCGACCTGCGCGCCGTCACGTGCGGCGATCATGACGGGCCGCTACGCGACGCGCTTCGGATTCGAGTTCACGCCGACGCCGCCGCTGTTCATGAAGTTGCTTGCGACCCCGGGCGCGCAGGCCACGCCCGGCGCCGCGCCGGTGTACTTCGCCGACCGGGAGCAGGGTCAGCCCGCTTACGAAGATATGGGCCTGCCCACCAGCGAGATCACCATCGCACGCCTGCTTCAGGGCGCGGGTTATCACACGGTGCATATCGGCAAGTGGCATCTCGGTGACAGCCCGCGCTTTCGCTCCTATGCCCACGGCTTCGATGAGTCCCTGAGCCTGCAGCACGGTGCCTCGATGTATCTGCCCGCCGACGATCCGCGGGTCGTCACCGCGGAGGCCGCGAACAACACCGTCGACAAGTTCATCCTGGCGAGCGAACCCTGGGGCGTACGGTTCAACGACGGCGAGGTCTTCAAGCCGAACCGGTATCTGACCGACTACCTCACCGACGAAGCGATCCGGGTGATCGACGCCAACCGCGAGCGGCCGTTCTTTCTCTACCTTGCCTACAACGCGCCGCATACGCCGCTGCAGGCCACTCGCGAGGACTATGACGCCCTGCCGTTCATCGAGGACCCCACGCTGCGCGTCTACGCGGCGATGCTGCGTTCGCTCGATCGCAATGTCGGTCGGTTGCTGGCCGCGCTGCGGGAACGCGGTCTCGAGCAAGACACCCTGGTGATTTTCACGAGCGACAACGGCGCGCCCCATTACGCCGGCATCGGCGCGCGGAACCAGCCGTTCCGGGGCTGGAAGGGGACCTATTTCGAGGGCGGTATTCGCGTGCCGTTGTTCCTGCGCTGGCCGGCGGGCTTGCCGCAGGGGTCACGTGCCCCCGGACCCGCCGCGCACTTCGACATCTTCGCGACGGCTGCCGCGGCGGCCGGCATCACGCTGCCGAAGGATCGGATCATCGACGGCGTGAACCTGCTGCCCCATGCCGCAGGCGAGCGCACGGACCGACCGCACGAGGCACTGTTCTGGCGCACCGACGGCTACCTGACGCTGCGGCAAGGCGACTGGAAACTGCAGGTCACCGCACTGCCCCGCAAGGATCGCCTCTACGACCTGGCCGCCGACCCCTTCGAACGACAGAACCTCGCGGCGACCGAGCCGGCGCGTCTTGCCGCCATGAAGTCGGCCATCACCGGATTCGATCGCGAACAGGCCGCGCCGATCTGGCGCTCGCTCGGCGCCGTCGCGATCCCCATCGACCGGGCACTTCAGGATCCGCCCCGCGCCGGCGAAGAATTCGTATATTTTTCGAACTGACCCATTCACGCAGGCGAAGGAGCCGCTTTCCATGCCCACCGTCGAACTCACGATCAACGGCCAGCGTCAGGTGCTCGAAGATATTCCGGCCGATATGCCGCTGCTTTGGGCACTCCGCGATCGTCTCGGTCTCGTCGGCACCCGCTTCGGCTGCGGCATCGCGCAGTGCGGCGCCTGCACCGTGCATCTCGATGGCCAACCCGTACGCGCCTGCTCGATACCGGCCACCGCCGTCGCCGGCAGCCGCATCACGACCATCGAGGGACTCGAGAAAGCCGACGGCAGCCTGAACGCCGTACAGCAGGCCTGGCTCGAACATGACGTCGCACAATGCGGCTACTGCCAGTCCGGGCAGATCATGAGCGCCACTGCGCTGCTCGCGCGCAATCCGCAACCGACCGACGCCGACATCGATGCGGCGATGGCCGGCAACATCTGCCGCTGCGGCACCTACGTGCGCATCCGCAAGGCGATCCAGTCGGCAGCGGCCGCGCTGCGCCAGGGCGCGACCGACAAGGGGGCCCGCTCATGAGCCGCATCCGTATCGAACGTCTCGATCGCCGCCGCTTCCTGCAGTTGACCGGACTTGCGGGCGGCGGGCTGATGCTCGGCATCGGCAACGCGGGTAGCGCCACAGCCGCTGTGGGCAGCGCCGCAGCAGCACCCTTTGCACCCAATGCCTTCGTGCAGATCTCCCCTGCCGGCATCCTGATCTACTCCACGCAACCGGAGATCGGTCAGGGCGTACTCACTTCGGTACCGATGATCCTCGCCGAGGAGCTCGATGCGGCCTGGGCCGACGTCGAGATACGCATGGCGCCGACGGACGCCAAGCGTTTCGGACCGCAGGTGGCGGGCGGCTCGACCTCGATCCCGCGTACCTGGACACCGATGCGCAAGGCCGGCGCGATGGCCCGCGCACTGCTCGTCGAGGCGGCGGCGCGCGACTGGAAGGTGCCGCCCTCGGAGTGCCGGACCCGCGACAGCGAGGTCATCCACGACGCGAGCAGCCGGCGCGCGCACTACCGCAGTCTCGCCGAGCAGGCCGCGAAGCTGCCGTTGCCCGATCCGGAGACTCTCCCGCTCAAGGCACGCGCCGACTACCGGCTGCTCAACACGCGAGTGCGGACTACCGACGGTCGCGACCTCGTCACCGGCAAGCCGACGTACGCGATCGATGTGCGGCTGCCCGGCATGCTGCATGCGGTGTACGTGAAGTGCCCGCGCATCGGCGGCAAGGTCCGTGCCGCCAATCTCGACGCCATCCGCGGTCTGCCTGGGGTGGTCGACGCCTTCGCGCTCGAAGGCAATGGCGACC
Source organism: Steroidobacteraceae bacterium (assembly GCA_044357085.1). Taxonomy (GTDB): domain Bacteria; phylum Pseudomonadota; class Gammaproteobacteria; order Steroidobacterales; family Steroidobacteraceae; genus UBA964. The sequence continues at coordinate 4,650 of JBIKVA010000009.1, read as the reverse complement.
CGACCGAGCTCAAGCCCGGCGTCGCCATCGTTGCCCGCGATACCTGGTCGGCCTTCAGCGCAAGACAATCGCTGGTCGTCGACTGGGACGAATCAACGGCCGCCACCGACGATTGGGCCTCGACGCTCGACAAGGCGCGCGAACTCGCACGGGCCGACGGCGCCGAAGTCGTCACCGAGCGCGGCGACGTCGCCACCGCCTTTGCCACGGCAAAGAAAACCGTCGCCTCGACCTATGTATTCAACTTCGTCTCGCACGCGCAGCTCGAGCCGCAGTCCTGCACCGTTCGCCCGAACGCCGATGGCAGCTACGAGCTGTGGCCACCCAGCCAGACGCCGCAGCGAGCCCAGACCACCGTCGCCAAGGTGCTTGGCGTCCCGGAGTCGCAGGTCACCGTCCACCCACGCCGCCTCGGCGGGGGTTTCGGCCGCCGCCTTAACAACGACGTGAGTTGCGAGGCCGCGGCGATCGCCGCCCGGGTCAAGGCGCCGATCAAGCTGCAATGGACCCGCGCCGACGACATGTCCAACGACCTGGTCCGCGCCGGCGGCCTGCTGGCGCTGCAGGGCGCCATCGATGCCGACTCAAGGGTGAGCGGCTGGCGTACGCATCACGTGACGTTCTCGGCGGATGGCAAGCGACTCGTCGCCGGCGGCAACCTGCGTGCCGAGGAAGACTTCGCACCCCTGATGCCGGCGCTGCGCGTCACCCGCTCGCAGTTGCCGTGGACCTCGCCCTGCGGCTTCTGGCGCGCGCCGGGAGCGAGTGCCTTCGCGTTCCCGCTGCAGAGTTTTCTGCATGAGCTGTCCGTGGCGGCCGGGCGCGACCACCTCGAGTTCCTGCTGCAGCTGCTCGGCGAGCCGCGTTGGCTTGCGCCGGCCAATGCCGGTGCGCTCAACACCGGTCGCGCCGCGGCGGTGCTCCGGCTCGCGGCCGCGAAGGCGGGCTGGGGCCGCACCCTGCCCAAGGGACGTGCACTCGGCCTCGCGTTCTACTTCAGCCACACGGCCCACGTCGCCGAAGTCGCAGAAGTCAGCGTCGATGAGCGGCGGCACATCACGGTGCACGCCGTCACCGTCGCGGCCGACGTCGGTCCGGTCATCAACCTCAACGGCGCCGAGTCACAGTGCCAGGGATCGGTGATCGACGGACTGAGCGCCATGGCCGCGCAAAAGCTGACCCATCGCGGCGGCGCCGTGGAAGAGACGAATTTCGATCGCTATCTGCTGCGCCGCATCGGCGCCGAGCCGAAGATCGACATCCACTTCGTGCAGAGCGACTTTGCACCGAGCGGTCTCGGCGAGCCGGTACTGCCGCCCGTCGCGCCGGCCGTGTGCAACGCCGTGTTCGCGGCCTGCGGTCACCGCATCCGCACGCTGCCGATCAGCGAGGAAGGCTTCTCGATCTGACGAGTTCGAGCGCGGCCTGCAGTTCGGCGACGGGTAATTGGCCGGGCGCCGAAGCTTGGCGTCCCGCGGCGAAACTGAGCGCGGACCCGAACAATCCGCCGAAGACGCGGGTGGCGACACCCAGCGGTCCCATCGCCATGGTGATGAGCGGCAGGTCGAGCTCGCGATGGGCCCGGGTCGTGGCCGAAAGCAGCGCAAGCACGTCGTCCACGGACTGCGGCATCACCGCGATCTTGGCAACATCGGCGCCCGCCGCGGCGGCCGCTGCGAGCGTGTCAAAGATTTCATCGGCTGACGGCGTGGCAGTGAAGTCGTGGGCCGAGACGATCACCCGCGCCCCGCTGCGGCGCGCGGCGGCGAACACACGCGCCCGCACCCCCGACGGCGCTGCCAGCTCGAGATCGATGTAGTCGGCGATCCCGGTGTCGGCCACCGCGGCAAGCAGATTTCCCGCGCCCTGCGCATCGAACCCGGTCTGCCTGCCTCCCTCCGCAGCCGAGCGCAGCGTGAAGATGAGGGGCACATCCCCCGCGATGCCACGCAGCCGCGACAGCAAGCCAAGCACGGCTGCCTGCGTGGCGGACGGATCGGCTGCCGCCGGAGGCCGGGCAGCAAGGTAGTGATCGACGCGCCATTCGATGACGTCGGGTCCCGATGGCAGCACGGCCGCCAACTCGGCGAGCAGGTCCGCCTCGCCGTCCGCCACCAGCGGCACGCAAACGGCGGGAACCCGGCCGTCGCCGAGCCGGCGCCCGCGCGCCTCCAGCGGCCTGAAAAACCCGGTGTCGTGGCTCATTTCTTTGCTCCCGCAGGAAGACTCTCAGCGGAAGAGATTGAGGAAAGTGGTGATGATGATCGCATTGCTGAAATCGATGAAGAACGCACCGACGATCGGCGCCACCAGAAAAGCGCGCGGCGCCGGGCCGAAGCGCTCGACCAGCGTGCGCATCACGGCCATGGCATTGGCCGTGGTACCGAGCATGAACCCGGTGAAGCCGCCGCTCATGACGGCGGCGTCGTAGTCGCGGCCCATGACCCGGAACACCACCCACCAGCAGAACAGCGCGATCAGACCCACCTGCAACACGAGATTGACCAGCAGCGGCAAGGCGAGCGCAGCGAGCTCCCACAGCTTGAGGTTCATCAACGCAATGGTCAGGAATAACGTCAGGCACACCGCGCCAGCCTGCGAAGCCACGCCGTGGGGAATGCGGATCCAGCCGGTGGCGTCATCTAGGTTGCGGATGAACGCGCCCACGAGCATGGCGCCGACGTAACCCGGCAACGTAAGCCCAGCCTGCACGAAGAGCGCGCTCAAGCCGCCGCCGAGGGCCATGGCGACCAGCAGCACCGTCAGACCCTTGAGCGTGCTGCGTACGCTCTCCTCCTCGTCGTCCGTCGCGGCTGCCTCGCTTGCCGTGGCGCCGGCGTCGGCAGGCAATGAGAGCGGCGTATCCGGCGTTGTCGGCCCTGATGCAGGACGCTTTGAAGTGCGCTGCACGCCGTGCCGCTCGAGCAGACGCGTCGCGATCGGACCTCCGGCCAGTCCGCCGAGCACGATGCCGGCCATTGCCGCGGCGATGGCAATACTCTCGGCGGCAGGCACGCCGGCGGCGGCAAACTGCGGCGCGAACGCCAGTGCCGTGGCCGGGCCGCCGGCCAGCGCGGTGGAACTCATCAGGACGCCAAGCAGCGGATGCTCGCCAAAGACGAGCGCCACGCCGATGCCAACCAGACTCTGGACGACAGCCATCAGGCTCGCGAGACCGAGAAACAGCAGCGCCTGGCCGCTGCCGGCGCGCAGCAGCGCAACACTCGCGCTGAGCCCTATCGAGGTGAAGAACGCCGTGTTGAGCGCGCTCTGCAGGCTGGTATCGAAGCTGATCATGGCGACATCGGTGCCACGCAGCGCACTGACGAGGATCGCCACCAGCAGACCGCCGATGACGGCCGACGGCACGTTGTAGCGACCGAGGAGCGGCACCGAGCGGACGACGACCATGCCGGCCGCAAGCGCGAGACCACCCACGGCGAGCGTCTGGACGAGATCGAGCTGGGTCATGCGCCCGTTACCCTAGCATGCGTCGGGCGCCATCTCCCCAAAAACCGCTGCCGGGCGGATGCATGCATCCTTCGACGAGCGTCACCCCGCCCTCGCGATCGCGTGCCAGCAGCAGCGGTCCGTCCAGATCGACGAAGTCCGCCAGCGAGGCGAGTTGCAGGGCCGGCGCGATACCGAGCGACGTGCAGACCATGCAGCCGATCATCACCTGCAGGTTCGCGAGACGTGCGGCATGCACGAGTTCGTGAGCGGCGGTGAGCCCACCGGCCTTGTCGAGCTTGACGTTCACCGCCTGATAGCGACGCCGTACCTGCGGCAGGTCCTCGATCGTGTGACAGGACTCATCCGCGCAGATCGGCACCCGCGGAACGAAACCCTCCAGCACGGCGTCCGCGCCGGCCGGCAGCGGCTGCTCGAGCAACACCGCACCGTTTGCGGCGAGCACGTCCTGCATCGCCTGCAGCAAGGGGAAACTCCAGCCTTCGTTGGCATCGACGATGAGTCGCGCAAGGGGCGCTGCGGCGTGTACCGCCGTCAACTGCGCGACCGGATCGCTGGCGTCGACCTTCACCTTGATGAGCGGCATCGAGGCAACCCGCGCAGCGGCTTGCGCCATGCGCTGCGGGCTGTCGAGGCTCACCGTGTATGCCGTGGGGATGGCTCCCGGCACTATGCTACCCAAGCGTTCCGCGACGCTGCCGCCGTGACGCTGCGCCTCGAGATCCCACAGAGCGGTATCGAGCGCGTTGCGCGCAGCGCCTGCCGGCAGCAGGCCCTGCAGTCTTCCCCGCAGGGCTGCGAAGTTGCCTTCGACAGTCTCCAGAGCGGCGCCCACGCGCTCGATCGCGGCCAGCACGGACTCCGGCGTCTCGCCGTAACGCGCATACGGCACGGCCTCGCCCCTGCCGCGCCATTCGCCCTGCGGCTCGCGCGCGATGAGCTCGACGACGACGACGTCCGCAGCGGTCTTCACGCCGCGCGAGATACGGAACGGCGCGGCGAGCGGCCATGATTCAAGGGCGCAGCGGAGTTCCAGGGTCATGTGGATAGCAGGAATCCCGTTCTGCAACGATCGCCCGATCATCGGTCGGCGCCCGGGGATCCGCGTCGCACGGTCGAGGGCATCAACGTTTGCAGGCCCAACCTGCTTCAGCTCTTGCGCCGTCGCACGGAGCGCCG
>JBIKVA010000096.1:0-9146 GCA_044357085.1 Steroidobacteraceae bacterium | reverse complement strand
CGAGACGGTCGGTCTCGTCGGCGAGTCGGGGTCCGGAAAATCTTTGACGGCACTCGCCGTGCTGCAACTGCTGCCGGCGGGCAGCATCCGTCTCGACCCGCGCAGCAGCATCAGACTCGGCGGGCGCGAACTCGTCGGCGCAGCCGCATCGGAACTCGAGCGTCTGCGAGGCTCTGCGGTCTCCATCGTCTTCCAGGAACCGATGACGGCCCTCAATCCTGTCCGTCGCATCGGCGTACAGATGACCGAAGTGATCCGCCGCCACCGGAATGTCGACTACGCAGCTGCCCGCGAGAAGGCCCTGCAACTGCTGCGCGACGTGCGCATCGGCGAGGCGGAACGCATCTTCGCCTCGTGGCCCCACCAGTTGTCGGGCGGCATGCGGCAGCGGGTCCTGATCGCCATGGCGTTCTCCTGCGAGCCGGCGCTGCTCATCGCCGACGAGGCCACCACGGCCCTCGACGTCACGGTACAGGCGCAAATCCTCGAGCTGCTGCGCACGCTGGTGCGCGAGCGCGGCGTCTCCTGCCTGATGATCAGCCACGACCTCGCGGTCATCCGTCGCAACTGCGACCGGGTCTACGTGATGCATCGGGGCGAACTCGTCGAACAAGGCACCAGCCGCGACATCATCGAAGCACCCCGGGCGCCCTACACCCAGAGCCTGATCGCCGCCCTGCCCGCCCGCAGGCCGGCCCGGGTCAGACAGCAGCCGGTTGCCGGCGTGCCGCTGCTCGAGGTGCGGCATCTGCGGGTGAATCATCCGCTCCGACAGGATCTGCTCGGCCGCGCCCGCGCCGTCGTCACCGCCGTCGACGACGTCTCCTTCACGTTGGACGCCGGGGAAACCCTCAGCCTCGTCGGCGAATCGGGTTGCGGCAAGTCGTCGCTGCTCGCAGGTCTTGCCGGGCTGGTGGCCTGCGAAGGCGAGATCCTCTTCGCCGGCGGACCGCGACCCCCGGCGGTGTCGGGTTTCGTGCAGATGGTGTTCCAGGATCCGCAGGGATCACTCAACCCCCACTGGCCGGCATGGCGCATCGTCACCGAACCGGCGGCCGCCGCGCGGCGCATCGACCGCAAGGCCCGCCGCGAGCTCGCCGCCGCCCTGATGGGGCGGGTGGGCCTCGACGCCGGCGCACTCGAGCGATCGCCCGGGGAGTTCTCGGGCGGCCAGCGGCAGCGACTCGCCATCGCGCGGGCACTATCGGCAGCGCCAAAGATTCTGCTTCTCGACGAGCCAACCTCGGCGCTCGACGTGTCGGTACAGGCCCAGGTGCTCGACCTGCTGCTGGAGCTGCAACGGCGGGACGGACTCGCCTATCTTTTCGTGTCCCACGATTTCGCCGTCGTCCGGCAGGTCGCCGACCGGATCGCCGTGATGCGTGCCGGCCGCTTCGTCGAGCACGACCCCGCCGCCGAAGTGCTGCTGAACCCGCAACACGAATACACGCGCGCGCTGCTCGCCGCCGTTCCACATCTTTGACCAGGAGGAAAATCGCCATGCCCATCAAGCCGTGGATCGCAACCTGCATCCAGACGCTCAATCACGTCGTCAACGACGCCTCGACGCGCGAGGAAGCGATGACCATCGTGAATCGCAGCCTCGACCGCTGGGAGCTCTTCATCCGGTCAGCGGTGGGCCGTGGCGGCGAAGGCCCGCGGCAGCTCGTGCTCTTCCCGGAGTTCGCCCTCACGGGATTCCCGATGCGCGAAACGGCAGCCGAGTGGATCGCCAAGGCATGCATCCGCATCCCCGGACCCGAAACGGAACGGCTGCAGAAGATCGCGCAGCAACTCGGCATCTTCATCGGCGCCAACGCCTACGAGTTCGACCCGGAGTGGCCGGGGCGCTACTTCAATTGCTGTTTCCTGATCGATCCGTCCGGGAACGTCGTCCTCAAGTACAAGCGGGTCAACACGGTGCACTCGCCCTCACCGCACGATTTCATGGACCGCTACTTCGACCGCTACGGCGTCGAGGGCGCGTTCCCGGTGGCACGCACGGAACTCGGCAATATCGGCATGATCCCCTGCGGCGAGATCATGTACCCCGAAGCGGCACGCGTGCTGATGTTCCGCGGCGCCGAGGTCATCCTGCACCCGACCAGCGACCATGGCGCCAACGATTTCATCGGCTGGGAATCGGCAAAGAAGACGCGCGCCTCCGAGAACATGGTCTACCTGATCTCCTCGAACTCCGGCGGCATGGTGGGCTCGCCGCCAAGTTCGAACAATCTCGGGCACTCGAAGATCATCGACTACAACGGACTGGTGCTGAACGACAGCGGCGGCCCGGGCGAGTCGACCCGCACCAGCGCCATGATCGACGTGGAGGGGCTGCGCCACGCGAGACAGCAGGTCGGCCCGCTCAACCGCATCGCCCGCCAGCGCACCGAGATGTACATGCGGGTCTATCAGCAAGCCCACTTCTACCCCCCGAACAGCTTCGTCGACGAGCCCATGGGGTCCAAGGCGCGGATCAATGAAATCATGCGCTCGACCATGCAGCGTCTCGCCGATCAGGGCGTGATCACCCCGCCATGAGCGCCGTCGTGCACACGGGACGCGACTACGGCGCGCGCGGCCGGATAGGCATCGCGGTCCCCCAGGCGAATCCGACAGTGGAGCCGGAGTTCTCGGCACTGCTGCCGGCGCGCACGAGCCTGCTGGTCTGCCGCCTCGCGAGCCGCGAGCCCGACCAGCACAAGCGTTTCGTCGGCTACTTCGAAGACCTGCCTGGCTCGATCGCGACCTATGACACGCTGCGACCCGACATCCTCGGCTTCGCCTGCACGGCCTCTTCGTATCTGGTCGGTCACGAGCGCGAGCAGGCGCTCGTGGACCGCTTCGGCGGCGAATTCGGCTATCCGGTCGTGACCGGCGGACAGGCGATCATCGCCGCGTTGCGTGAACTCGGCGCGAAGCGTCTGGCCGTGCTCGCGCCCTATCCGGAATTCGTGGTGACTGCCGGTGGCCGTTACCTCGCCGAGGCGGGGTTCGACATCGTCGCGAAACTGCGGGTGGTCACCCGCACCTCGGATACCCGGACGATCTACGAGCTCAGTCATCAGGATGCGCTCGCCGGAACCCGCGAACTCGACCTGTCGGCAGCCGACTGCCTGCTGTTCACCGGCACCGGCATGCCAAGTCTGCCGGCGATCCGCAGCCTCGGGTCGGGGCTAGGCATCCCGGTGGTGTCGACGAATCTCTGTCTCGCGTGGGCCATCCAGCGACGGCTGGGACTCGATCTGCCGACCGGAGAACATCCCCTGCTCAACGGCTGGCAGGAGCGCGTCGATCGCCTATAGCGCCTCCAGGGCCTATGGCGCAGCAGCGGGCGGATAGCCCGTGGGCTTGCCCGCGGGATCGCCTCCCGTGTCGGGGTTGGCGTAGTAGACGATCATCCGCGCGATGCGGCCGTCGCGAACCCAGAAGAAGTTGCAGTTCTTGAGCTGCAGCGTTCCCCGCGCCGCATAGGGCGAGTCCGGTTTCGGCCGCAGCGTGACATCGAAGGTTGCCGCACAGCGTTGTGCCGCCTCGTCGACGAAGTGTTCGAAACCGGTGAAGGCGGCATCGAAGTTGGCGTTCAGATGCTTCCAGAATTCGCTGAGGTGCGGCACGCCGGGCGCGGGTCTTGCCTGCATCAGCCGCGTCGGCAGATCACCGTGGCGGATGATGATCTCGGCATCGTTTGTGAAACAGTCGAGTACGGCCGGGAGATCGGCACGCGCGACGGCGCCGAAGTAGCGATGCTCGGCGAGATCGGCGAGTTCGGAACGGGAAAGCAGGGACCCGCCGAAAGCGGGCATCGCGTGGACGTCGTTCATGTGGTCGCCGGTTCACCTGGGTGGGGACGTTGCGGCAGTTGCCGAGGCCGCCCCCGCACTCACCGGCCCGGGTCAGAACGGCGCGCGTCGCTCGTCGAGATCGAACAACAGGCGGCTGACGAGATGGGTGTCGAAGTAGGGGCGTATCGAGACGATTTTGCCTTCCCGCACGGTGAAGCGCACGAGATAGCAGTTGGCGTAGATTTCGCCGCGCCGGTTGCGCCCCTCGGCGCGATACTCGATCGCCGCCTCGTCACCGTCGCCGATGCAGTTGTCGACTTCGACCCGGTAGCCCGAGTCGGGATCGAAACCGCCGATCAGTGCCGACACCAGGAAGTCGACCGCCTGCGGAACCGGCACACGACGCGGCTCGTGCAGCGTCGGCTGGAAAGTCCAGGTCGCATCCGGCGCACACAGCGCATAGCCACGCTCGGGCTGGCCGTCCCAGAACGACTGCAGGAAGGCGAGACCCAGCGATTTGGCGTCTGCGGGCGTCGCGCTCATGCTTCGTCGACCACGTGCACGGTGAACTTGCCGGCACCGATGCGCAGCGGGATACCGGTCGACTGGTAGCGCTCGGCGTACCAGAAGTCCTCGGCCGAGGCGCGCGTGGGCCATCGGGAGATGGCGAAGATCTGCTCGCGCCACGACCCCGACAGCGCCACCACCTCGCCCGCAGCGAGGGCGAAGGCTTCGTAATAGCTGCCGCGCTCTTTCATCATCGGCAGGATCACGTCGCGGTACTTGTCCATCTGCGTCTGGTTGCTGGCACTGCCCTGGATGACCATCAGGGCGTTGCGCAGACCCTGCGGCGGACGAGGCACGCTGGCTACCGTGGGGATGTCCGGCAGTTCGGGCAGGCCGTTCGCTGGCAAGCCGTTGACCTTGAGCACCTTCGGCGCGGGGCCACTTGCCGGCAGCTGCGCGCGCAGCAGAGGCAGGACCTTGCCGTTGACGAGCGGCTCGATGGCGGCCGGGTCGCGCATGCTGGCGATCAGCATGCCCGCGGCGACGGTGCCGGGTTCCATGCAGGCCACCCGACCCGCAGGCGCCCAGGCATGGACCGTCGCACCGCCCTCCCGCAGCGCTGTCGCGGCGGACTCGAGAACCTTGACCTGCCCTGCGTGCTCGATGCCGAGCTCGACCAGAATGAACCCGGGGTTTGGAATCGCCGTCATCGGAACCGAGCCTCCATCCTGATCGAGCAACAGCGTCAAGACTGCCTCAGAAGCCTACCTTGACCGACACGCCGAAGGTACGCGGCGCACCCATCACGGCCTGCGGCACGAGCCCGCCCGCCGGAGCGATGCCGCTCTCGAGCACCGTCGAGTAGTAGTCCTTGTCGGTGGCGTTGTCCACGTACGCGGTCACCGACCAGCGATCGTCGGCCGTGCGGTAGTTGGCTCGGAGACCCAGCAGGCCATAGCCATCCTGGGCCACGGCATCGCGGTTGAACTGCGTGAAGTACTGCTTGTCCTTGTACGCGTAGTCACCGCGGATGCTGAGTTCGCCACCGCTCAACTGCGTGGTCCACGACAGCCCGACGTTGCCGGAGACCGGCGGCGCACGGCGCAGATCGCAACCCGCAAGCGACACACCCTGCGGTCCAAGTGCCACGGCACGCCTCTCGCAGCCGCCCGCGTAACGACCGAGAGGAGTGCTCGCGTTACCGCCGGCAGCGAGCGGCGTCACGGCCGGATCTTCGGTGAGGAACGAATCGAAGGTCGCATCGAGGAACGCGACACCACCGTTCAGCTCGAAGCCGTTGCCCAGTGCGGCGCGAAGTTCCGCCTCGAAGCCACGGATGGTGGCCTTGCCCGCGTTGGTGAGCACGTCGGAGGCGTTGACGATCTTGCCGACCTGCATGTCCTTGTAGTTGTACTGGAAGGCGCTGAAGTTGGCGATCACGCGACCGTCTGCGAGCTTGGTCTTCAGACCCGCCTCGTAGCTCCAGAGATATTCCGGATCGTACGGGGCCTGGCGACCGATGAGGTTGAAGCCGCCGCTCTTGAAACCGCGGGTGGCCGACACGTAACCCATGATGTCGTCGCTGAAGTCGTAGTCCACGCCGAACTTCGGCGTCACCGCGCTCCAGCTGTCGTCGAGAACGTTCGACCACTTCACGCCGGCCGGATAGCCGAGGAACTGCGGCACGAAGATAAGCCCGCCGAGGTTGTACAGCATGTCGCCGTTCTTCTCGTCCTTGGTGTAGCGGACGCCGCCCGTGAGGCGCAGACGATCGGACAGCGAATAGGTCGCCTGGCCGAACGCGGAGTACGACTTCGTGTTCGAGGCACCGTCGATCAGGATGCCCTCGGGACTGCCCTTGGGCGTGCCGACCGCCGCCACGAGGCCATTGAACGCGAGACCGCTGAAGGTCTTGCTGTCTTCCTTCAGGTAGAACGCGCCGAGGATCCACTGCAGCGGACCGTCGTCGGTGTTCGACAGCTGGAACTCCTGCGTGGTCTGCTTCGAATCGTCGTCCTGGAAGTAGGTGACGAAGAACACATCGAGACCGTCACCGTCGTTGAGCCATGAATAAATGGTCTTGCGATAGGCAGTCTGCGACATCAGCTGTACGTCGCCGAAGTCCCAGGTGAGCTTGAGATTGATGGCGTCCGTCTCGGCACGACCGATGCTCGGCACGGTGCGCGTCGAGTTGACGATGTTCTGCTCGTACCCCTGCGACACCTGGCGGAGGCTCGGCAGCTTCTTGTCCGCAGGCGACTGCCAGTAGATGTTCGTATCGCCGCCGGCGTGGGTGAAATATTTGAAGCCGGTCGGATTGCTGCTGTCGCGCATCACGTCGAACTGCAGCAAGCCCTCGAAGGATTCCGAGGGGTTGAATGCGAGCTGCGCGCGTGCCGCCCACACGTCCTGATTGTCGAGCTCGTCGTAACCCCGGGCCTTCGCGGTCGCGAACTTGTTTTCGGTGAAGCCGTCGCGCTCGGCCCAGAGTGCCGAGACACGGAACGCCGCGGTGTCGCTCACCGGCGCGTTGAGCACGGCCTCGATGCGCTTCTTGGCGTAGTTGCCGACATCGACCTTGGCGTAGCCGCCGAATTCCTGCTCGGGCTTGCGCGAGATGATATTGATGACGCCGCCGGTGGCGTTGCGTCCGTACAGCGTGCCCTGCGGCCCGCGCAGCACTTCAACGCGTTCCGTGTCGAAGAAATCGAAGATCGACACCGAGGAACGGGCAATGTAAACGCCGTCCTGATGGATCGCGATGCCCGGATCGCTGCCCACCGAGAAGTTCTCGGTGCCGACGCCGCGGATGACCACCTTGCCGATGACTTCCTTCTGCACCACGAGCCCGGGCGTCAGGTTGGAGAGTCCGTCGGTGGTCGTGATGCCGGCGCTGTCGAGCTCCGCACCGGAGAACGCCGCGATCGAAATGGGCGTGTCCTGCAGATTGGTTTCGCGCTTCTCGGCGGTGATGACCACCTCGGCGAGCGTATCGGAATCTTGGGCACCGGCGACTCCAGCCGCGCCGGCGAGCGCCGCGGTGGAAGCTACGACAGCCGCGACCGGCGGCAACAAACGGGTCTTGCGAAATGACATCTTGACCTCCCTGGGCATCCTTGCGTCGATTGATTGAAGACTCACGGATCCGGACGACTGCAGCAAAAACTGTCGTTTTTTGCCTGAAGCACTGTCAAGCACCGTACTGAACTTTCGGTTCATGGATATGAATTGCGTGGCATGGCAAGGCGGGATCGCGAAGCTCGCGCTTGAGTACCTTGCCGCCGAGGTTGCGCGGCACTTCGGCGATGAAGCCGATCTCGCGCGGCACCTTGTACCCCGCGAGACGCGTCCGGCAGAACGTGCCGAGCGACGCCGCGAGGCCGGAATCGGCGCGCTGACCGGCGGCAGGCACGACGAAGGCGCGCAGCCGCTCGCCCCAGTGCTCATCGGCGATACCGACCACGCAGGCCTCGCGCACCGCAGGATGCTGCTCGAGCACGAGTTCGATTTCCCGCGGATAGATGTTGAAGCCGCCGGAGACGACCATGTCCTTCTTGCGATCGACGATGTAGATGAACCCTTGCTCGTCACGCCTCGCCAGGTCACCGGCACTCACCCAGCCACCGGGGCGGGAACAATCCGCGAGCCACTCGGGATGGCCCCAGTAACCGTCGAACAGGTAGGGAGAGCGCGAGAACAGTTCGCCCACCTCGCCCACCGCCACTTCGGTGCCATCGGCGCCCAGCAGCCTGATCTCATTGAGCGCGAAGGCCCGACCCACCGAGCGATTGGTGCGCAACTGGTCTTCGGGACGGATGTTGGTGACGATGCCCGCTTCAGTCGATCCGTAGGTCTCGTGCAGCAGGCCCTCGCCGAAGTATTCGATGACCCGCTCCTTCAGCGGCTGCGGGAGCGCGGCCGCGTTGGAGATGATGGTCTTCAAGGAACGTGCCGTGCGACGGTGGCTGGTGAGAGTGTCGGGCGGTAACGACAGGACCGCCTGGAAGTGCGTCGGCACCATGAAGACGCCAGTGAAGCCGCCGTCGGCAAGCCGCTCGAGCACGCGTGCCGGCTCGAAACGAGTCGCGATCTCCACGAAGCCGCCGAAGTACAGCGTGGCCATCGCGAAGGCGAAGCCGGCGCCGTGCGCCATTGGCGCCAGCGCCAGAAACCGGTCGTCAGGGCCGTAGCAACCGTACTCCATCGCCATGGCGTGGAAGGTCAGCGCACGCGAGCGATGGGAGATCAGGATCCCCTTCGGCTGACCGGTCGTTCCCGAGCTGTATACGAGTGTGAACGCACAGGTTTCGGCAACCTGCGGCAGCTGGTCGACGGGCAGCGGCTGGACCGCCGCCATCCAGCTTTCGCAGGACCCGCCGATGACGAGCAGACGCTCCACCGTGCCGGCAGGCAGCGTGGCCATCGCCTGCTCGGCAACCTGGTGCAGGGTCGGATGGACGATCAGCAGACGCGGCCCGCAGTCGCTGCACGCCGCTGCAACCTCCGGAGCGGCACTGCGCGGATTGAGCGTCGCGACGATCAGTCCCGCATCGCTCAGGCCGCACATGAGTTCCGGGTACTCGAGACAGTTCGGCGCGAGCAGCGCAACACGATCTCCGGCGCGCAAGCCGATGCCGAGAGCCGCAGCCGAGATCCGCGCGGCACGCTCCCGCAACTCGCCGTAGGTCAGGAACCGTCCGTCGCACTCCAGCGCCGGCCGGCCAGGCTCGCGCAATGCCACAGCGCGCATGCCGTCGGCGATCCGCAGGTGGCGATGCAGGGATGTCATTTCCTGCCCGCCTTCGTGGCGGGTGCCTTCGTCGGGGCAGCATTGGTCACGGCTGCGGGACT
>JBIKVA010000095.1:0-9164 GCA_044357085.1 Steroidobacteraceae bacterium | reverse complement strand
CGATCTCGGCCAGTGCGGCGTCGAATCGCTGCCGCTGCCGGTCGGTCAGCGGCGAGCCGGGTTCGTCGGCGCAGGCGAAATGCGTCATGACACGCAAGTCGCCGAGCTGCGGCAACGCACGCAGTCTAGCGGCCGCCGCGGCTGCATCCTGCGGGGCGAACCCGAGTCGACTCATGCCGGTGTCGAGTTTCAGCCAGATCACGCGACCCGCCGCAGTCGCCGCGCGCTCCAGCATCTGCAGTTGCCCTGGCTCGTGAACCACCAGATCGAGTTCGTGCTGCAGCGCAAGCGCCAACTCGGCGTCGGAGAAGACGCCCTCCATGAGGACGACGGGTCGGGTGACTCCAGCCTGACGCAGTTCGACGCCCTCGCCGAGCCGGGCCACGCCGAAGGCGTCTGCTGCCTCGAGCGCCCGAGCTGCCTGGATGGCACCGTGCCCGTAGGCATTCGCCTTGATCACCGCGAGCAGTCTGGATTTCGGCGCCGCGCGCCGCAGCAGCGCCAGATTTCGCCGCCACGCATCGAGCGAGATGCACGCCCGGATCGGCGTCGGCGTCGGCGCGGGCGTCGGCGCGGGCGCGGGCGCGGGCGCGGATACGGGGGTGCCAGCCGAAACCGTCGAGCGCTGATTTTTTTGATCGGCCATGCGGTCAGTGCCGCTCAGCGCAGCACACCCTCGGCGTAGGAATCGGGCGCGTAGTTGACGAAGCGCGAGTACTGCCCCTGGAAAGTAAGCAGGAAAGTCCCCGTCTCGCCGTTGCGATGCTTGGCAAGATCGATCTCCGCGATGCCTTTCTTGGTGGTGTTCTTGTCGTACACCTCCTCGCGGTAGATCAGCAGGATCATGTCCGCATCCTGTTCGATCGCCCCCGATTCGCGCAAATCGGACATCACCGGCTTCTTGTCGACGCGCTGCTCGACGCCGCGATTGAGCTGCGAGAGCGCGATCACCGGCACGCTCAATTCCTTGGCAAGCGCCTTCAGGCCGCGGGAGATCTCGGCAATCTCGGTGGCGCGGTTTTCCTTGGAGCCGGGGACCTGCATCAGCTGCAGGTAGTCGACCACGACGAGATTGAGACCGTGCTCGCGGTGCACGCGTCGCGCACGGGCCCGCAGTTCGGTGGGCGTGAGCGCCGGCGTCTCGTCGATGAAAATCTTTGCCTCGGCGAGCTGGCCTGCCGCACCCGTGATGCGCGGCCAGTCTTCGTCGGAAATCTGGCCGCTGCGGATGTGCCCGAGGTGCACGCGACCAATGGAGGAAAGCATGCGCGTCAGCAACTGCTCGGAGGGCATTTCCATCGAGAAGACTGCGACCGACGCATTGACGCCCGCCTTCAGCGCCGCGTACTCGGCCATGTTCACGGCGAAGGTGGTCTTGCCCATGGAGGGCCGACCGGCCACCACGACGAGATCGCCGCCGCGCAAGCCGCCGGTCTTGCGATCGAATTCGTCGAACCCGGTCGGCAGACCGCGCATGCCGTCCGGATTGTTGTGCCACTCGTCGATCTGGTCGATGAGTGCGGGCATCAGCTGCTGCACGGCGACGGCGCCATCGCGCTTGCCGCGAGTGCCCTGCTCGGCAATGGCAAAGACCTTGCCCTCGGCACTTTCCACCAGCTCGCGCGCCGACTCGCCCTCGTTGTTGAACACCGAGGCGGCGATCTCCGTCCCAGCCTTCAGCAGTTGGCGCAGGAGCGAGCGCTCGCGGACGATGCCGGCGTAGGCCCGGACGTTGGCGGCCGTCGGGGTATCGCGCGCGAGCGTACCGAGATAGGCGAGCCCGCCGACCTCGACCAGTTGGCCGCTGCGTTCGAGCTGCTCGCTGACGGTGACGGCATCGGCAGGCTTGCCTTGCGCCGCAAGGAGACCGATGGCCTCGAAGATCAGCTTGTGGTCGGGACGGTAAAAATCGTCGGAGCCGACGACGTCGGCGACGTTGTCCCAGGCGCTGGTGTCGAGGAGCAGGCCGCCAAGAACGGCCTGCTCCGCCTCAAGTGAGTGCGGCGGCGTCCGAACATCCCCGCCGCGAGCGCTCACGCCGGGATCACTCCTCGGCTACGACGGACACCTGCAACGGCACGTCCACGTCGGTGTGCAGGTGCAGGACGATCTGGTGATCGCCGACCATACGGATCGGACCGTTGGGCAGTCGCACTTCCGAGCGAGCCACCTTGTGGCCCTGCGAGCTGCAGGCCTCGGCAATATCGGTGGTGCCGATCGAGCCGAACAGCTTGCCCTCGTTACCGGCCTTCGCCGTGATGCGCAGGGTGAAGTCCTTGAGGGCTGCGGAACGCGACTCGGCGTCCACGAGCTGCTCGCGGGCGACTTTCTCGAGTTCGGCGCGACGCGCCTCGAACTTGGCGACGTTCGCCGGGGTGGCGAGTGTCGCCTTGCCGGAGGGCAGCAGGAAGTTGCGGCCGTAGCCCGACTTCACCTTCACCCGATCGCCGATGTTGCCGAGGTTCGCGACCTTGGTAAGCAGAATGACGTCCATGATTGTTCCCGCCTCCGCTTAATGCTGGTCCGTGTAGGGCAGCAGCGCGAGGTAGCGCGCGCGGCGCACGGCCTGGGCGAGCTGACGCTGGTAGAACGAACGCGTGCCGGTGATACGGCTCGGTACGATCTTGCCCGTCTCGGTGATGTAACCCTTGAGCGTCGCCAGATCCTTGTAGTCGATCTGCTTGACGTCCTCGGCCGTGAAACGGCAGAACTTCTTGCGACGGGTGAAGCGGCTGCCGCCGCCCGACTGTCTCGAATCTTTCATGGTGATTACTCCCCGACCTGGTCGTCGTCGCCGAGATCGTCGCGGCGGACACGGCGCGGCCGATCGATGCCGCTGGCCTCGCCTTCTTCCTCGGCGGCACGCGCCATCGGTGAAGGCTCGGTAACCGGGCCGTCCATCTTGACGACGAGGTGACGCAGCACCGCGTCGCTGAAGCGGAACGCGCCGGTGAGCTCGGCCAGAGTCTTCTGGTCGGTCTCGATGTTCATCAGGATGTAGTGGGCCTTGTGGACCTTGTCGATCGGGAATGCAAGCTGCCGACGACCCCAGTCCTCGAGACGGTGCAACTGGCCGCCGCCCGCGGTGATCATGCCCTTGTAGCGCTCGAGCATGGCCGGAACCTGCTCGCTCTGGTCCGGATGGACCAGAAACACGATTTCATAGTGCCTCATGTGTTCTCCTCGTGGATGTGAAGCCCCCCGGCGAGGCGCTGCCGGTGGAGCAAGGAAGTCCCCCTGCGAAGGGGCCGCGGACTATAGCGAAACACCCCGTGCCCGGGCAACCCCAAGGCGCTGGCGGGTGGCCTCGTACAGCAGCATGCCGGCCGCCACCGAGACGTTCAGGCTCTCGACAGCGCCGAGCGACGGCAGGCTCACCAGAAAGTCGCAGTGCTGCCGGGTGTTGTGGCGCAACCCCGCGCCCTCGGCGCCCATCACGATCACGATCGGTCCTTTCAGGTCGACCTCTTCGGCGCGCTGCGTGGCAGCCGCATCTGCTCCGACCACCCAGAGCCCGAGTTGCTTCAGGTCGCGCAGACACCGCGCGAGGTTGGTGACCGCGACCACCGGCGTGGTCTCGGCGGCACCCGCAGCGACCTTGCGCACGGTGGCATTCAGCTGCGCCGCACGGTCCTTGGGGACCACCACTGCAAGCGCACCGCAGGCGTCGGCCGTGCGCAGGCAGGCACCGAGGTTGTGGGGATCCTGCACGCCATCGAGCGCGAGCACGAGAGGGACCGCGCCCGTGGCCTCACCCGCCGTACCCACGGTCACACCGATGGCCGCGCCGATGGCCGCGACGAGTTCGTCCTCCGTCCACGGCGCCAGGGCACGCACCTCGGCGACCACACCCTGATGCACCGCGCCGGCCGTGAGTTTGTCGAGCCGCTGCGCGTCCACGCGCTCGACGGGTATCCGCGCCGCGGCGGCCGCGGCCAGCACGGCCGCGACCCGGTCGTCATCGCGGCCCCTTGCCATGAGCAGCTTGCTCACGCGCGCGGCGTGCCGCGCCAGCAGCGCCTGCACCGCATGCCACCCGTGGATGATCTGCGTCTCGCTCATCGTCGCGATCGTCCGCGCTGTGCCGGACGCGGCTGAATGCGTACGGCGGCCTGCTCCTGCACCGACAGCAGGACCGGATCGGCGAGTTCGAGATCTATGAGGGCTTCGACGGGATTGGCGTTGGTGACGACCACCCGCACGGCAGTGCCGATGCCGAGGCGCTGCTTGCGGCGCTTGGCGAACCAGGCCTGACCATTGGACTCCATCACGTACTCGTCGTCATCGAGCGAATCGAGCCGCAGCAAACCGTCGATGCCGATGCCGCGCAACTGCACGAAGCATCCGTACTCGACCACCGTGGTCACGAGACCGTCGAAGGTCTGACCGAGCCGCTCACGCAGATAGCTGCACTTGAGGAACGAATCGACGTAGCGATCCGATTCATCGGCGCGCTTTTCGAGGCGCGACAGGTCTTGTCCGAGCGGACCGAGTTCCTGGGCGCCGTAGCGGACGCCGGACGGATCGCGCCCATCGGCCACGAGCTTGAGCACCCGGTGCACGACGAGATCGGGATAGCGACGGATCGGCGAGGTGAAATGCGCGTACTCGGCGAGCGCCAGCCCGAAGTGACCGATGTTGGTGGGCTGGTAGATCGCCTGCGGCATGGCCCGCACCACCAGGGATTCGATGAACGGCAGATCGGTGCTGCGCGCCAGCTTTTCGGTGATCTTGCGCAGGTCGCGCGGTTCGATCTCCTCGGGCAGGTCGGCGTCGATGCCGAGCGCGGCGAGCTGCGTGAGCAACATGTCGAGTTTCTTTTCTTCGGGTACGCCGTGCACGCGGTAGAGCCCGCCCGCCTTGGCTTCCTTGAGTTGCCGCGCCGCCGCCACGTTGGCGAGGATCATGCACTCCTCGATGAGTTTGTGGGCGTCGTTGCGCGCATAGAGGGAAATCGCCCGTACGCGACCCTCGGTGTCGAACTCGTAATTGGGCTCCGTGCTCTCGAAGTCGAGCGCGCCGCGCCGGTGCCGCGCCTTGAGGAGCACCCGATAGAGATCGACGAGCGGCATCAGCTTGGGGACGAGCGCGCCCACCGTCTTGCGAGCCTCGGGCCGCCCCTCGAACAGCGCCTCGTAGGCGAGCGTATAGGTGAGCCGCATATGGCTGCGCATCACGGCCGGGTAGAAGCGGTACTCCAGCAAGGCACCGGTCTTGCCCACCACCATGTCGGCGACCAGACAGAGGCGGTCCACCTCGGGCTCCAGCGAGCAGAGATGGTTGGAGAGCGCCGTCGGCAGCATCGGCAGCACGCGATTCGGGAAATACACCGACGTCCCGCGCTCGCGCGCATCGGCATCGAGCCCGCTGCCCGGACGCACGTAGTGGCTGACGTCGGCGATGGCCACCACCAGCCTGAAGCCCTTGGGATGCGGCTCCGCATGGACGGCATCGTCGAAATCGCGGGCATCGGCGCCATCGATGGTCACGAGCGGCAGCGAGCGCAGGTCGACCCGACCCCGCGACTCGCGCGAATCGATGCGCTCGCCGTAGGCCTCGGCCTCGCGCAGCGCGGCAGCGCTGAACTCGACGGGTAGCGCGTAGCGCGCAATCGCCGTCTCGGTGGCCATCTCCAGCGGTCTCTCCGGATCGAGTCGCCGAACGACCTCCGCCATCGCCGTGCGCTGCGCGTCGGGATAGCGGGTGATGCGCGCGATCACCCAATCGCCGGCGCGAGCGTCGCCCAGCTTGTCCGGCGGCACCAGACAGCGAAGGCTGAGGCGTCGATCCACGGAGTGCACGAACAGCGTGCGACCGACCGCCTCGACGGTACCGAGGAAAGCCGTGACGCCGCGCGCGAGGATCTTTTCCATCTCGCCGGAGAGCCGGCCGTCACGACCGCGCTGCACGCTGACCCGAACGCGATCGCCCGAGGTCAGACCGGTCATCTGCGGCGGCGGCAGGAAGACGCTGTCCTCCTGCCCCTCGACGCGCACGAAACCGAAACCGGAGCGGTGCGCGGAGACGACGCCCTCCATGCTGCCGAGGTCCTGCCGCGAGCCTTGGGCGGCGCGGTCGTGGCCACCGTTGCCTCGAGCGGTGCGGGGGAATCGGGAGCGCGGGGATTTGGAATTCTTCAATTGACAGTCCTTTGTGTGCTGCGTAATTTACGCCGCCCTCCCTGCCCGGGTGGCGGAATTGGTAGACGCACTAGTTTCAGGTACTAGCGGGTAACACCGTGGAGGTTCGAGTCCTCTCCCGGGCACCAATAAAAACAAGAATTTACGAGACGTATCTCGATTAGATTCTGGGTAAACGTCGCTCTCTTTGGCGGCGACTTCCACAATCTCGATATTGGGTCCCGGAAGCGCCGTTCAAGGCTGACGCAGCGAAGAGCACCCGTTTCAGGGTCATGCAGTCGGCGGGGCCGCGAAGCGCGCCAGCGCCCAAGTCGCCAGCGCTGCCACCGTCGCCGCGGGTGCGAGGAGCAGGATGACCGTCTCGGCACTCACGCCGCGGGCGAGCAGTGCGCCCGCGATCAGCGGGCCCAGCACAGAGCCCACACGACCGACCGCGACCGCCACACCGGAACCGGTACCGCGGCTCTCGGTCGGGTAACACGCCGCAGCGACCGCATAGAGTGAATAGTTCGCGCCGAGCAGCAGCAGGCCCGCGATTGCGCTGCAGGCGAGGATCGTAGCCACCGACTGCGCCATCGACAGACCCACCAGGGCGAGCGCCAGCGCAGCGAAACCGAACGTGATCGGCAACCGGAATCCCAGGCGATCCACGACCGGCGCAAGCAGCAAGGCGCCTGCGACCCCGCCCAGGTTGAACCACATCGAGGCGAGCGGAGCCACGGCGATCGACAGCCCTTTCGAGGCCACCAGCGTCGGCAGCCAGTTCAGGAGCAGATAGAGCACCAGCATGATCGGCGCGAGTATCGTCCAGATGAGGAGCGTCGCCGGGGCGCGACCCTCGCCGAAGAGTCCATGGACGACCGCCGCCGTGCTCCGTCGACCCTTCTCGGACGGCGCGGCCGGTCGATGGGTTTCGACCATCAGCATGGCGATCGCGGGCAGGAGCAACAGCGGCAGAACGCCGCCGATCTGGAACAGCGTCCGCCAGTCGAACCCGGCGGGCAGCCATTGCGTGACCCCCGCGCACAGCGCGCCGCCCGTCGGCAGTCCGCAGAACATCGCAGCAGTCGTCAATGCGCGCCGCGAGGGCGTACTGATCTCCACGGCCAGCGCCATCATGTTGGGCAGTGCCGCGCCGAATCCGAGTCCTGCCATGAAGCGCGCGGCAAACAGACCTTCGAAGTCCGACAGCACGCTCATCAGCAATGTGAACGCGCCGAACACGGCCACTGCCCCCATGAACGTCGGCTTGCGGCCGTAGCGGTCGGCCACGCGGCCCCCGATGCTGGCGCCGAAGAGGATGCCGATGCTGCCGATCGCGAACAGCCAACCCATCTGCGACGCATCGAGCCCGAGGCCGGGAGCCATGCGCGGCGCGGCGACGCCGAGCGCCTGGATGTCGAAGCCCTCGAGCACGGCGACGAGGAAGCAAAGCAAAACCACGATGCCCGCCCGTGCGGGCGGCAGGGGGGGCACGCCGCCCTGGATCTGTCCGGCATCGACCGGTGCTCGACCGGAGTCTGGCTGCATCTCGCTCGTTACCGTGCTTGGGATGGACGGATGATGCCACGGCGGACACCGTGCGAAATACTGATTGCGCCGCGCCCGGGGGATGCGGCATACCACTCGCGGGAGGACATCGTCATGTACATCAACTTCTGGTACCCCGTGGCGCTTGCTTCAGAGGTCACCGCAGAGAAACCCCTGCGCGTAAAGCTGCTTTGTCTGCCATTCGTCGCCTTCCGCGATACCGCGGGCAAGGCGCACGTGCTCGCCGATACCTGCGCGCATCGTGGGGGCGCCCTGGGCCTTGGCAAGATCAAGGGCAATTCGGTCGCCTGCCCGTATCACGGCTGGGAATTCGGCGGCGATGGCCGATGCACGCGCATTCCCTCGCTGGGCAATGACGCCAAGCTGCCGGCACGCGCCAAGGTCGACGCCTACCCGGTGCAGGAGAAGTACGGGATCGTCTTCGCCTTTCTGGGCGACCTGCCCGAGGACGAGCGGCCACCGCTCTATGACATCAGCGAATTCGGCACGCCGGAGTGGCGGGCGCAGACCTTCGTGTTCGACCTCAAGGCCTACTACGAACGCTCGATCGAGAACGGTCTCGATCCGATCCACAACGAATTCGTGCATCAGGCACAGGGCCAACCTTCGCTCTCGCCCGAACAACAGCGCACCCCGCTGCCGATCGAAGAAATCCCGTGGGGCAGCAAGCACTACATCAAGTTCGGCGGCAGCAAGAGCGAGGACACCGCACTCGCCGGAGTGCGCCAGGGTCCCCGCGTCGGCGCCGCGGGTTCGTGGCACCAGGGGCCGAACCAGCTCGTGACCTACATCGACCTCACCGCCACCAACTCTTTCCACCAGTACATGTTCGAGGCCCCCGTCGACGAGGCCAACACCCGCATCTACCTCGTCAGCATGCGCAACTGGCTGCTCGATGACCAGCACGAGAAACGCATGGAGGACATCACGCGCCGCGTGGTCGCCGAAGACATGGTCATCGTCGAGAACCTGAACCCCGTGCGGACTCCGGACAGCAACACCCGTGAAGTGCTGGTCCCCGGCGATACGGCAATCGCGCACTACCGCGAGTGGCTCAAGAAATGGGACGCCAAAGGCTGGCGGATCGACGTCAGGCGATTGCGCGAACGCCTCGGCGACTACGCGATCACCATTCCCTGCCCTGCGCGCCGGACATCGGACAACTGGGTGCAGGAGACGGTGCCACTGCTGCCGGCGACCGGGCAACCGGCGAGCTGAGGCGGCGGGGCTCAGTCCTCGACGCTGAAACTCAGCCCCGCGCGCTGCTGCAGACGCGGCAGCAATCGCTCGCCGAATGCCGTTGCCGGCGTCCAGAATCCGCCCGGCAGTTCTGCGGGCGGCAGGTCGAAGGCGAGGCAGGCGGCCGCCTCACCGAGCATCTTCGCGGTCGACCCGTAGCCCGGATCACGATCGCCGGTCACCTTGGTGCGCAAGGTGCGGCCATCGTCGGTCCTACCAAAGAATCGCAGGTCG
>JBIKVA010000094.1:0-9183 GCA_044357085.1 Steroidobacteraceae bacterium | reverse complement strand
CCTCCGCCCGGCTCGGCGAGATTCGCGACGTGGAAGCTCGCGTTGCCGAGCCCGTTCAGCGCCGCGTTGTGACGGGCCCGGGCCACGAGACCCGCCTCGCCCTCGATGCCCACGACCTCGCCGGCACGCCGCGCGATCGGCAAGGTGAAATTGCCGAGCCCGCAGAAGAGATCGAGGACGCGATGACCGGCCTCGAGCTGCAGCAACTCCATGGCGCGCGCCACCAGCAACCGATTGACCGCGCCATTGATCTGCACGAAATCCGTCGGCTGGAACTCGAAGCGCAGCCCTTCATCGGGCAGGCGATATTCGAGCGCCACCGGTTCGCCGGCGAGCGGCGCGACGGTGCCCGGCCCGCCGGGCTGCAACCACACGTGTACGCCGTAAGTCCTGCCGAAGGCGGCGAGCGCCTCGCGATCGGCCTCACCGATCTCCACGAGGGTGCGGAACACCAGCACGGTGGCGTTGTCCGCGACGGCGACTTCGATCTGGGGAATACGCTCGCGCGCCGCGAGGCCGGTGAGCAGCGTCGACAGCGGTTCGATCAGGGCATCGAGGGGCGACGCCAGGATCTCGCAGCGCCCGAGGGCAGCCACGTAGGGTTTCTGCCGTTCTCGAAAACCGACCAGCACCCGGCCGCGCTTCGCCACGTACTTGGCACCGAGCCTTGCCCTGCGCCGGTAGTTCCAGACCGGACCGGCCAGCGGTTCGAGCCACGCCTCGGGAGTCACTCGGCCGATGCGCGCCAGGTTTTCGGCGAGTTCTTCCTGCTTGGCCAGCAGTTGCGCCGCCGGATCCATGTGCTGCAGCGCGCAGCCGCCGCAGACCCCGAAGTGGGCACAACGCGGTGTGCCGCGTGCGGCCACCGCTTCGAGGACCTCCAGCAACTCGCCCTCGTCGTGCTGGCGGTGCCGGCGGACGCGGCGAAAACGGATCCGCTCGCCGGGCAGCGCCCCCGGCACGAAGGCGGCTTTCGCCTCGCGCACGACGCCCTCGCCATCATGGTTGAGCGCCGCGACCAACCCTTCTTCGGGCGGTCCGGGCGGCATCGGCCCGCGGCTCACGCGCCGGTCTGCGGCCAGGCCGCGAGGAACTCCGCGAAATGCGGCTCTTCGGACGCGCCGAGGTATTCGCGCACCCGGGCCTGCTCGGCTGCCAGCTCATCGGCATCGAGGTGCCCGCGCATCAGCTGGTAGCGCAGGTAGACCAGCCAGGTGTTGAGCACGTCGGTCTCGCAGTAGCGGCGAATGCCGACGAGGTTGCCCGCGGCGTAGGCATCCCAGACCTTGTCGCCCGAGAAGCCCAGCTTGCCGGGCAAGCCGAGCAGGTAGGCCATGTCCGTCAGGCTCGCCTTGGCGCGCGGCTGATAACCGGAGAGCACGTCCATGAGGTCGGTGTGCCGCTCGTGGTAGCGGCTCAGGTAGTTGTTCCAGCGAAAACTTTGATCTTCGCTGCCCGTTTCCCAGTAGCGGCGCGCCACCACGCCGTGCTTGAGGGCCCGGTAGTGCAGCACCGGCAGGTCGAAGCCGCCGCCGTTCCACGACACCAGCGTGGGCGTGTAGCGTTCGATGCCATCGAAGAAGCGGTTGACGAGCTCGCCCTCGTCGGCGTCGAGATCGCCGAGACTCCACACCCGCAGCGAGTCCGCGCGCCGCAGCACGCAGGAGATGGCGACGATGCGATGCTGCTCGTGCGGCAGGAACTCGCTGCCGCCATGCTGGCGCGCGTGCGCGAACATCGCCTTGGCGACCTGGCCGTCGTCGAGCCCTTCGAGACCGAAAGTACGCCGCCCGAGCTCGATGTCGGGGATGGTCTCGATGTCGAATACGAGCGTGGTCATGGGCGCGCCGCCACCATGAGTGCCTTCATGTCGCGCACGGCATCGGCGAGCCCGGAGAACACCGCGCGGGCGACGATGGCGTGGCCGATGTTGAGTTCGGTGATCTCGGGGATGGCGGCCACCGCCTGCACGTTGTGGTAGTGCAGACCATGACCCGCGTGCACTTCGAGACCCAGCGTCGCGGCAAGACGGGCGCCGGCGCGCAAGCGCTCGAGCTCGCGAGCCGCGGTCGCACCCGTGGACTCGCAGTAGCGCCCCGTGTGCAGTTCGATCACCGGCGCCCCGGCGCGAGCCGTCGCCTCGATCTGTGCCGGTTCGGGATCGATGAAAAGCGCGACCCGGATGTCCGCCGCAGCCAGCCGCGCACAGCTGTCGCGCAGCCGCGCGATCTGGCCGACGACGTCGAGCCCGCCCTCGGTGGTGACCTCGGCGCGCCGCTCCGGCACCAGGCAGCAATCGGCCGGCCGGATCCGCGCGGCGATGGCGAGCATTTCGTCGGTGACCGCCATTTCGAGGTTCATGCGGGTCTGCAGCAACGGCCGCAGCGCTGCGACGTCGGCGTCCTGGATGTGACGGCGGTCTTCGCGCAAGTGCAGCGTGATGTTGTCGGCACCGGCCTGCTCGGCGACAAGCGCTGCATGCACCGGATCGGGATAGCGGGCCCGCCGCGCCTGGCGCAGCGTGGCGACGTGATCGATGTTCACCCCGAGGGCGATGCTGCCAGTCATGACGTGCTCGACTCCCTGTCGCGACGCCGCCGTACGACCGAGCGGGCCACGGCACGCGTGTTCAATTCGCGGCCCTCGAGCGCGCGGTCGAGAGCCACCCTGAGCACCTGCCGGGCCGTCTCCAGCACCGCAGGATCTGCGTACTCGTCATCGGCAATGGCGAGCAGGTCCCGGCCGGAAAACGCCGCTGCGGGCGCCTGCCCCGACACCTCGACGAAGCCGAGATCGGGGTGGAAATGATAACGCGCGTCGGCCCGCAGCGCCTGACCCTCGCGCGCGTCGAAACGGAACTCGACGCCGTAGCCCAGCAGTTCCAGCAGTTGCCGCTCGAACGTCCGCAACACCGCAGTCACCGGAGCGCCCTCGCGCAGCCTATCGAGCGTGGCGTGATAAAGATCGAAGACCAGCGGCTGCGGGTCGTTGCGTACCGTCAGCTTCAGCACGAGTTCATTCAGGTACCAGGCGCTGAGCAAGGTGGACGCCGGCAGCGACAGGACCTCGCCGGCCACCGCGGCCTCTACCTGGGTGAGCTGTCCGGCCTCGCCGCTGGCGCTCCACGAGGCCAGCAGCAGCCTGAAGGGCTGCAGCAAGGACGCCGTCCGCGATTTCGGCCCGCGCACGCCGCGGGCGAACAGCATCAGCCGCCCGTGATCGCGGGTGAAGACATCGAGCATGCGACTGGTATCGCGCCACGGCCGGTGGTGCAGGACGTAGAGCGGGGCGAGTTCGATGCGCCGGCTGCCCTTGCCCATCCCCGACCCCGCTATTCGAGACCGAGCGTGCGCAATGCCTGCGCGTTGTCGGCCCAGTTCTCCCGCACTTTCACCCAGAGCTCGAGATGGCAGCGACGACCGAGCAGCGCGACGATTTCGCGCCGCGCCGAGCTGCCCACGCGCTTGAGCCGCGCGCCGCCGGCCCCGATCACGATCGGCTTCTGTCCCTCGCGATCGACCCAGATGACGGCATGGATGACTTCACGTTCGGCCGCATCCATCTGCTCGCGCTCCATCTTCTCGATCTCCACGGCGATACCGTAGGGGACTTCCTGGTTGAGCTCGAGCGTGAGTTTTTCGCGGATGATCTCGGTGATGCGGAAGCGCAGGTCGCGGTCGGTGCGGTCCGTTTCGTCGAAGAGCTGCGGCGACATCGGCAACTCGCGACCGATGGCTGCGATCAGCTCCTCGAGGTTCTCGCCGCGTACCGCGGACACCGGCACGATGGTGCGAAACGGATGCCGCTCGGCCAGCTGGGCGATGAACGGCAACAAGCGCTCGCGCGGTCGCGCAGAATCGGCCTTGCTGACCACCGCAAGCGCAGGTCGTCCGCTGTCACGGATGCGCTGCATGACCGCCTCGTCCTCGTCGGTCCAGCGCAGCGCCTCGACGACGAAGACGACGAGGTCGGCATCGTGCAGGGCGGCGGCCGCGGTACGATTCATCGCACGGTTGAGGGCGCGACGCGCGGCGGCATGCAGACCGGGCGTATCGACGAAGGCCACCTGCAGACCGGGCCGGTTGACGAGCCCCGTGATGCGATGCCGCGTGGTCTGCGGCCGCGGCGTCACGATCGACACCTTTTCGCCGACGAGGGCGTTCAGCAGCGTCGACTTGCCGACATTCGGCCGCCCGACGAGGGCGGCGAATCCCGCGCGGAAATCGGCCGCGGGCGCCGGGGAGACCTGTTCCGTGACCGGTTCGGCTTCGTTCATGCGCGCTCCGCGATCCGTTCCAGGACGCGCTGTGCGGCATCCTGCTCGGCACGTCGCCGACTCGAGCCCTCACCGGGCGCCGCCAACTCCAGCGACGACACCTCGCAGCGCACCGCAAAGTGCTGATCGTGCGGTTCGCCGGTGACGAGTTCCACCGAATACACCGGCAACTGCAGCCCGCGCGACTGCAGCCACTCCTGCAGCCGTGTCTTCGGATCCTTGAGCTCGGCCGCCTGCGGCAAGGCTTCGAGCAGCGGCAGGCAGAAGCGCTGCACGATGCCGCGTGCAGTATCGAGACCGGAGTCGAGATACACAGCGCCGACGGTTGCCTCGAAGGCGTCGGCAAGGATCGACTCGCGACGGAAGCCGCCAGTTTTGAGCTCCCCCGAGCCGAGCAGCAGTTCATCGCCGAGACCGATCTGCTGCGCGATCGTCGCCAGCGGCCCCGCGCTCACGAGACTCGCCCGCAGACGACTGAGATCGCCCTCGGTGGCAGCCGGGAACCGCTGGTAGAGCATCTCGGCGACCAGCAGGTTGAGCACCGCGTCACCGAGGAATTCCAGCCGCTCGTTGTTGCGGCCTGACGCACTGCGGTGCGTGAGCGCGGCGACGAAGAGCGCGGTGTCGTTGGCGGCGTAGCCTAGCGTTTCGCGCAACCAGCGCTGCGGCCAGTCGGGACGCGGCGTGCTCACTCGATGCTCGTGAACATGCGTGACCAGTTGGGGCCGCCCGAGCGCTGCAGATCCCAGTTGAACCAGATCACGCTTGCCCGGCCGACCAGCAGCGACTCGTCGACGAAGCCCCACACCCTGCCGTCGGAACTGTTGTCGCGATTGTCGCCGACCATCAGGTACTGGCCCTCGGGCACCTGCATCAGCCGGTCGCCCGAGTCGGGGTTGATGCCGGCGGTCGACTCGTTGCAGACGTAGCCCTGCATGATGCTGCGATTGCACGAAGGCAGCGGCGGGACGGACAGCATGTCGGAACTGAGGCAGTGCAGCACCGCATGCCGGCGCCCGTCGAGCGTTTCCTCGGCCTGACGCATGTTGCGATAGCAACCGTCCTCGTAGCGCCCCTGCTGTACCAGCGGCACCGGCTTGCCGTTGATGATCAGCTGGTCGTTGCGTACCTCGACGAGATCGCCGGGCAAGCCGACCACGCGCTTGACGTAGTTGATCGTCGGGTCTGCGGGAAAGCGGAACACCGCGACGTCGCCGCGGGCAGGCTTGCCGACTTCGAGCACCTTGCGGTGCACGACCGGCAGTCGCACGCCATAGGCGTATTTGTTGACCAGGATGAAATCACCGTCGAGCAGTGTCGGCATCATCGAGTCGGAAGGGATGCGGTAAGGCTCGTAGAGAAAGGACCTCAGCACCAGCAACACCGCCATCACCGGGAAGAAGCTGCGTGCGTAGTCGACCGTTCCCGGGATCTGCAGCGAGTCGGGCTCGCGACCTGCGGCGCGGGCGGCTGCGAGCCGGCGCGGCGACAGCAGCCAGTGGTCGATGCCCCAGACGACGCCCGAAACGCCGGTGATGACGATCAGTACCAGACTGAAATCGGCGCGCTGGGCAGACATGAGCTCGAAGAACACCGCGATCACCAGCAACGGCAACACGCCGTAGAGCAGCCGCATCACGAGCGGGTCCGGCGCGGGCTGGCCGTCCTTCAGGACGAGCTGGCGCCCGGGACGGATGAACCAGTCGTCGATCACGCAGACGAGGGCGACCGGCGGCGCAAGCATCGCCATGGCCGAGATGATGAGATCGATCATGACGTCACTTCCTGCCGACCTTGAGCACCGCGAGGAAGGCTTCCTGCGGAATCTCCACCGAGCCCACCTGCTTCATGCGCCGCTTGCCTTCCTTCTGCTTCTCGAGGAGCTTGCGCTTGCGGCTGATGTCGCCGCCGTAGCACTTGGCGAGCACGTTCTTGCGCAGCGCCTTGACGGTGGCCCGCGCGATGACGTGGGTGCCGATCGCAGCCTGCACTGCGACCTCGAACATCTGCCGCGGGATGAGTTCCTGCATCTTGTCGACCAGTTCGCGGCCGCGATGGTAGGCGCTGTCGCGGTGGACGATGATCGACAGCGCATCGACCCGGTCGCCGTTGATGAGGATGTCGAGCTTGGAGAGCGGTGCCGCCTTGAAGTGGCTGAATTCGTAGTCGAAAGAAGCGTAGCCGCGGCTCGCCGACTTCAGGCGGTCGAAGAAATCGAGGACCACCTCGGCGAGCGGCAGCTCGTACTGCAGCGACACCTGGTTGGCGAGATACTGCATCTTCTTCTGCGTGCCGCGCTTTTCGGTGCACAACTGCAGCACGCCGCCGACGTAATCCGGCGGCACCAGGATGTTGGCGATGATGATCGGCTCGCGGATCTCGGCGAGGCGGTTCGGTGCCGGCAGCTTCGCGGGGTTGTCGACGTACTCGCTGGTGCCGTCGGTGAGCCCCACCTCGTAGACGACGGTGGGGGCGCTCGTGATGAGGTCGAGGTCGTACTCGCGCTCGAGCCGCTCCTGCACGATGTCCATGTGCAGCAGGCCGAGGAAACCGACGCGGAAGCCGAAGCCGAGCGCGCCCGAGACCTCGGGCTCGTAGTGCAGCGCGGAATCGTTGAGCCGCAGCTTGGCGAGCGCATCGCGGAACGACTCGTAATCGTCGGCGTTCACCGGGAAGAGCCCCGCGAACACCCGCGGCTGGACCTGCTTGAAACCCGGCAAGGGCGCGGCGCAGGGCTTGTTGTCGAGCGTGATGGTGTCACCCACCGGCACGCCGTCGATTTCCTTGATGCCGGCGATCACGAAGCCGACCTCGCCCGCCCCGAGTTGCGGCGTACCGACCGACTTCGGCGTGAAACGTCCGAGCTTGTCCACCGTCCAGGTGCGGCCTGTCGACATGACGCGGATCTTGTCGCCGGTACGGATCGTGCCGTTGACCACGCGCACCAGCGACACGACGCCCACGTAGTTGTCGAACCAGGAGTCGATGATCAGCGCCTGTACCGAAGCCTCCGGATCGCCCTTTGGCGCCGGAATGCGCCGGACGATCTCCTCGAGCAGCTCAGGCACGTTCTCGCCGGTCTTCGCCGACACCCGCACGGCATCCTGCGCTTCGATGCCGATGATTTCCTCGATCTCGCGGATCACCTTGGGCGGATCCGCCGACGGCAGGTCGATCTTGTTGATGACCGGCAGCACCTCGAGGCCCTGCTCGATCGCGGTGTAGCAGTTGGCGACGCTCTGCGCCTCGACGCCCTGCGAGGCATCGACCACCAGCAGCGCGCCATCACAGGCGGCGAGCGAGCGCGACACCTCGTAGGAGAAGTCGACGTGTCCCGGGGTGTCGATGAGGTTGAGCTGGTAGCGCTGGCCGTCGGACGCGTTGTAGTAGAGCGTGACGCTCTGCGCCTTGATGGTGATGCCGCGCTCGCGCTCGAGCGCCATCGAGTCGAGCACCTGGCTCTGCATCTCGCGGGCTTCGAGACCGCCACAAAGCTGGATGAGGCGGTCGGCGAGCGTCGACTTGCCATGGTCGACATGCGCGATGATCGAGAAATTGCGGATATGCTGCATCGGACTCAGGTGATCCCCCGAAGTGAACCGGGGCTCGTGGACAAACGCCGGATTATACCGGTTGGCGGACGCTCCGCCGTCAGCGGACCCGAAACAGTCGCTCGATTTCACCCGGATCGAGACGGGTCACCGCGATCGGCGCCCCGTCCCACAACAGCACCGGGATCTTGTGGCCATAGCGACGCAGCAACTCGGGATCAGAGTCGACGTCGAGGGATTCGAGCGGCGGCAACGGCAGGGTTGAACGCAATTGGGCCAGTTCGTCCGCGAACTCCTCGCAGAGCCCGCAGCCCTCGCGGGTGAGCAGGGTCAGCTTGCCTGGCGCAGCGAAACCGGTCACGGAACCTGCGGCGCGAAGGCCGGGCGCGGCTGGACCACGCCCGCAGCCGCACGCGGTCGCCCGGGTTCTGCGGGCCTGCCGGGCTCCGCAGGCCGTGCGGGCTCGCCGGGAACGAGCCCGGCGGCGATCATGCGGGCAGTCTGCACCGGAATCTCGCCGACCACGACGACGTGGTGCCCGTGGAGGAAGGTCGAATAGGCCGTCGACGCGCCGATCTGCCGCTCGACGGCGATTTCCTTGGCGGAGCGCGGTGGCAGACGCGCGCCGATGAATACGGAGATGGAGGCCAGACCGTCGGAGAGGACCAGATGCAAGACCGGACCGTCGGCTCCAGGCAGCATCTGCTCGCCGCGCTGTGTGACCCGGAATCCCTGCGGCGCGGTGCGCACGTTCCAGACCGAAGCGCTGTCGGTGACGGTCTGCAACCGCACACCACCTTCGCTGTCGATGCGCCGGTAACCCTCGGTGGACATGGCGGGCCTGAAGGTGGCGTCGGGGATGTCGGCCACGAGCTGCAGCGTGGCAAACGCGATGCGTTCGAGCACGCGGCCGCGGCGATCGTAGAGTTCGGACTTCAGCGGCAGACGGGTCCGCGCGTCGATCCAGACCCGGTAGCCGTATCGGTAAGGATCGAGCGGAACGAGCGTCACCAATCGCACGTCCCGATCGCTCACGCGGGCCCGCTGCACCTCCTCGAGCCGGTAGAACCGGGCGGTGTTGTCGTCGAACCGCGGGAAATTGGGCAACAGCCCGCCGCGACGCGGCCGGCGTTCGATCAGCACCACGCGCTGGTCGGGGAGGATGTACGAGAGCTCTTCGCCCAGGCGGATGAACTCGCGACCCGAGCCGTCGAGAGAGACCAGGCGCTCGGCGATTTCGTTGTTGCGCACCCGATGGTGGATGCGCATCGACTCCGAATGACCGCCCCGCTCGTGGAAGAACGTGCCCTCGTAACTCTGCTCGGCAAGCGCACGGTTCATGCGCTCCAGCCATTC
>JBIKVA010000093.1:0-9199 GCA_044357085.1 Steroidobacteraceae bacterium | reverse complement strand
AGACCTCGCCGATCAGGTTGCGGGTCACGCCATCGGGTTTGACGATCGAAAAAGTGCGCTCCAGCGCCATGGGACGATTCCTTAGTGATGTGAGAGGGAAACGGGTAATCGCGTAGTGTACCTGCGCGCGCCCCCGGGGGGCAACGCGGAAACCAACGCAAGTGACTGGCGGGGAAGGGTTTTTTAGACGTTGAAGCTTTCGCCGCAACCGCACTCGCCCTTGGTGTTGGGGTTGCGGAACTTGAAGGCCTCGTTCAGGCCCTGCTTCACGAAGTCGACCTCGGTGCCATCGACGTAGGGGAGGCTGTCTCGATCGACGAACACCTTGATGCCACGGTCCTCGAAGACCACGTCATCGGCCCGACTGTCGTCGGCGTAGTTGACGACATAGGCGAAGCCGGAGCAGCCCGTCTTGCGCACGCCGAGCCGCAGGCCAAGGCCCTGCCCCCGGGTCTGCAGAAAGTTGCGGACCCGATCCGCTGCTGTCGCCGTCAAGGAGATCGCCATGCTCTGCTCACCTGCCTCAAGAACCGTACCGCGCACGGGCGCCTTGAAATTGTACTGTCACAGTCACGAAGCGCCAGCACGCCACGCCATGAGCGCCGCGCGCATGGCATCTTCGACCCGCAGCAGACGCCCGAGTTTCTCGGCGGGCAAGGCGGCACGCTGCGCCCACTGGCGCGGCCCGTCTGCCGCCATGGCCTCGACCGGACGACCCACCGCCGCGCGCTGCAGGTCCTCGAGGATGCCCCATACCGCCGGACAGGTGGCAGCACGAAACTCGACGGCCTCGACCCGGCCATCGCTGGCGACGCGCAGGTAGCAACGGATCCGGGCCCCCTCGCGCAACGTTCCCGCCGCTCCCTCGTGCCAGCCAGCACCCGCCGGCGGTCCCGAGGCGTCACGACTGCGCAGCAGGCTCACCGCACGGCGCACCGCGGCGGCGGCCAGATGTGCATCGGCCTCGGTGCTGAAGCGCCCGAAAGCGATGCGCAGGGTCGATTGCGCAAGTTCCGGGCCGATGCCCTGGGCGCGCAGCACGTAGGACGGCTCGGCCACCGCCGAATCGCAGGCGGACCCGCTCGAGACGGCGATCTCCGGCATGGCGGTGATCAGGCTCTCACCCTCGACACCCGCGATGCTCAACGACAGGAGTCCCGGCAGACGATGCCGCGGATGATCGTTCCACGCGATGTCGTCGAGGCCGGCAAGCTGCCCGCGAAAGGCCGCGGCGAGACCCTCGGTGTGCCGGGCATCAGCCTCGCGGCGCTGGCGCGCGAGTGCCGCGGCCGCGCCGAAGCCGACCGCCTGGTGTGTGGCGAGGGTCCCCGGTCGCAAGCCGCGTTCATGACCCCCACCCCACATCAGCGGCTCGAGCCATGGGCGTGCGCGCGGCGACACCCACAGCGCGCCGACGCCCTTCGGGCCGTACATCTTGTGGGCGGACAAGGACAGCAGGTCGACGCCGAGCGCCGCGACGTCGGCGGGCAAGCGGCCGGCGGACTGCGCGGCATCGCAATGCACCAGCGTCTCGTGCGTGCGGCAGGCAGCAACGATGGCCGCGATGTCCTGCACCACGCCGGTCTCGTTGTTGGCGTGCATCACCGAGACGAGCTGCGTGTCCGCGCGCAGCGCGGCGGCCACTGCAGCAGGGTCGATGCGTCCGTCGTGCGCGGGTTCCAGCCAGGTCACCTGCCAGCCGCTCTTCTCGAGTTGCCGGCACGGATCGAGGACGGCCTTGTGCTCGGTACGCGCGGTGACGAGATGACGACCGCGGGCGGCGCAGCCGCGCGCGATGCCGAGGATCGCGAGGTTATCGGCCTCGGTGGCACCAGAGGTGAAAAGGATGTCGCGCGCCTCGGCACCGATGAGTGCCGCGACCTCGCCGCGCGCACGCTCGATCGCCGCGGCAGCCTCGCGACCCGGTGCATGGGTGATCGAAGACGGGTTGCCGACACCGAGCGGACCCTGCAGCACCTCGATCATCACCGCGGCCACCGCGGGATCGAGCGGCGTGGTCGAGGCGTGATCAAGGAAGACGGGCGTCACGGCGGGCTGTCGCCCGGCGGCGCGTTGTTCGAGTGCGACCCCGCCTGCCGACGCCGACCCTGGATCGCGGTGAGGATGCCGCGCACGATGTTGGCCTCGTTCTGGTCGAGCTCGGCACGGTTGACGAAGCGGCGGATGCGCTCCATGAGGCGCGTACCGCTCGTCGTGCGATCGCGAAAGTCGACCTGCTCGAGTACCTCGGCAAGATGCGCATACAGGCGCTCCATGTCGGCGCCGGTGGCGAGTGGCACGGCGCCCACGGGAGGCACCGCGACATGCCGCGCGCCGCGCGCCCGGTATACCTCGTAGGCCACGAGCTGCACGGCCATCGCCAGATTGAGCGATGGATAAATCGGGTTCGCCGGGATGCGCAGCAGCAGATGCGCGAGCGCGAGTTCTTCGTTGGTGAGCCCCGTGCGCTCGTTGCCGAAGAGCAGCGCCACCGGTCCTCGCGCGGACTCGTCCACCACCCGCTGCGCGGCATCGCGCACGTCGAGCACGCGGACGTTCTGGTCGCGGTCGCGTGCCGTGGTGGCGACGATGAGTCCGCAATCTGCGAGCCCCTCGGCGAGACTGTCGACGACACGGGCCTGCTCGAGAACGTCGGTGGCGCCGGAAGCCCGTGCACTCGCCTCCGGATGCGGGAACTCCCTCGGCCGTACCAGCACCAGCTGCATGAGGCCCATGTTTTTCATGGAGCGCGCCACGGCGCCGATGTTGCCGGGATGGGACGTCTCGACGAGCACGACGCGGATATCGGCGGGGGAAATCATGTGCGTGGTATTCTACCGGCCTTTTCTTCCGCTCTTTGCCAGCATGCAGCCACTTCTCAACATCGCCGTGCGCGCCGCGCGTCGCGCGGCCGATCTCATCGTCCGCAGCCTCAACCGGCTCGACTCGCTCGAGGTGTCGAGCAAGGGCCGCAACGACTACGTCACCGAAGTCGACCGGGCTGCCGAGGCGGAGATCATCGCCACCATCCGTCGTGCCTACCCCGACCACGCCTTCCTCGGCGAAGAGAGCGGCCAACTGGGCTCGGGGCCCATCGAGTGGGTCATCGACCCGCTCGACGGCACCACCAACTTCATCCACGGCCTGCCGCACTTCTGCGTCTCGATCGGCGCGCGTATCCGGGGCCGCATCGAACACGCCGTCGTCTACGACCCGATGCGTCAGGAAATCTTCACTGCCTCGCGCGGTGACGGCGCCCATCTCGAGAACCGCCGCATGCGCGTCAGTGCGCAGCGCACCCTCGAAGGCGCGCTCATCGGCACGGGTTTCCCGTACCGGGCGAATACCGAATACCTCGATACCTATCTCGCCATGCTCAAGGACGTGATGCTGCACACCGCGGGTGTCCGGCGTCCGGGTTCCGCGGCGCTCGACCTCGCCTACGTCGCCGCCGGACGTACCGACGGTTTCTTCGAGATCGGACTCGGCCCCTGGGACACGGCGGCCGGGTCACTGCTCGTCGAAGAAGCCGGCGGCCGCGTCGGCACGCTCTCGGGCGGCGAGTTCAAGCAGGGCGGCAACGTGGTGGCGGCCACGCCCAAGGTCTATGAAGCCCTGCTGCAGATGTTCGCACCGCACCTGACGCCGAACCTGCGCGAGGATTGACGGCGCTCGGCACGGGTCGCGCGGCACGTAGCGCGCGCAAGCCAGGCCAGCCGGGTCAGGGCACGATCGTGGTGAACAGATAGACCGCGAAAATCACGAGGTGCACCACGCCGTGCAGCACCATCGTGCGGCCCTTGGCCACCGTCAGCGACGAGACGAGCAGCGACAGCGCGAGCAGCACCGTCTCGCGCTCGCCCAGACCGAGTTCCAGCGTCCAGCCCATCCACAGCGACAGCACCGCGACCACCGGAATCGTCAGCCCGATCGAGGCGAGCGCCGAACCGATGGCGAGATTCATGCTGGTCTGCATGCGATTGGCGCGCGCGGCACGCCAGGCAGCGAGACTCTCGGGCAACAGCACGATGACGGCGATGAACACGCCCGTGGCGGCAGCCGGTGCGCCGATGGAAGCCGCTGCGGCCGAAATGCCGGGCGCCAGCCCCTTGGCCAGCAACACGACCGCACCCAGCGCCGCCAGCAGCACGAGCAAGGTCAGCGCCATCGGCGCACGGCCGGAAACCGCTCCGGAGTGGAGTGCCGGCAACGGCTCACCCGACTGCTCGGCGCGGGCGATCGCAACCAGCCGCTCGTGCTCCTCGTCGATGAAGTAGTCGCGGTGGCGCACGGTTTGCACGAACACGAAGGCGCCGTAAAGCACCAGCGACACCAGTGCCACGAAGGCGAGCTGCGACGGCGAATACGCCGGTCCCGACTGGGTGGTGGTGTGATTGGGCAGCACCAGGGTCAGCACCGCCAGCGCCGCAAGCGTGGCGAGGGCGGAACTGACACCGAGCCTGCCGAAACTGCTTTCGCCGTGACGCAAGCCGCCGGTCAGCAGACAAAGGCCGACCATACCGGTGATGATGATCATCACCGCGGCGAACACGGTGTCGCGCGGCAGCGCGAGGTTGGGCTCGCCGTCGGCGAGCATCAGCGAGACGATCAGCGCGACCTCGATGACCGTCACGGCCACCGCCAGCACCAGCGTGCCGAAGGGTTCGCCGATGCGCTCGGCGATCACCTCGGCGTGGTGCACGGCAGCAAGCACTGCCCCGAGCAGAGCCACGACGAACACCAGCCAGTCCCACTCGCCCGGGACGAACGCACCGAGCAGCACAGCGCACCATGCAAGCGCGGGCCAGATCCACGGCCAACGCGGCATGGTCGTGACGGTCATGCCGCGCCAGCTCCCCCTGCGGCGGATTCGCCCTTGCGTTCCAGCGAGTCGACGACGGCGGTGGTGACCATGTCGGCGCCGACATTGACCATGGTGCGCGTCATGTCGAGCAGACGGTCGGCACCGAGCACGATGCCGATGCCCTCGGGCGGAATGCCGAAGGTGATGAGCAGGCCCGCAATGATGGGCAGCGAGCCGCCGGGAATGCCGGCCGCCGCGACGGCGCCCAGCACCGCGAGCAGGAGCAGCGTGAGCTGCTCACCGAAGCCGAGCGAAATGCCGAACACCTGCGCGACAAACAGGACCACGCAGCCCTCGTAGAGCGCCGTGCCGGCCATGTTCATGGTGGTGCCGAGCGGCAGCACGAAGCCCGCCGTGGTGGGCTTGATGCCGAGGTCGTCGCGCGCCGAAGCGAGCGCTGCAGGCAGGGTGGCGCTGCTCGAACTGGTCGAGAATGCCGTCACCAGCACCGGCCGGATGGCCCGCCAGAACGCCAGCGGTCCGTAGCGCGAGAACAGTTTCAGCCACAGCGACATGGTGCCGAAGAGATGGATCAGCATCACCACGAGGCAACCGATGACGAACACGCCGAGCGCGATGAGGATGTCCCAGCCGATCTTGACGACGACGCTGTAGATCATCGCCGGCACCGCGATGGGGGCGAGCTTGAGGGCAAAGCGCACGATGCCGGTCATGAGTTCGTTGATGAGCTCGAGCCCCGACTGCAATTGCTCGCGCCGCCGCCCGTGCAGTTGCAGCGATGCCGCGCCGAGCAGGATCGCGAACAGGATCAGCGGCAGGACTTCGCCGAGCATGGCGCGATCGTGGCCGGTGATCGCGCCCAGCAGGTTGCGCGGCATGAACATGTCGACCACGGTCTGGAAGCTCATGTCCGGCTGCGCGGACTGCTTTTCGATCAGCTTGCCCGAAGCGGAGCCGTATTCTTCGATGAGCCGTGCCTTGGTGTCGTCGTCCACCGCACCGCCCGGCTGCACCACGTTCATCATGGCGAGCCCGAGCACGCAGGCTATCGACATGTTGAGGAAGAACAGCGTGAACGTGCGCACCGACAATGGCCCGAGGTGCGACAGCTCGCCGAGTTGCGCGACGCCGGCCGCCAGCGAAGCGAACACCAGCGGCATCACCACGAAGAACAGCATGCGCAGGAAGATCTGTCCGATCGGATCGAACACCGCGCTCGAGAGCGCCCGCGCGCCCTCGAGCACCGCCGGGGCCTCGGCCCCGATGACCAGCGTCAGCGCCCCTGCTGCGGCCCCGATGAGCAGACCGAGCAGGATGCGGTTGGCGAGTTTCGTGTCGGACTCGGCCATGACGGGCGATCAGGACTTCGACTTGGCGAGCGGGCTCTTGCGGTAGCCGTAGGCGAAGTAGACCAGCAGGCCGGCCGCAGACCACAGCAGGAAGGTGAACTGCGTACGCAGCGGCAGCGAGAACAGCAGGAACGCGCAGCCGGCGAAGGCGAGCGGGCCGACCAGCCAGATCAGCGGCGTGCGGAAGGGTCGCGGGCGATCGGGTTCGCGACGACGCAGGACCATCACGCCCACCGACACCGTGAGGAAAGCGAACAAGGTGCCGCTGTTGGAGATGTCGGCAAGCACACCTACCGGGAAGAACGCCGCGAAGATCGTGACCGCGACGCCGGTGATCAGGGTGACGACGTACGGAGTGCCGTACTTCGGATGCACCTTGGAGAGGGTTTCGCCGAAGGGCAGCAGGCCGTCGCGGGCCATCACGAAGAAGATGCGCGTCTGGCCGAAGAGCATCATGAGGATGACCGAGGGCAGCGCGATGAATGCCGCAAGAGCAAGCAGCTGCGCCACCTTGCCCCAGCCGATCATGTCGAGCACATGGGCGAGCGGCTCGTCGCTGCAGGCCAGCAGGGCACGGTTGGCCTCCTGGGCGCAGGCAGCGAAGAAAGCCTCGCTACCCGGCGACAGCGGCAGACCACTCGCGTCCGACACCGGCTGGGCACCGATCGCACCGACCGCACCCGCGGCCACCAGCAGGTAGAACACGGTGCAGATGGCGAGGCTGCCGATGAGACCGATCGGAATGTTGCGCTGCGGGTTCTTGGTTTCCTCGGCTGCCGTGGCCACCGCATCGAAGCCGACATAGGCGAAGAAGATCGAGGCCGCGGCGCCGGCGACGCCGATGCCGAGGCCGCCCGAGTCGAAGAAGCCGTTCGGGGCGAAGGGCTCGAAGTTCTCGCCGTTGATCACCGGGATCGCGAGCACGACGAACAGCACCAGGGCTGCGACCTTGATGAGCACGAGGAAAGCATTGAAGGTGGCGCTCTGGCGGGTGCCGAGTATGAGCAGCCCGGTCATCAGCATCGCGATGATCGCCGCCGGGAGGTTGATGAAACCGCCGGCGTACACACCCTTGGTGAACGTATCGGCCAATTCGACATCGAACACGCGTTCTATGTTGCCGACGAAGTAGTTCGACCATCCGACCGACACCGCGCTCGCGGCGACCGCGAACTCGAGCACCAGCGCCCAGCCGACGATCCAGGCGATGACCTCGCCGAGCACGGCGTAGGAGTAGGTATAGGCAGAGCCGGAGACCGGCACCATCGAGGAGAGCTCGGCGTAGCAGAGCGCCGCCACCGCGCAGACGAAGCCGGCGATGATGAACGAGATCATCATGCCCGGACCAGCCTTCTGGGCGGCCTCGGCCGTGAGCACGAAGATGCCGGTACCGATGATGGCGCCGACACCCATCATGGTGAGCTGGAAAGCGCCGAGCGAGCGCTTCAAGCTCTTCTTCTCGGCCGTGGCAATGATCTCGTCGAGCGGCTTGATGCGCCAGTTCATGTCTGTTCCCCCCTCGGGATGATTCACCCGATTGTATGGGGGCGACCTGCCGCCGGCTACTGGCCCAGCGCCGCGAGGTCAGGGCATGTCGTCGATCGCGAGCTTCTTGCGGGTCGGAAACAGGCTTTCGGCGGTGAGGCCGAGGTCGAGCGCGACGGCCGCGGCAATGTAGATCGAGGAGTAGGTACCGATCAGGATGCCGACCACCAGGGCCCACGAGAAGGGCTGCAGCACCGGTCCGCCGAGCAGCAGCAGCACGACGACCACGATGAGCGTTGTCACCGAGGTCATGATGGTGCGCGACAGCGTCTGGTTGACCGACTGGTTGAGCACCTCGGCGGGCGCCATGCGTTTGTTGGTTTCGAAACGTTCGCGGATGCGGTCGAAGACCACGACGGTGTCGTTCAGCGAGTAGCCGATGACGGCCAGCAGTGCCGCCACCGCAGAGAGATCGAAGACGATGCCGCTGACGGCAAAGAAACCCAGCACGATGATGGGGTCGTGGATGGCGGCGACGATCGCGCCGGCCGACAGTTGCCAGGCGTGGAAGCGCATGAACACGTAGATGAAGATCAGCACCAGCGTGCTGAGCAGCGAGACGACCGCAGCATTGCGCAGTTCGGTGCCCACCTGCGGCCCGACCACCTCGAGACGGCTGACCGTGACGGCAGGATCGACACCCTTGAGGACGCCTTCGATCTCGGCGCGGATCTGGTCCGGGGACTGCCCCTCGGGGGGCGGCAGGCGGATGGCAACGTCACGCGACGACCCGAAATTCTGCACCTGTACGTCCTCGAAGCCCGCCTTCTCCAGACCGGTGCGCAGCACGTCGGGCTGGGCCTCGCCGGTGAACTTGGCCTCCACCGTGATGCCGCCCGTGAAATCGACGCCGAGATTGAGGCCTCTGGTGAAGAGCGCAACCAGCGAGGTCACGAACAGGATCGCCGACAGCGCGTACCACATCTTGCGGGTGCCCATGAAGGCGACGCGGCTGTTGCTCTTGAATAGCTCCATGTTGCGGGACTCCGGTCGGTCAGATCGACAGCTTCGCCGGGCGACGGGCCCCGCCGTACATCAGCGTCAGCAGCGCGCGACTGCCGAGCAGCGCGGTGAACATCGAGGTGAGGATGCCGAGCGACAGCACCACCGCGAAGCCGCGGATCGGGCCGGTGCCGAAGGCCCAGAGCACGATGCCGGCGATGAGCGTGGTGATGTTGGAGTCGGCGATCGCCGAGAAGGCCTTTTCGAAACCCTTGGCGATCGCGGTCTGCGGCGTCACGCCGTTGCGGATTTCTTCGCGGATACGTTCGTAGATGAGCACGTTGGCGTCGACCGCCATGCCGACCGTGAGCACGATGCCCGCGATGCCCGGCAGCGACAGCGCCGCCTTGAACATGGTCAGCAACGCGGCGAGCAGCACCACGTTGGCGAGCAGCACGAGGTTCGCCACCATGCCGAAGACCTTGTAGTACACC
Organism: Steroidobacteraceae bacterium; assembly: GCA_044357085.1. Taxonomy (GTDB): domain Bacteria; phylum Pseudomonadota; class Gammaproteobacteria; order Steroidobacterales; family Steroidobacteraceae; genus UBA964. Next base: position 44 of record JBIKVA010000093.1, on the reverse strand, counting down.
GCCATGAACACGAACAGCAGCACCATGCCGAGCACAAGTGCGTT
>JBIKVA010000008.1:0-28817 GCA_044357085.1 Steroidobacteraceae bacterium | reverse complement strand
GGGCGTCCGGTCCGACGGTACTGGTGGTAATCCGCATTGTGCCAGAAGCAGTCGCCGGTACACTTCAAGTCGACCGCAGTAGGAGATCCAACCGATGAAAAAGTTCCTCCCTTTTCTTTGCGCCGGTGCTTGCGCCGTGGTGCTGCTTGCGGGGTGTGGTTCTGGCCTCGCGCGTCGCGACGAGGCCGGTCTCAAATACGTCGACTATGCCGGCGAGCCGGTGCAGCAGATCACCGCGATGCGCGGCGTGGACGGCTGGACACCCGTGTCGCGCAACCAGTTGGTGATATGGACCGGCATCAACGAGGCCTGGCTGCTCAAGGTCTGGGACAACTGCCCGGATCTCAATTTCGCCACTGCCATCCGCGTCACCCAGACCGGCCACAGCATCAGCCGCTTCGAGAAGGTGATCGCCGGTCGGGACACCTGCCCGATCGAGGAGATCCGACCGATCGACGTCGCCCGCATGAAGGTCGACCGCAAGGCGGCACGCGAAACCACGGCCTCGCCCTGATGCTCTACGCGATCGGCGAGCGTCAACCGGACCTCGCCCCTGACGTCTGGGTGGCGCCGTCCGCCGACCTCATCGGCAGCGTGCGGCTGGGGGCGGGTGCCAGCGTCTGGTTTCACGTGGTGCTGCGCGGCGACAACGACTGGATCGACATCGGCGCGGGCAGCAACATCCAGGACGGGTCCGTGATCCACACCGACGAGGGCGTCCCGACGCGCCTCGGTGCCGGGGTCACCGTCGGACACATGGCCTTCCTGCACTGCTGCACCGTGGGCGATGAATCGATGATCGCCAACGGTGCGATGGTCCTCGACCGCAGCGTCATCGGCCGCCAGTGCATCATTGCCGCTGGGGCGCTGGTGCCTCCCGACAAGGAAATCCCGGATCGCAGCGTCGTCATGGGCTCGCCGGGAAAGATCGTGCGCGAGGTGACCGAGCGCGATCTCGCGCTCATACGCGGCGCGGCGGCGAACTACGCCCGGCGGGCACAGCGCTATCGCGAGTCGCTCAGGTCGTGGCCACCGGGGATTCCGGGCGCGACGCCCTGATCGGCGGACTGATCTCGCCCAGGAACTCGAGTATCCGCGCGCGCACGCGCGGCGTGTCGCCGGGCGCCAGCACGCGCCCGGCGAGCACGTGGCTCGAGGGGTCACCGCTGTTTTCGATCGCATACAGCGGCTTGATCGCGGCGCCGAGGCGTTGACGGGCGCGCAGGATCTGCTCGGGATCCACCACCTTGTCGTTCGGCGAGTAGATCGTCAGGGTCGGGGTGCGGATCGTTTCCAGCGGCGACTCGCGCACGTGGCGCACCATCGCCATCATCGGCAGCAGCGCCCGCGAGGGATACTTCCAGTTCCAGTAGCGCGCATGCTCGGCGTTGTGCGGAACCCAGCGGTACTCGTCGCCGACCAGCAGTGCGAGCAACTGTGCGCCCCAGGGACCGGCAAGCAATTCGCTCCTGCGATCGCGCGGTCCCAGATTCGGCGAGATCAGGATCTGCGCGGCGATGGCGTCGGCGCCCGGTTTGCCGGCCAGCCAGAGTGCCAGCGTCCCGCCCGTCGAGGTGCCAACGATGACCACGCGTTCGCCGATGATGCGTCCTATCGCGAGGGCATCGCGTGCGTCCTGCAGCCAGTCGGTGCCCGTCACCTCGCCCATCGCCGCAGGCTTTCGGCCATGACCGGCGAGCCGTGTGTAGTAGACGTTGGCGCCGAGTGCGGCCGCGAGTTCGTCGCAGAGCGGAGCGACCTCCTGCCGCGTCGCCGTATAGCCGTGCAGGTAGATGATGGCGAGCGGAGTGCGTCGGCGGTCCGCATGCGCCCAGCGCACGGTTTTCTCGGTTCCGGGAACCACGTCGCCCAGTCTGCGCTCGCCCGCTTCCAGCCAGCGTTCCAGCGCCGCCGGCTCCGTCGGGAGCGCATGGGCGACGGTGCGGGTGTCGAGCTCCTGCACGGGGCCGGCGAGGTAAGCGAGTCCGAGCAGGGCGAGCGCGGCGGCGAGACCGGCGAGCAGGCGGCGTATCATTGCTGCGATATTACTCAAAGCAGGCATGGGCGTGAGCGAACCGCAACGGCAGACGCCGGACTGGGAACGCGATGGGGCCGACTGGCCGAATCGCGACTGCAGTCGTTTCGTCGCGGCGGGTGGATTGCGGTGGCACGTGCAGCAGGCGGGCGCGGGGCCGACCTGTCTGCTGGTGCACGGCACGGGCGCATCGACCCACTCGTTTCGCGACCTGCTGCCCCGCCTGGCAAGGCACTTTCGCGTGGTCGTACCTGACCTGCCGGGACACGGCTTCACCGCCCGTCCGCCTCACCACGACGGCCTGTCGCTGCCCGCCATGGCGCAGGGTGTCGCTGCACTGCTGAAAACCCTCGACGCTTCTCCCGACATCGTGGTCGGCCACTCCGCGGGGGCGGCAATTCTTTGTCGTGCCTGTCTCGACGGGCTGCTGCAGCCGGTCGAACTCGTCAGCCTGAACGGCGCGCTGCTGCCCCTGTCCGGTTTCAAGCATCCGGCGGTCACGCCCTTGATCCGCGCGATCGCGAGCAGCGACTGGGTATCGCGTTTCTTCGCGCGTCGTCTCGAGTCGCCGCGGGAGGTCGAGCGCATGCTGGCCGCCACCGGCTCGCGGCTCGACAGCCGCGGCATGGAACTCTACGGCCGCTTGTCGCGTTTTCCTGCGCATGCCGGCGCGGCGCTGACGATGATGGCCGTCTGGGACGTGCGCCCGCTGGAGCGTGAACTGCCGCGACTCACCGTGCCGCTCACGCTCGTGGTGGGCTCGCGGGACCGCATGATCCTCCCTGGCGAGGCGGCGCGTGTGCAGCGCCTGCTGCCGGCGGCGGCGGTGATCCAGTATCCCGAGCTTGGCCATCTGGCGCACGAGGAGCGTCCGGATCTCATCGCCGCGCTGGTCGTCGCGCATGCGCGGCTCCGGGGCTTGCCGATTCCATCCTGACGCCCAACGCGGTATTTTGATCGCGGTCGTTCGTTGATTCTGCCGCTTATCCGCCGTCGAGGGTCCCGAGCTTGCTGCTTCCCGCCTCCCACCCGCTGCGAGACGAACTGCACGACGAGGTTCACGCGCGTCCGCCGCTGCCGCTCGGTTCGCCTTGTCGCGTCACCTGTATCGCCTTGTTGTGCAACGGCGAGGACCGCGCCCGCGAGTGGCAGGTGCTGCGCGACCTGGGTGCCCGCTGCGGCGTCGAAGTCGCGGCGACACCCGCAGGCTATCTCGCTGCGGACTTCGGCCGCTTCCGCCTCAAGTGGGAGCGGCACACGGAATTCAGCCGCTACGTGTTCGTCGTCGATGGCGCCGACGGCGAGCCGTTCGCGCGCCCGGCCAGCGATGCCGTGCCGACCGATTGGGTGCAGACATTGCCCGGGCGAGTCATCTACGCCGGACATGCCGAGATCGTCGCGACGCGGGTCTGCGACGCCCCGGACCTCCAGCACCTCTCGGCCCGCGCCTTCGGCGACCGTCCGCTGGTGGGTTCGGTCATCGCCGACGACTCCGCGATCGCGCTGACCGACTTTCGCATCGACGAGGGCGGCTACAGCCGCCTGCTGCTGATCGATCGAGGGCTGACACCGGCGCAGGCCGGTCGTGCCGTGCAGGCTCTGCTCGAGGTCGACCTCTATCGCATGCTCGCACTGCTCGCCTTTCCGGTGGCGCGCGAGCTCTCGCCGCTGCTGTCCCGCGACGAGCGCGAGCTCGCCGGCATCGCCCACGAACTCATCCGCGCGGATGCCGCGAACGAGCCCGTGCTGCTCGATCGACTGACGGCCCTGCAGGCCGAGATCGAGCGTTACGAGGCCGACCACAAGTACCGCTTCGGCGCGGCAGAGGCCTACCACGAGATCGTGCAGCGCCGCCTCGTGCAGTTGCGCGAGCAGCGTGTCGGCACCCTGCAGACGTGGCAGGAGTTCATGGAGCGCCGGCTCGCACCGGCGATGAACACCTGCGGCGCCGCCATGGCCCGACTCGAGTCGCTGTCGCAGCGCGTCACCCGGGCGACTCAGCTGCTGTCGACCCGCATCGGCATCACGCGCGAGTTGCAGAACCAGCAACTGCTCGAGTCCATGAACCAGCGTGCGGCCGCCCAACTGCGTCTGCAGGCGACGGTCGAAGGACTGTCGGTGGCGGCCGTGACCTACTACATCGTCGGGCTCGTGAAATACCTTGCCGACGGTCTGGCGGATTCCGGTTGGCGAATCGACCCGGGCATCGTCACCGCGGTGAGCATCCCGCTCGTCGCGGCGCTCGTCTATGCGGCCGTCCGCAAAGTGCGCCGCAGTGTTGCCCGGCAGACAGAGGGATCCTGAGATGACAACGACGCCTGCGCGCGGCAATCGCGCCATCGTCATCGGCAGCGGCTTCGGCGGGCTCGCCGCCGCTGCGCGACTCGGCGCGCGTGGCTACGAGGTCACCGTGCTCGAGAAACTCGACGCGCCGGGCGGACGTGCCTACGTCTACCGGCAGGACGGGTTCACCTTCGACGCGGGGCCGACGATCATCACCGCGCCCTATCTCTTCGCCGATCTCTGGAAGTTCTGCGGCCGCAACATCGCCGACGACGTGAAGCTGCGGGCCATCGACCCCTTCTACGAGGTGCGCTTCGACGACGGCGATGTGTTCCGCTACACCTCCGACCTCGACCTGATGCGCGAACAGATTGCGCGCATCGAGCCGCGCGACGTGGAGGGTTTCAACCGCTTCCTCGGCGTCAGCCGCGACATCTTCGAAGTGGCCTTCAAGGGCCAGGCGGAACAGCCCTTCCACGAGATCGGCGCACTGCTGCGTGCTGCCCCGGACCTGCTGCGCCTCGGCGGCTATCGTTCCGTTTACCGGGAGGTCAGCCGTTTCTTCCGCAGCGACAAGTTGCGCATCCTGTTCAGCTTCCATCCGCTGCTGATCGGGGGCAACCCGTTCACCACGACTGCCTACTACTGCCTGATCGCGCACCTCGAGCGGACCTACGGCGTGCACTATGCCGAGGGCGGGATGGGTGCACTCATGCAGGGCATCGTCAAGCTGGTCGAGCACACCGGCGGCCAGGTCCGCTGCAATGCCGAGGTCGCCGAGATCCTCGTCAAGGACGGCGCGGCCTGCGGCGTGCGTCTCGTGAGCGGCGAGGAAATCGCCGCCGACATCGTCGTCTCCAATGCCGATGCCGCATGGACCTACAGCCGCTTGCTGGCGCGGCACCCGCGTCGGCGCTGGACGGACGCGAAGATCTCCCGCGCCCGCTACTCGATGAGCTTGTTCGTCTGGTACTTCGGCACCAACCGCCGTTTCGACGACGTCTACCATCACACCATGGTGCTCGGCCCGCGCTATCGCGGCCTGCTCGACGACATCTTCCGGCGCAAGGTGCTCGCCAAGGATTTCAGCCTCTACCTGCACAGGCCGAGTGCCAACGACCCCTCGCTGGCGCCGGCCGGCTGCGATGCCTTCTACGTGCTCTCGCCGGTACCCCATCTGCAGAGCGGCACCGACTGGAGAGCGCAGGCGGAGCCTTACCGCGCGGCGGTCGAACGGCGTCTCGAAGACACCGTGCTGCCTGGCCTCGGTCGCTCCATCGTCACCTCGCACATGCTGACGCCGATCGACTTCCGCGATCGTCTCTCCTCGGTCAACGGCGCCGCCTTCGCCATGGAGCCGCAGCTCTTCCAGAGCGCCTGGTTCCGGCCCCACAACGTCAGCGAGGAAGTCCGCGGTCTCTATCTCGTCGGCGCGGGCACGCATCCGGGTGCCGGCTTGCCGGGCGTCGTCTCCTCGGCGCGCATCCTCGACAAGATCGTGCCACCGCCGGGCGGCTGAGTCGCTGCGTTGCCGGCGGCGCCGCAGGGCGCCTGGAGCTTGCCTACCGGGCGTCCTCGACAATCCTCGCCGCGGCGATGCGACCCGATAGCGTCGCCATCGGGATGCCCGGGCCGGGATGAACCGAGCCACCGGCCAGATACAGACCGGGAATGCGGGTCGAGGCATCGGGCCGCGCAAAGCTGGCGAAGGCGCCGTGGTTGGCACGGCCATAGAGCGAACCCCCGGTGGCCGGGAACAGACGCTCGAAATCCTGCGGGCGCGTGACCACGCAGTCGCCCGCCCGGCGCGACAGACGCAGCCCGCAGCGCTCGAGCGACTCGTCGACGTCCCGCTCGATGAGCGTCAGCGCCTCGTCGCTGATGCCGCCGAGGTCGCCGTCGGCCGGTGCGTTGACGAGCAGCAGCAGGCGTTCCGCGGCGGCATCCGGTCTACGCGCCGCGCCGCGGTCCTGCGCGCAGAGGTACACGGTCGGCAGCGGCTTGATGCGCCGCCCACCGAAGATGTTCGTGAATTCGTCGGGATAGCGATCGCCAAAGAATACGTTGTGGTGCTCGAGCCCGAAGCCGGCAGTCGGCGCATGCATGCACCAGGTCACCGCCGACAGCGCGCGCGCCGCGCGCGGCATCGGCAAGCCGGCGGTCATGACCGGTTCGCCCAGCAAGCCGGTGGCGAGCGCGTTGACGTCGCCGTTGAAGATCACGGCGTCGGCCTCGACGACTTCGCCCCCCTCGAGGCGCAGTCCGCGGCAGCGGCCGTCGCGCACCACGATCTCGCTCACGGCCGTGCCGAAGCGGTATTGCGCACCGCCGCGCTCGCCGAGTGTCTGCAGGGCCTCCGCGACCTTGCGCATTCCGCCCTCCACGAGCCAGACGCCTTCCTGCTCCACGTGCGCGATCAGCATCAGGGTGGCCGGCGCCGCGAGCGGCGATGAACCCACGTAGGTGGCGTAGCGACCGAACAGCTGCCGCAGCCGCGGGTCGCGGAAGTGACCGGCAAGTGCACCCCAGAGGCTCTGCCACGGCGGCGTCGCCAGCATTGCGCGCAGGCCGTCGGCGGCGAGACCCCGCCGCGCCAGGGTCGCGATGAGCTTCGCCTGCGAGGGCAGGGGGCAGGTCATGAAGGTATCGCGAAGCGCGGCGTAGACGCGGCCACTGCGGTCGCAGAAGTCGCGGAATCCAGCCGCCTCGCGCTGCCCGGCAAAGTCCCTGATGGCCAGTGCCGAGCGCTCGCGGTCGGCGTGCAGGTCGAGTCGGCTGCCGTCCGGCCAAGCGTGGCGTGCCAGTACGTCGGCTTGCACGAGTGCGAGGTGATCCTCGATGCGTTCGCCTGCGGCCCTGAAGAGACCCTCGAACACCCAGTGCAGCGTGAACACGGTGGGGCCGGCATCGATCGCCGCCTCGCCGATCTGCACCTGACGGAGTTTGCCGCCCGGCGCATTCTCCTTTTCGAACACGCTGACTCGAAAGCCGCGGTGTGCGAGGTCGGCGGCCGCGCTCAATCCGCCCATGCCGGCGCCGACGATGGCGACGTGGCGCAAGCTCAGCCGGCCGGCGCACCGCGGCTGACGTCGGCGTGGATACGCCCGCGGTCAACCTGCCAGCGGTGGTAGATGATGAGGCCGAGACCCACGGCGAGCGGGATCGCCCACAGGCCCGGGTGCAGCGCCAGTGCCGGAATGGTGCGGACGGCACCGAAGGCGAAAAACGCCGTGTACACCGAGATCCCCGCGCCCACCAGTGCCTTGATGTGCTCCTTCAGCCAGTCGAGCCGCCCCGGCGAGCGCTTGAGCATGAACCAAAGATTGGTCGCCACCGTGGCCACGCCGATGGCCGGCATGCCGAGCATCAGCGGCTGGCCGATGCGTATCGACTGCCAGGTGCAGTTGACCGCGGCGACAAGCAGCGCGACCTGCAGTCCGACGTTGCGCCACTCGAGATTGCCGCGGTGATCGTGCCGGTTCGCGAGGCAGCTGTGCCCGTACCACGCAAGGTTGATCGTCAGCAGGGCGAGCCCCTGCATCATCCAGCCGAAGATGCCGCTCACCCACGGGGCATCGGGCAGGTGCGGATGGGTCGCCACCGGGTCGAGCAGGGTACAGGTGCTGATGCCGATGGCGGCGGCGCCCGTCACCAGCATGCTGTGCGTGAACACCCGTCCCCACTGGCGATGTGCGGGCCCGCCCTTGCGGCCGATCACGGGAATCCAGAATGCGACCAGCCCCAGGCTGCCCGCGAGGATGTGCAGGATCACGAATCCTTCGAAGACCGGGACGATCATCGAGGCGCTCCGCGAAGCGCCCCGGCGTGTTGCGACGGCATGGCGAAGATGCTGCGCCAGCGCCCTTGCAGTTGTCAAAGACCGCGCATGACGTGGACGCGCGCGCGATTGTCAAAGCCTGCCGGCAGGCGTTAGGGTGCGCGCATGTACGAACCGCCGAGACCGACCTCTCTCGCTGCGATCGCCTCGCTGCTGCGGGTGGCCGTGCGCGGCGACGGCGATCTGTTGAGCCTGCTGCCTTCCAAGGCTTATCGCGTCGAGACCGGCTGGCTCGGCTATTCGCGCCGATCCATCCTCATAGTGAACGCACCCGAACTGCTGCGCGACGTGCTCACCGACCCGCTCGACGTCTTCCCGAAGAGCGATCTGATGGTTGGCGCGCTGGAGCCGCTGGTCGGCAATTCCATCTTCGTCTCGAGCGGCAGCGTGTGGCGCCGGCAGAGGCGGATGATCGAACCGTCTTTTTCGCACATGCGCCTCAACAAGGCCTTCGTGTCGATGAGCGCGGCCGTGGACGATTACGAGGCCCGGCTCGACGCCCTGGCCGCAAACGGCGGCAACTTCTCGCTCGACCTGGCGATGAGCCACCTCACCGCGGACATCATCTGCCGCACCGTGTTCTCGACTTCGCTCGCATCGCGGACCGCCGTCGACGTGTTCGAGGCGTTCACGGTGTTCGAGCGTACCTGCGCGCAGGTCGAACTGCGCCGGCTGATCTTCGATCCGCCGTTCACCGAGATTCCGCAGCACGAGTCGGTGCTGACCGCCTGCGAGCGCATCCGACGTCATCTGGGTGATCTCGTCGACACGCACCTGCCGCAAGCCGGGCAGTCGTGGGACGACATCGCCGCCGAGATCATCGAGGCGCGCGATGTCGATACGGGCGCGGGCTTCACCCGCAAGGAGCTGCTCGATCAGCTCGGCGTGATGTTCCTGGCCGGTCACGAGACCACCGCCAGTGCGCTCACCTGGGCTTTCTTCGTGCTTTCCATGCAGCCGCAGTTGCTGGAGCGGGTTCGCGCCGAGGTTTACTCGATCGCCGGCGACGGCCCTCTCGAACTCGAGCAGGTGCGGCGCATGACCCTGGTGCGCAACGTGTTCCGCGAGAGCATGCGGCTCTATCCGCCTATCCCATTCATTCCGCGGGTTGCCGCCGAGGCGGCGACGATCGGCCGCCACAAGGTGAAGAAGGGCGCGATGATCATGATCGCGCCGTGGACCATCCACCGCCATCGCGACTACTGGCGCAATCCGCACGCCTTCGATCCCGACCGCTTCGCCGTCGAGCGCGAGCACGAACTGGTGCCCGGAACCTACCTGCCGTTCGGACTCGGGCCGCGCACCTGCATCGGTGCCGGGTTCGCGACGCTTGAGGCCACGCTGATCCTGGCGCGGCTGGCGCGACGCTACGACCTGCGGGTGCACGACGCCCACCGGGTACGCCCGGTGGCCCGACTGACGATCCGGCCGCAGCGCGAACTCATGGCGAGCGTCACGGCGCGCGGCGGCGCGCGCGGCGGCGGGTTGCGCGGATGACGACGGCGTTACTCACGCTGGGGCGTTTGCCGAAAGCCCTCGAAGTGGCGCGTGCGCTGCACGACGCCGGCGTCCGTGTGATCATCGCCGAGCCGTTCGCGCGGCACCTCAGCGGTACCTCGAGGGCGGTCGATCGCAGCTTCGTGGTCACCGCGCCGGCCGTCGACCGGCAAAGATATCTCGCCGAATTGCGTGCGCTCGTGGTGCAGCAGGGTGTCGATCTCGTGGTGCCGATCTCCGAGGAGATCGTCCATGTCTCGGCCTTGCACGGACAGCTGCCCGCCGACTGCCGGCTGGTGTCGATGCCGCAGGCGGCCATCCTCGCCGTGCACGACAAGGGACGGTTCATCGAGACCTGCCGGGCCGCGGGCGTGGATGCGCCCGAAAGCCATCCGAGCGATACCCCGCAGGCCGCAGCGCTCGCGGCCACGCATGACCATGTGCTCAAACCCGTCTCGTCCTGCTCGGGGCGCGGCGTGCGCATCCGGCGTCGCGGCGATCCTGTGCCGGCCTGCGCCGAACGCGCGATCGTGCAGCAATTCGTGCCCGGCGAGCTCGTCAGCAGTTTCAGCATCGCCAGGCAGGGCGAGGTCCGGGTCACGGTGCTCTATCGCGCTGCCGTCATGCAGGGCACCGTGGCGGTGTGCTTCGAGCGCATCGAGGTGCCTGCCCTCGTCAATGAATGGATCCGGCGCTTCGTGGCGCACACCGTGTTCGACGGCTTCGTGTCCTTCGACCTGATCATCGACGCTGCAGGCAGGGTGCATGGCATAGAGTGCAACCCGCGCGCGACCAGCGGCATTCATTTCGTCGAGCCGCGCGGGCTTGCGGCTGCGCTGCTCGATCCTGCCGGCGCAGCACCGCCCGGCTTGCGTCCGGACCGCCTCGCACAGCAGTTCTATCCCTGTCTCACCGAGACGCAGAAGTCGATGTTCACGGCACGTTTCCGCCGCAACCTGCGCTGCTTGCTGGACGCTCGAGAAGTCACCTGGGACTCGCGCGATCCCTGGCCTTTCATTGGCATGCCTTACACCGCCTGGAACATCATCGCGCTGGCCGCCCGCGAGCGCACGACCTTTGGCGAGGTGGCGATGCTGGATTTCGCCTGGGGCGGCGACGACAATCAGGCATGAACTCGATCGAGGCAATGTCAACGGACGGTGCCGCGGACGACGGCTCTCCGCGGGTGCGTGTCGCCGGCCGCGACCTCGTGGTTTCCAGTGCCGACATCGCTGCCTGTCGCGCGGCGATCCGCGTCGGCTCGAAGACCTTCCACGCCGCCTCGCTGCTGCTGCCGCGACGTATCCGCAGTTCGGCACTCGCGTTGTACGCGTTCTGCCGCGAGGCCGACGACGCCATCGACCGATCCGACGAGCCCTTGCAGGCGCTGGCGGCCTTGCAGCGACGGCTCGATCTTGCCTATCGCGGCGAACCCATCGACAACGCCGCCGATCGTGCGCTGGCGGCGGTGGTGATGCAGTTCGAGATCCCGCAGGTCTTGCCGGGCGCCCTGCTCGAGGGATTCGCCTGGGATGCCACCGCACGCGAGTACCCGGACATCAGCAGCCTGCGCGCCTACGGCGTGCGCGTGGCGGGTACGGTCGGCGTGATGATGTCGCTGCTCATGGGCGTGCGGGAGCCGGGCGCGCTCGCCCGTGCCGCCGATCTCGGCGTGGCGATGCAACTGTCGAACATCGCGCGGGATGTGGGCGAGGACGCCCGGATGGGACGGCTTTACTTGCCGCGCGACTGGATGCGCGAGGCGGGGCTCGACCCGGAGACTTGGCTGCAGGCGCCTGTTTTCGAGCCGCGACTCGGCACCGTGGTCGATCGTCTGCTGGCCGAGGCCAGCATGCTTTACGAGCGTGCCGCCGCCGGGGTCGACGAACTGCCGGTAGAGTGTCGGCCCGCGATCCACGCCGCGCGTCTCATGTACGCGGCGATCGGTCAGGAGGTGCGGCGGCGTGGTGGCGATTCCGTCTCCGCGCGCGCTGTGGTCTCCGGGCGTCGCAAGTTGTTCCTGCTCGCTGAAGCGCTGATCGCCGCCACGCGGCGCAACGGTACCTCGAGGCATGCCGCCTTGCCCGAGGCGCAGTATTTGCTCGATGCGATCACCCGGCACGACCGCGTTCGCGGCGTGGCAGGCGACCCGCTGGCGGGCGGCACCTTGCTGGAGCGTGAACTGGCCCGGGTGATCGGCGTGTTCGAGCGCCTCGAGCGGCTCGACCGCGATACGCAGCCTGCTGGCTGATCGACGACGTCTTCAGCGCCTCGGCGTCCGCAGCGGTCGGCGCGGCAGCCGTACGGGGAGCAGTGCCTGCACCCAGCGCGCGGCGAAGCGTCGTAACGAGACGCTCTCGTGGAAGGCCGTCCAGTCGCGACCCTCGGCGCGTGTCCGCACCAGCGAGCGCGCATAGAACGGCCCGCTCTCCAGGGTTTCGAGCAGCCGCGGCGACGACCCGGCGTCACAGCGGGTTTCGCGGCGGATGCCCCATCGCGTCGACGGCAGCGCACGCGGCGGGGGCGGGGGAATCTCCTCGCTGCGACCCTGGGCGTCGACCCGCAGCGACAGCGATCTGCCTGCGCCGCCGGCGGCGCGCCAGCGCGTGTCGTAGAAGATCCGGCTGGCATCCGCGGCACTCGCCCGCGACCAGTTCCAGGAGTCGAAATCGTCCTCGAGCGGTGCGCTGCCCATGTTGGCATCCAGATAGGCCGTGCCCTTCCAGCGCAACGACGGCTGCGTGAACTCCATCTCCACCGCGCACTGCGGCGAGATCGGCACCCACAGGTGGCGGCCGTCCGCGTCGATCGGATAGGCCTGCGACAGCAGCATCGAGGGTTGCAGAGTCATCCGGCCGCGCAGCCGGTGCGGCATGGGCGAGGTCATTTCATTGACATCGACGACCAGCCGCGTGCCGTCCCAGCGCAGGGCGCTCGGTCCGATGGCAAGCTGCGATGCGTCGCGCGCGACATCGGCCGCACCGCGCTCGGTCAGCGCCCAGCGCCGGCCGCCCTTGCCGTAGAGCGCGATGTTGAGCGCCGGATGCTGCAGCGGGTCGGTCGGCCCGCGTCGGCGGGCTGCGGCGTACCACGGCGAGAACACGCAACCGAGCATGGCGATCATCGTGAGGCCGTAGCGCCCGCAGTCGCTCAGGGCATCGACGTACCACCAGGCATATCCGTTGGTCGCCACCGCGGCGGCGAAGTTCGGCCCGGTTTGACTCACCACCGGGGCGTGTCTATATTGCATTACAGACTAGTGTGACAATCAAAGTTGACATTTGCCAGTCGAGGTCCGGCAGGGTTCCGGGCTCGCGGAGGCGCTCATGGAAAGTGCATCGGGAATAGAAGCCGCGCTCGAAACGGCCGTGGCGTCCTGCGATGCCCTCGGCTGTCCGCCGCGTCTCGCCGCGGCGATCCGTTACGCAGTCTTTCCCGGCGGGGCACGGATCCGGCCGCGGCTCTGTCTGGCCATTGCCGCAGGTTGCGGCGAGCCGCATTCGCCGTTGGCGGTGGCGACCGCGGCGTCGATCGAACTGCTGCACTGCGCATCGCTCGTGCACGACGATCTGCCGTGTTTCGATGACGCCGAAGTGCGCCGCAACCGGCCCTCGGTCCACCGCGCTTTCGACGAGCGTATCGCGCTGCTGGCGGGTGATGCGCTGATCGTGCTCGCATTCCAGAACGTTGCGCGTGCCTTCGCAGGCGCGCCCGATCGGCTTGCCGGGGTGGTGCTCGCGCTCGCCCGTGCGGTGGGTGCGCCGGGCGGACTCGTCGCCGGCCAGGCCTGGGAATGCGAGGCCACCACGCCGCTCGAAGAATACCGGCGTCAGAAGACCGGGGCGCTGTTCATCGCCGCCACGGTGGGTGGCGCGCTGTCGGCCGGTGCGGATCCCGGCGCATGGCGCTTGCTCGGCGAGCGTCTCGGCGAGGCCTATCAGATCGCCGACGACGTGCGCGACGCGCTCGGCACCGACGACGAACTTGGCAAGCCGGCCGGGCGTGACGCCGAGCTCGGGCGGCCTACTGCGGTTGCGGAACTCGGCGTGCGCGGCGCGGTGCAGCATTTCGAGCAGTTGATCGCCGACGCCGCGGCGTCCATTCCGGACTGTCCGGGAGCCGAATTCCTGCGCGAGCTCGTCGATCTCGAGGCGCAGCGTCTGTTGCCGCCGTCCCTGCTGCAGCGCGCCAGCTGAGGTCGACTCGCCGCGATGTGGCGCGAGTGGCGCAACCGCCTGTTGATGAGCGCGCGCTTCCAGCGTGCTGCGGCCGCATTTCCACTGACCCGGCGCCGTGCCCGTCGCGAGGCGCGGGAGTTGTTCGACATCGTCGCGGGCTTCACCTATTCGCAGATCACCCTCGCATGCGTGCGGCTCGGCTTGCTGCAGCGCCTGCGCGACGCACCGGCCACCGAAGACGACCTCCTCACGCAGCTGGCGATGCCGCCCGCGGCCGCGGCGACGCTGCTGCGCGCCGCTGCGGCGCTCGAGTTGCTGGAGTCCTGCCCGTTGCGGGGGACGACGGGCTGGGCGCTCGGTCGGCGTGGCGCCGCGCTGCTCGGCAATCCCGGGGTGCTCGCGATGATCGAGCACCACGCCGTGCTTTACGCCGATCTGACCGATCCGCTGGCGATGCTGCGGGCGCCGCGCGGCTCGACGGCCCTGGCGAACTACTGGCCCTACGCGAGTGCCGCGGTACCCGGCGAGGTCGCCGCGGAGCGGACCGCCGACTACACGCGCCTGATGTCGGCATCGCAGGGCCTCGTCGCCGACGAGATCCTCGATGCCTTCGATATCCGTCGCCAGCGCCGGGTGCTCGATGTGGGCGGTGGCGACGGCACCTTTCTGCGCGCCGTGGCGCGGCGTTCGCCGACGACGCGACTGATGCTCTTCGACCTGCCGGGCGTGGCCGAGCAGGCCCGGCATCGATTCGCCGAGGCCGGTCTGGGCGAGCGGGCGGAAGTTTTCGCCGGGGACTTTTCCCGCGACCCGCTCCCTGCCGGGGCCGATCTCATCAGCCTCGTGCGCGTACTCCACGACCACGACGATCCGCGGGTCGAGACGCTGCTGCGTGCCGCCTACGCCGCGCTCGAACCGGGCGGCCGACTGGTGGTTGCCGAGCCGCTCGCCGGCACACGCGGCGCGGAACGGATGGGGGATGCCTACTTCGGCGTCTATCTGTGGGCGATGGGCAGCGGCCGGCCGCGTTCCGCCGCGGAATTGGCGGGAATGCTGGAGCAGGCGGGGTTTTCCCGCGTCTCCCGCCGCCCGACCCGCGTGCCGCTGCAGACCAGCGTGCTGGTTGCTGAAAAAGTGTCTGTTTAGGTTGACACCTTGATGCGTAAGCGTAGACTGACAGTTGTAAAGACAGGCCGGGAGCCTGCATGACTCAGGGACTGAACACACTTGCGGTGGTGATAGGGGGACCGGAGCGCTTGTCGCTCGACCGGCTCGCCCTGCAGACGCCTGCGGACGGCGATCTGGTCGTGGCCACCGAGTGGAGCGGCATCAGCACCGGTACCGAGCGCCTGCTGTGGTCGGGGAAGATGCCGCCGTTCCCGGGCATGGGCTATCCCCTCGTGCCCGGCTACGAATCCGTCGGTCGCGTCGTCGCCGTCGGCCGCAACGCCGGCCAGCGTCGTGTCGGCGAGCGCGTGTTCGTGCCAGGCGCGCGTTGCTACGGCGAAGTCCGCGGCCTGTTTGGTGGCGCCGCCTCGCAACTCGTCGTACCCGCGGCGCGCGTCACGCCCGTCGATGAATCCCTTGGCGAGCGTGCCGTGCTGCTCGCCCTCGCGGCGACCGCGCACCACGCGCTGGCGGCCGTGCCCGCATCGCCGCCGGAACTGATCGTCGGCCACGGTGTGCTCGGTCGATTGCTCGCCCGCATCACCATCGCCTGCGGCGCGCCCGCCCCCACGGTGTGGGAGTGCAACGCCGCCCGCACCGGTGGCGCCGAGGGCTACCTCGTGTGTGCGCCCGAGGACGATGCGCGTCGTGACTACCGCGTCGCCTGCGACGTCAGCGGCGACTCGAAGATCCTCGACTCCCTCATCGGTCGCCTCGCCCCGGGCGGCGAGGTGGTGCTCGCCGGCTTCTACACGGAGCCCGTGAGCTTCGCCTTCCCGCCGGCATTCATGCGCGAGGCGCGAATGCGGGTGGCTGCCGAATGGAAGGACTCCGATCTCGCGGCGGTGATGCGCCTGCTCGAGTCGGGGCGTCTCTCGCTGGACGGATTGATCACCCACCGTCGCGACGCGGTCGCGGCCGAACAGGCATATCGACAGGCATTCACCGATTCCGGTTGCCTGAAGATGCTCCTCGACTGGAGGCAAGCTGCATGACCCCCCCCGCGGAAACCGTGTCGATTCCGGTCGAGAAACTGAAACGCAGTCTGCGCGCCGAGGCCGCCATCGAGCCTGACGTGCCGCAGGCCGCGCCGGTGACCAAACAGACGCAGATCATCGCCATCTACGGCAAGGGCGGCATCGGCAAGAGCTTCACGCTCGCCAACCTCAGCTACATGATGGCCCAGCAGGGCAAGAAGGTGCTGCTGATCGGCTGCGATCCGAAGAGCGATACCACCTCGCTGCTCTTCGGTGGTCGCGCCTGTCCGACGATCATCGAAACTTCCTCGCGCAAGAAACTCGCCGGCGAGCCGGTGGCGATCGGCGACGTGTGCTTCAAGCGCGATGGCGTGTTCGCCATGGAACTCGGCGGTCCCGAAGTGGGGCGCGGTTGCGGCGGGCGCGGCATCATCCACGGCTTCGAGACGCTCGAGAAGCTCGGCTTCCACGACTGGGGCTTCGATTACGTGCTGCTCGATTTCCTTGGCGACGTGGTCTGCGGCGGCTTCGGCTTGCCGATTGCCCGCGACATGTGCCAGAAGGTGATCGTCGTCGGCAGCAACGACCTGCAGTCGCTTTACGTCGCCAACAACGTCTGCTCAGCCGTCGAATACTTCCGCAAACTTGGCGGCAACGTCGGCGTCGCGGGTCTCGTGATCAACAAGGACGACGGCACCGGCGAGGCGCAGGCCTTTGCCAATGCGGCCGGCATCCCGGTGCTCGCCGCCATCCCCGCGCACGAGGACATCCGTCGCAAGAGCGCGAACTACGAAATCATCGGCCGCCCCGGTTCCGAGTGGGCAGGGCTGTTCGACGAACTCGGTCGCAACGTGGCCGAGGCGCCGCCGCAGCGGCCGCGGCCGCTCTCCCAGGACGAGTTGCTCGGCCTGTTCAAGGGCGAGGCGGTCGGTCGCGACTACAAGCTCGTGCCGGCCACCTTCGAAGACATGTGCGGCAGCGCGGAACTGCACAAGCCCTCGCTCGAAGTGATCTACGACGCGGTCTGATGACATGAACGGCCTCGACAGCGAACTCGAACCCAGCGCCGAAGTGGTCTATGACCCGGCGCCGGTGTCGGCTGTCGCGGCTGCGTCCGGTGGCGGTTGCCACGGCGGCAAGGACACGATGCGCGCTGCCGCGGAGGCAGCGGGCAAGGCGGGGATCCTCGAGCGCTATGCCAAGGATTACCCGGCAGGCCCGCACGACCAGCCGCAGAGCATGTGCCCCGCCTTCGGCAGCCTGCGCGTCGGGCTGCGCATGCGGCGCACGGCAACCATCCTCTCGGGTTCGGCGTGCTGCGTGTACGGCCTGACCTTCACATCGCATTTCTACGGTGCGCGCCGCACGGTCGGCTACGTGCCCTTCAATTCCGAGACGCTGGTCACCGGCAAGCTGTTCGAAGACATCCGCGAGGCGGTCTACAGCCTCGCCGACCCCGCGCAGTACGACGCCATAGTCATCACCAACCTGTGCGTGCCGACCGCTTCCGGCGTGCCGCTGCAGTTGCTGCCCAAAGAAATCAACGGTGTGCGCATCATCGGCATTGACGTGCCGGGATTCGGCGTGCCGACCCATGCGGAAGCCAAGGACGTGCTCTCGGGCGCCATGCTGCGCTACGCACGCACCGAGGCCGAGGCGGGTCCGGTACAGGCGCCACGTACGCCGCGTTCGGCCAAGCCGACCATCACCCTGCTCGGCGAGGTGTTTCCCGCCGATCCGGTCGGCATCGGCATGATGCTCGAGCCGATGGGGCTCGCGGCGGGGCAGGTCGTGCCGACCCGCGAGTGGCGCGAACTCTACTCGGCACTCGACTGCGCCGCGGTGGCGGCGATCCATCCCTTCTACACCAGCGCCTGTCGCGAGTTCGAGGCCGCCGGTCGCCGCATTGTCGGTTCCGCGCCGGTCGGCTATGACGGTACCGCGGCGTGGCTCGAGGCCATCGGTGATGCCTGCAACGTGCCGCGCGAGCGCATCGAGGCGGCCAAGAACCGCATCCTGCCCGCGATCCGCGGTGCGCTCTCCGCCGCGCCGATCCGCGGGCGCATCACGCTCTCGGGTTACGAAGGTTCCGAGCTGCTGGTCGGGCGGTTGCTCGTCGAGAGCGGTGCCGATCTGCGCTACGTGGGCACGGCCTGTCCACGTACGCGCTTCTCCGACCCCGACCGCGAGTGGCTGGAAGCGCGCGGCGTACGCGTGCAGTTTCGCGCTTCGCTCGAGCAGGACCTCGCCGCCTTCGCCGAATTCGAGCCCGATCTGGCGATCGGCACGACACCGGTCGTGCAGAAGGCGAAGGAAGCTTCCACTCCCGCCCTCTACTTCACCAACCTCATTTCCTCGCGACCCCTGATGGGGCCCGCGGGTGCCGGCTCCCTGGCGCAGCTCATCAACACCGCGATCGCCGGCAAGGCCCGCTTCGACGAAATGAAGAATTTCTTTGGCGATACCGGTTCCGGTGACAAGGCGGGCATCTGGACCGAAACGCCGGCCGCCCATCCTGGCTTCCGCGACGCCTGGCGTCGCAAGCTGGAGAAGCAGGCCAAGGCGCGCAAGGCGGAGGAGATGGGCTGATGCTGGTGCTCGATCATGATCGTGCCGGCGGCTACTGGGGGGCGGTGTACGTGTTCACCGCCATCAAGGGGCTGCAGGTGATCATCGACGGACCGGTCGGCTGCGAAAACCTGCCGGTGACCTCCGTGCTGCATTACACCGACGCCTTGCCGCCGCACGAGTTGCCGGTGGTGGTCACCGGCCTTGCCGAGGAAGAACTCGGCCAGCACGGCACCGAGGGCGCGATGAAGCGCGCGCACAAGGTGCTGGATCCGCATCTGCCCGCGGTGGTGGTCACGGGATCGATAGCCGAGATGATCGGCGGCGGCGTGACGCCCGAAGGCACCAGCATCAAGCGCTTCCTGCCGCGCACCATCGACGAGGACCAGTGGCAGTGCGCGAACCGCGCACTCGCCTGGCTGTGGTCCGAGTTCGGCACCAAGAAAGTGCCGCCGCGCCAGCGCAAGGACGGCGAACGACCGCGCGTGAACATCATCGGGCCGTGCTACGGCACCTTCAACATGCCGTCCGACCTCGCGGAGATCCGCCGTCTGGTCGAGGGCATCGGTGCCGAGATCAACCTCGTGTTTCCGCTCGGCAGCCATCTCGAGGACGTGCCGAAGCTCGCCAATGCAGACGTCAACGTCTGCATGTACCGCGAGTTCGGTCGCCTGCTCTGCGAGGCGCTCGAGCGGCCATACCTGCAGGCGCCGATCGGCCTGCACAGCACCACGAAGTTTCTGCGCAAGCTCGGCGAACTGCTGGGACTCGATCCCGAGCCGTTCATCGAGCGCGAGAAGCACACCACCATCAAGCCGATGTGGGACCTGTGGCGATCCGTCACCCAGGATTTCTTCGGCACAGCGAGTTTCGCCATCGTGGCGGGCGAAACCTACGCGCGTGGTGTGCGCCACTTCCTCGAATCCGAGCTCGGTCTGCCATGCATGTTCTCGTTTGCGCGGCAGCCCGGTGTCAAGCCCGACAACGCGGCTGTACGTCAAGCGGTACGCGAGAAAACCCCCCTCGTGCTATTCGGCAGCTACAACGAGCGCATGTATCTGGCCGAGCTCGGACCTCGTGCAATGTACATCCCGGCCTCATTTCCGGGAGCCATCATCCGGCGCCACACAGGCACGCCCTTCATGGGCTATGCGGGCGCCACCTATCTCGTGCAGGAAGTCTGCAACGCGCTGTTCGATGCGCTGTTCAACATCCTGCCGCTCGGCACCGACATGGACAAGGTCGATGCCACGCCTGCGCGACTCGTGCGCGAGGCGAGCCCCTGGGATGCCGAGGCGCTCGCCCTGCTCGACGAGATCGTCGCCAACGAACCTTATCTGGTGCGCATCTCCGCCGCCAAACGACTGCGTGATCGCGCCGAGCGCGACGCACGGGTCGCCGGCGAGGAGCGCGTCACGGTGGCCCGCGTTGCACGCGCGCGGGCGGAGCTCGCCGGAGGCCGTGCGGCATGAGAGGGACTTTCATGCCAACGACTGAGTGTCGTGAGGGGGAGCGAATTGTCGGGTGGTCACCGCCATGGGGTGGCTGCAGGTTGCGACCCGGGTCGCAGCCGACAATCCCTGCCGCGCGGGAGTGCGCGGAACAAGCAACGTTGTTTAGGAGGTAATTCGAAATGGCTGAAGGAAAGAGCATTTCAGGAGCCACACCGGATGAGGCACGCGCCATCAACCGGTTCTTCTGGCTGAGCACGTGGATGTGGTTCGGAGTTTCTGCGCTCGCCCACTACCTGATCTGGAACTGGGTTCCCTGGTTCTGATCGCTCACCGCAAGACTTAGGAGAAAGACTATGTGGCGTATATGGATGGTTATGGATCCCCGCAAGGTGATCATCGTCGGCGGCATCGCCGTGGCGTCGATCGTGGCCACGAACCACTTCGTGCAGCTCAGCACCAAGTATTCGTGCTGGCTCGACGGCAAGGGCAGTGGCACCTGTCTCGCTGAGGCTCCGGCCTCGGCCAGCAACGTGCAGCACAACGCTCCGCTGCCGAACTGACCAAAAAAACCGCGAACGGCGGCGGACCCGTGCCTTGAGGCCCGAGGTCCGTCGCCCGACGCGAGATTCAAAGGCATGCAGGGCGGGGCCTCCCGCAGTGCTTGACGGGGAACAGTCATGGCAATGCTCAACTTCGAAAGAAAATACCGGGTCAGGGGTGGCACCCTGATCGGTGGCGACCTGTTCGACTACTGGATAGGCGCCTTCTACGTCGGATTCTTCGGTATCACCGCAGCGTTTTTCTCGCTGCTCGGTACCGCCCTGCTGGTGTACGGGGCGGCGCTCGGCCCGACCTGGAACCTCTGGCAGATCAACATCGCGCCGCCGGACCTGAGTTACGGACTCGGGCTTGCACCGCTAGAACAAGGCGGCATCTGGCAGCTGGTGACGATCTGCGCGGTGGGTGCGTTCGTCTCCTGGGCGCTGCGAGAGGTCGAGATCTGTCGCAAGCTCGGCATCGGCTATCACGTGCCGGTCGCTTTCGGCAGCGCGATCCTCGCCTATGTCACGCTGCAGGTGGTGCGACCGCTGCTGCTCGGCGCCTGGGGTCACGCGTTTCCGTACGGCATCTTCAGTCACCTCGACTGGGTATCGAACGTCGCGTACCAGTACCTGCACTTCCACTACAACCCGGCACATATGGTCGCGGTCACCTTCTTCTTCACGACGGTGCTCGCGCTCGCCCTGCACGGCTCGCTGGTGCTGTCGGCGCTCAATCCGCCGAAGGGTGAGGTGGTCAAGGGTGCGGAGCACGAGAACACGTTCTTCCGCGACAACATCGGCTATTCCATCGGCACGCTCGGCATCCACCGCTTCGGGCTTCTGCTCGCCATCAACGCTGGCGTCTGGAGCGCGATCTGCATCGTGGTGAGCGGCCCCTTCTGGACGCGAAGTTGGACGGACTGGTGGGCCTGGTGGCTCAACATGCCGATCTGGAATTGAGGTAAGCACACATGGCTGAATATCAAAACCTCTTCACGCGCGTGCAGGTCACTGCACCGCACTATCCGGGCATTCCCCACGACCCGCGCGGCGTCTGGGTCCGCGGCGTCAAGGCGAGCGCGAACTACTGGCTCGGCAAGATCGGCGATGCGCAGATCGGGCCGTTCTACCTCGGCTCGACGGGCTTTGCCTCGATCCTGTGCTTCATCATCGCCTTCGAGATCGTCGGCCTGAACATGCTCGCCTCGGTGAACTGGAATCCCCTCCAGTTCATCCGGCAGCTGTTCTGGCTTGCGCTCGAACCGCCGGCCCCGCAGTACGGCCTGCGCATCCCGCCTCTGAAGGATGGCGGCTGGCACCTCATGGCCGGGTTCTTCCTGACCATGTCGGTCCTGCTCTGGTGGGTGCGCACGTACAACCTGGCGCGCAAGCTGAAGATGGGAACGCACACCGCGTGGGCGTTCGCCTCTGCGATCTTCCTGTTCCTCGTACTCGGCTTCATCCGCCCGGTGCTGATGGGCAGCTGGTCCGAGGGCGTGCCGTTCGGCATCTTCGCGCATCTCGACTGGACGGCAGCGTTCTCGCTGCGCTACGGCAACCTGCTGTACAACCCGTTCCACGCGCTGTCGATCGTGTTCCTGTACGGCTCGGTACTGTTGTTCGCCATGCATGCGGGCACGATCATGGCGGTCAGCCGCTTCGGCGGCGAGCGCGAAGTCGAGCAGTCGCTCGATCGCGGCACCGCCTCGGAGCGCGCCGCGCTGTTCTGGCGCTGGACCATGGGCTTCAACGCGACGATGGAATCGATCCATCGCTGGGCGTGGTGGTTCGCGGTGCTGTGCACGCTGACCGGCGGCATCGGCATCCTGCTGACCGGTACCGTGGTCGACAACTGGTACCTGTGGGCGGTCAAGCACGGTGTGGCGCCCGTCTATCCGACGAGTTTCGCACCGCTGCCTGATCCGGCACTGACTTCGGGAGCCGCACAATGAAAATCCAGATGCGTTTGATCGCGGCGCTGGCCACGCTCGGCATCCTTGCCGGCTGCGGCGAGCGACCGCCCATCGAGACCCAGCAGATCGGTTACCGCGGTACCGGCATGGAGCAGAACATCAATCCGCGGACGCGCGAGAAGCTGCAGGCGGTGAACCAGGTCGGTGGCATGCAGCCGCCGGCCGACGCCAGCGGCCCGCTCGCCAAGGACATCTACCAGAACGTGCAGGTGCTCTCCGACCTATCGGTTGGCGAGTTCACGCGCGTGATGCTGTCGATGACCGAGTGGGTGGCGCCGGTCGGCCAGAAGGACTGTACGTATTGCCACAACGGCGAGAACTACGCCGACGAGAGCAAATACACGTACAAGGTCGCGCGCAGCATGTTGAAGATGACGCGCGACATCAACAGCAACTACAAGTCGCACGTCAAGGATACCGGCGTGACCTGCCATACCTGCCATCGCGGCGCTCCGGTGCCGCAATACGTCTGGTATGCGGATCCGGGCTCGGGTCGCGAGAATGCTTTCGTCGGTACCCGCGCCGGGCAGAACTCGGCGATCACGGGACTCGGTGTGACCACCATCGGTCACTCGAGCCTGCCGTACGATCCGTACTCGCCGTTCCTGCTTGGCGACCTGAACATCCGCGTGGAGGGAAACACCGCCCTGCCGACCGGCAATCGCCAGTCGATCAAGCAGGCGGAGTGGACCTACTCGCTGATGGTGCACATGTCCAATTCGCTGGGCGTGAACTGCACCTACTGCCACAACACGCGGGCCTGGGCCGACTGGCAGCAGAGCACGCCGCAGCGCACGGTAGCCTGGCACGGCATCCGGATGGCACGGGAACTCAACAACCAGTACCTCGTGCCGCTCACCGACGTGTTCCCGGCGGGTCGCAAGGGACCTCTCGGCGATGTCGCCAAGATCAACTGCCAGACCTGTCACCAGGGCGCCTACAAGCCTTACTACGGCGAGAGCATGGCGAAGGCCTACCCCGAGTTGCAGGGCGTGAAGAAGCTGCCGGTCGATCCGGCTGCCGCGGCACCCGCCGAGGCTGCAGCGGCGGCCAGCGATGCTGCGGCGCCTGCGCCGGCGGCTCCGGCCATGGCACCGTCCGCTGCGTCGCCCGCCAAGCCAGCGCCGAAGATGGCACAGCGATCCGGTTCGACCGCGATCGCCGCGCTGACGCCGGCGTCGGCCGCTCCCGGCAGTCTCTGAGAGGCGCGGGCGCGATGGACGTATTGCTCGCGCAACCCCGCGGCTTCTGCGCGGGAGTCGCGCGGGCGATCGAAATCGCCGAGCGGGCGCTCGACCTTCACGGGGCACCCGTCTACGTGTTCCACGAGATCGTCCACAACGGACATGTGGTGGGCGATCTCGCGGCGCGTGGCGCCATCTTCGTCGAGGACATCGAGGCCATCCCCGAGGGAGCGGTCACGGTGTTCAGCGCGCACGGGGTGGCGACGGCCGTCGTGGAGGCGGCTCGCCGGCGGGGCTTGCGCGTCATCGATGCGACCTGCCCGCTGGTCACCAAGGTGCACCTGCAGGCGCAGCGTTATTCCCAGCGCGGCTACACCATCGTCGTGGTGGGCCATGCGGGGCACGAGGAAGTGGAGGGCACGCGTGGTTCGGTGACGGGTCCCGTCCACGTGGTCGGTACCGCCGACGAGATCGCCGCGCTGCCGATGTCGGCGGACGATCCCGTCGCCTACGTGACACAGACCACCTTGTCGCTGGATGACACCCGCGAACTGATCAACGCCCTCGAAGCCCGCTACCCCGACATCGTCGGTCCCGGTCTCGACGACATCTGCTACGCGACGCTCAATCGGCAGCGCGCGGTGCAGCAGCTCGCGCGTCGTGTCGATCTCGTGATCGTCGTCGGCGCACACAACAGCTCGAATTCGAACCGGCTCCAGGAAGTCGCCGCCGATCAGGGCGTGCCGGCCTGGTTGGTGCAGGATGCAGAGGACGTGCAGTCGTTCTGGCTCGACGGCGTGAGGCACGTCGGCGTGACCGCCGGGGCCTCGACGCCCGAGCACCTGGTGCAGGAAGTCTGCGAGCGCCTGCGTGAATTCGGCGCCGCCTCGGTGCGGGAACTGCCCGGGCTCGCGGAGACGGTACGCTTCCGATTGCCCGAAAGTTTGCGCCAGATCGCCTAGCCGAGCTGGCTGCGCGTAAGCAGCCGCAGCACACCGTTGAACATCGCGTTGTCGCGCAACCGCAGCGGCTTCGTACCGCGGCCGTTGCGACGTTCCGCGATCTTCGCGCAGCGGCGCGCGATCGCATCGAAGATTCCGGGCACGTCGAGTCCCGCCTCCTGCAGGCATTGCTCGCGCGTGCCGTGCTCGATCGGCCGGTCGGGAAGCCCGAGGTGCAGCACGGGCGTATCGATGCCCCGGGCGGCGAGGAACTCGCTGACCGCACTGCCGGCGCCGCCGGCAATCGCGCTCTCCTCGATGGTCACCAGGATGTCGTGGCGCTCGGCGAGCTCCAGCAACAGCGCTTCATCGAGCGGCTTGACGTAACGCATGTTGGCGACACTGGCGTCGATGATGTCGGCGACGTCATGGGCCGTATCGAGCAGCGTGCCGAAGACGAGCAGGGCGATACCCGAGCCGTGTCTGACGAGTTCGCCGCGGCCGAGCGGCAAGGCGCGCGGCAGGGGTTGTCCGCTCGCGGCGAGCCCGACGGCGGCGGTGCGCGGGTAACGGACGGCGCAGGGCACGCCGGAGTCGACCGCGGTGCGCAGCATGGCGCGCAATTCGCTGCCGCTCGAGGGGGTCATCACCACCAGTCCGGGCACGCAGCGCAGGAAACTGTTGTCGAGGCTGCCGTTGTGGGTGGCGCCATCGGGGCCGACGAGACCGGCGCGGTCGATCGCGAACGTCACCGGCAGCTGTTGCAGACATACGTCGTGCACCAGCTGGTCGTAGGCCCGTTGCAGGAAGGTGGAGTAGATCGCCACCACCGGCCGCAGGCCGCGGGTGGCAAGGCCGGCCGCGAACGTCACGGCGTGCTGCTCGGCGATGCCGACGTCGTGGTAACGGTCCGGAAAGCGCTTGGCGTACGCCACGAGTCCCGAGCCCTCGCGCATTGCGGGGGTGACCACGACCACGCGCGGATCCTCCGTCGCCAGTTCGCAGACCGTCTCGCCGAATACCTGGGTGTAGGTGGTTGTCGCTGCCTTGCCGGCCGTGAGGCCCACGGCAGGATCGAAGGGCGTCACGCCGTGATACTTGATCGGGTCGGCCTCGGCCGCGGGGTATCCCTTGCCCTTGCGGGTGACGACGTGCAGCAGTTTCGGACCTGGCACGTCGCGCAACACCGACAGGCGCTCGACGAGTGCCTCGATGTCGTGGCCGTCCACGGGGCCGTGGTAGTCGAACCCGAGCGCGCGGAAGAATCCGCGGGCGTCATCGGCGTCACCGCGACCCTGCGTGGTGAGTTGCCGCGACAGCGCGCCGACGTTTTCCGAGATCGACATGCCGTTGTCGTTGAGCACGACGAGCAGATCTGCGCCGAGTCCGCCGGCATGATCCAGCGCCTCGAAGGCGAGGCCTGCCGTCAGGGAACCGTCACCGATCACCGCGACGGCGCGTGAACGACGACCCTGCAGCTGCGCGGCGCAGGCCATCCCGAGCGCGGCGCTGATCGAGGTGCTCGAGTGCCCGGCACCGAAACTGTCGTGATGGCTTTCGTCGCGCTTCAGGAAGCCGGAAAGTCCGGGGCGCTTGCGGATCGAGCCGAGCGCCGCGCGCCGTCCCGTCAGCACCTTGTGCGGGTAGCACTGGTGCCCGACGTCCCACACCAGCGAATCCTGCGGGGTGTCGAAGCAGTAGTGCAGGGCGATCGTCAGCTCCACCGTGCCTAGCCCCGAGGCGAGGTGTCCGCCACTGTCGGCGACGGACTGCAGCAGGAACTCGCGCAGTTCGTCGGCCACCCTTGCCAGCGACTGGCGCGGCAGCTGCCGCAGTTGCGACGGATCGTCGATGCCTTCGAGCAGCGAGCGGGTGATCGGTGATCTCATGGTGTCTCCACGGCTCCTCGTCAGGGGGCGGCACGCCGGTTGGCAAGGCTCCAGCGCCACAGCGACTCGGCCGGCATCGGCAATACCATCAACAGGTGTTCGACCACGGCGAGCAGCGCCAGCGTCGCGAGGATGCTGTAGGCCGCCGCGTCGTGCATCGACGCGGCAGCGAGTGCGGCGCTGCCGCAACGCCAGGCGATCAGCGCGCCGATCGCGATCGACAGCGGCATCAGCGGGTTCATCCGCCGGTGCCGCATGAAGCCGAGCAGATGCTGCAGATGCGGCGGCAGGAATCCTTCGCCGAGATTGCGCACGCCGAGAAAGAGATTCAGCTTGGCGCTGCTGCGCATCAGCCACAGCAGCAGCAGCACCAGCAGCACGAGATCGTTGTCGCGGCGCGCGAGGACGATCGCGACGACGGCAACTGTGCCGATGATCAGCAACTCGTGCCACAGGATGGCGGTGATGGCACTGCCGGCGCGGCGCAGCAGGCCGTCTTCGCGCAGGCTCGGCCCCGGGTCCGGGCCGGTGACCTTGCCGGTGAGGAAAGTCACCTCGATCCAGCCCCAGATCGCGAGCGCTGCGGCGAGCGCCGCGAACGCGGATGTCATCGTGGTCACGTCCCGCAGACCCACGCTGAGCGCCAGGCCCCCTAGGCCGAGGACCGTCGCCACGGCGAGCAGCAAGGGATAAGTGCCGGGCTCGCGGCCGATCAGTCGGGCGATCACTGCCGTCGAACCCCACCAGAGCGCGATGGTGAACAGCATGGGCGCGACATGGGACGACCAGTTCATGTCCCTGCCCCCGGCGCAGACGCGCTCAGCGGGCCGTCCCGGAGGCGTGGGCCTCGCCCTGTTCCCAGAGCAACGCGAAGGTGCGGGCGTTGTCGGAGCCGAAAACGTCGAGATCGATCGAGGTTCCGGTTGCCGTGTCGGTCAGCAGCAAACGCCCATCACGCAGGCGCGAGAGCCGGTAAGGAGCATCCGGATCGCTGCCCGAAAG
This sequence comes from Steroidobacteraceae bacterium, assembly GCA_044357085.1. Classification (GTDB taxonomy): domain Bacteria; phylum Pseudomonadota; class Gammaproteobacteria; order Steroidobacterales; family Steroidobacteraceae; genus UBA964. Next base: position 1,289 of record JBIKVA010000008.1, on the reverse strand, counting down.
CTTTCGGCCGCGTGACAAACCGCGGATCACGCCGCTGACGAATCCCGCGTTTTCGGCACGGATCGCCGGCAGGCGTGTGCCGTCTGCCAGCACCGGCACGATCGCGCCGTCCTCGCGAGAGTGCAGGCGGACGTCGTGGCTCGACACGACGGCCGCTGCCGCGGGTGCGCCGGCTTGCGGCAGGTCCTCGCCGACGACCACGAGCGTGATGGCCGCCAGCACCAGCAATGCCGCCGAGAGCAGCAGGGGTTTGGGCAGGTCGTGCGCGTGCCGGGCCGTCACGCCGAAACACCGACGGCCGTTGGCACGGCGTCAGTTTGCGGTGCCGGGCCACCGAGCGTGGTGCCGGGCGTGAAGTCCGCATAGGCGCGGCCGAGGATCTCGCCGGCGCGCTGCACGTCGGCAAGACACCGCAGCGCCGGCTGCGGATGCGTCAGCCGCCACGGCCGCACGTGAGGCCACAGCCAAAGATAGGAAACGCGCTGTTCCCGGTCGAGTCCGAGCACGATGTCGCCGCCGCCATCGGCGCGCATCATGATCTGCGCGGAATCGATCGCCTTGAACGGCAGGTTGATGGTGCTCGCCAGCGCGATGCCCTGGCGGATCACCACGCGGCGCGTGGTGACCGTGTACCAGGTCGAGCGCGCTGCGAGGCGGGCGATCCCCGCCACGATGGCCAGACAGACTATCGACAGCACCGCCGGCCCGACGCAGCCGCGCAGCGCCTCGGCGAGCGTGCTGCCGGTCCAGATGAGATAGGCGCCGCGTGCCGCGACGATGACCGCGAAGTAGGCCGTGAGTTGCCGCAGCCGGTAGGCATTCAGGGCGAGGGAGCGCCACTGCGGCGCTCCCTGCCAGAGAATGTACTCGCCGGAGGGTAAAGCCGAGGGCAGTCCGCGGACCGGCTCGCTGTCGTGTTCGCTGAAGGTGGCGCGTATGGTCATGGCGTCAGATCAGCGACTCGCTGCGGCACGGCGTCGCGTACAGGTGTCCGCTCGCGTAGTACGCGCAGATGCGGTCTTCCTCGAGCTTGGTGATCTGCTCGCTGCCTGCGATTCCCGGAACGCCCGCGAACTGCGCGGCCTTGATCGATGCGACCTTCACCTTGCGGTTGCCGGCGTCGTAGCGCACGAACCCGCTCGGCAGCATGACCTTGCGACCACCGGCGATCTCGACCTCGAGATAGCGGATTTGCGGTTCGGCGCGATCGACCCAGAGTTCGACCACGGTGCCGGCTGCGGCGCCGTCGAGGCCGCAAACGGTCATGCCGCGCGGATCCGGGTCACGTG